>JAYVNQ010000206.1:0-11840 GCA_043758365.1 Chitinophagales bacterium
AAAGAAAGGTAGCAGAGTTCAGGTGATTTTGGAATGTACAGAGCATAAAACAAGTGGTATGCCTGGTACAAGCCGCTACATCAGCAACAAAAACAAAAAGAATACTCCTGAACGTTTAGAGCTTAAGAAGTTTAACCCAATTTTGAAAAAAGTAACTGTTCACAAAGAAATTAAATAAACCATGGCCAAAGTAGCTTCAAAAAACGCTAAAATAAAGGATGCTAAAGCAGCAGCTGAAGCAAAAAATTACACCAAAGTAATAAAAGCTGTGCGTAGCCCTAAATCTGGTGCCTATACTTTTAAAGAAGCAATAGTGCACAAAGACAAAATCAAAGATTTCTTGTCTGAAAAATAATTGGTTACTACAACCTCATTAAAAAAAGCTGGTTCATTTGTTTGAACCAGCTTTTTGTTGCTTAATAATAAATACATAGCTTTCAATATCCTTCTATCCACGAAAACCTCTCTTTATAAATAGCTTGTTTATTGGCTTGTACAAAATCTAAAAAAGCCTTTGCCACTACCGACATTTTTTTCTGTTTCAACCATATCAAACGCCAGTTTTCTATTAATGGCAAACCCTTTACTGGTATTATTTTAATTTCTCCTTGTCTTAACTCATTTTTTATTGATAGAATAGATTGGATAGAAAAGCCTAAACCAGCCATTACAGCCTGCTTTACAGCTTCGCTAGAGGTAAGTTCTAACTTTACATGGGGTACAATATTGGCTTTTTGAAAGTAGTGCTGCATCGTTACTCTAGTGCCAGAGCCTTCTTCCCTGTAGATTAATGGGATACTATCAAAAATTGATTTATTCAATTGCTTCGCCACTTCCAAGTCCATATCGGCAGCTCCAGTCAAGAATAATTTATTGGGCAGCAATATCTCTTGGTTTATCTCTAAATTTTCAGGTAATACAGATACCAAGGCAAAATCTACTTCGTTATTTTCTAGGCTTTTTACAACTTTGGTTTTATTAGTTACATCCATCACCAAATCTATACTGGGGTTAAGTTTCAGAAAATCTTTCAAGTAGTATGGCATTACATATTTACCAGTAGAAGCCACAGAAATTTTTAGTCTGCCAGATAACATGCCCCTAAAACTTTGTGATTTATATCCAATGGTTGAAACATGTTTTAAAATAGTATCTGCCATTTGGTACAGCTCCCTACCAAAATCGGTAATATAAATTTTACGCCCAATAATCTCAGTCAATGGAATATCGAATTGTGCCTGTAAATTTTTAAGTTGTATGGACACTGATGGCTGCGTAGTATGTAGTTCTTCTGAGGCTTTTGTTACGCTCTCATTTTCTACCACTGCCATAAAAACTTTTAGCTGCTGTAAAGTAAAGTTCATAATTTTTTTTTATGGATTAGATAGTAAATATAAATGAAAATATATGATTAAAGCTATTCAAATTTGCATTCTAAATAAAATAACCATGACTAAAATAACAGTTGCAAAAGGCGATGGCATTGGTCCAGAAATAATGGATGCTACTTTAAAAATACTGGCCGCCGCAGGAGCAAAGCTGGATATTGAAGAAATTGAAATTGGTGAAAAGGTCTATTTATCTGGTAATTCATCGGGTATTTCAGATTCTGCTTGGCAAAGTTTACGTAGCACCAAAGTATTTTTAAAAGCCCCAATAACCACACCTCAAGGAGGAGGCTACAAAAGCCTCAATGTTACTATTCGTAAGGTTTTGGGACTGTATGCCAACGTACGGCCATGCACCTCATACCATCCCTTTGTGCAAACTAAACACCCAGTGATGAACGTGGTAATTGTTAGGGAAAATGAAGAAGATTTATATGCTGGCATTGAGCACCGCCAAACTGATGATGTGTATCAATGCCTTAAATTGATTTCGAGACCAGGTACTGAAAAAATCATTCGTTATGCGTTTGAATATGCGAGAGCTTATAATCGTAAAAAAGTAAGTTGCTTTACCAAGGACAATATCATGAAAATGACCGATGGACTTTTTCATAAAGTATTTAATGAGGTTGGGGCAGAATATCCTGAACTAGAAAAAGAACATTTAATTGTGGACATTGGTGCTGCCCGATTGGCTGATACGCCTGAGCAGTTTGACGTGATTGTAATGCCCAACTTATACGGGGATATTTTAAGTGATATTGCTGCACAAATAACAGGCTCGGTTGGGCTTGGTGGTAGTGCCAATATTGGTGCAAGTTTTGCCATGTTTGAGGCCATACACGGCTCTGCACCATTGATTGCTGGCAAAGGAATTGCCAACCCATCTGGGCTTTTGTTAGGGGCGTTGCAAATGCTAGTTTATATTGGTCAAAAAGAAGTAGCACAAACTATTCAAAATGCTTGGTTAAAAACATTGGAAGATGGTATTCATACGGTAGATATTTATAAAGCCAATACTTCCAAAACACAGGTTGATACACAAAAATTTACCAACGCTATTATTGAAAGGTTAGGGCAAAATCCAACGCTTTTAAAACCTGTAGATTATTCAAAATCAGTAGCTAATTTTAATATTACTATAACGCCACAACCGTCGGCAGTAAAGGTTTTGATAGGGATTGATATATTTTTCCATATTAAAAATAGTCATCCCAATACTATTGCTGCAATACTTCAAAATAATAATAATATCCATTTACAACTAAGCATGATAACCAACCGTGGTACTAAGGTTTGGCCAAATGGTTTTACAGAAACATTTTGTACCGACCACTGGCGTTGTCGTTTTAAAAGTATTAACAATGAGCCATTACATTACCATCAACTAATTGACTTAATGCAGCAAATAAACCTTACAGGTTTAGAGATAATCAAAACAGAAAACCTTTATTTATTTGACGGCGAACCTGGTTTTACAGTAGCACAAGGGCAATAAAATTTAACGCATTTACAAAACAAAAAATCATGCAAATACAATTAATATCGGGCACATTTACAATTAACGAAGCGGAGGCTCTTTTAACAGCGATTTACAAAACTAAAATAGCTTTCCACGAACAAAGAATAAGTAAAGAAAATGATTCTGAAGAGGACATGAAACATTCAGAAAAGAAGATATTGCAACTGGAAGAAACGTTACGGAATGTTATTATAAAATTAAAGACTAACGGGCAAACACATACTAGTCTTAATGCACATATTGAGGTAAATACAATCCCACAATTGCACCAATAAAACCCTGTTTTAATTAATCCTATATGGCCACCAATAAAATATCAATTGCCAACTCTTTACGAAAATTTTATAGAATATTAAGGCTGGATAAAAGGGATATTTCGTCTATTTATATGTTTGCTATATTGGCTGGTATTGTGCAATTGTCATTGCCGTTAGGCATACAAACTATTATCAGTTTTGTAATTGCAGGTTCAATTTCTACCTCAATTGTGGTATTGATATTATTGGTGGTTTTTGGCACTTTTTTAAACGGTCTTTTACAGGTACGGCAATTGGAAATTATTGAAAAATTGAAGCAAAAAATTTTTCTACGGTATGGGCTTGAGTTTAGCGATAGGCTACCGAAGCTGGATAACGAGCAACTGGATAATTACTATTTACCTGAGTTGGTGAACCGTTTTTTTGATACCGTTTCTCTACAAAAAGGACTTGATAAATTATTGCTCGATTTGCCAGCAGCATTGATACAAACTTTGCTGGGATTGTTTTTAGTAGCATTTTATCATCCTGTATTTATAGGATTTGGCATTTTGCTACTGATTATCCTAGTAACTATTTTACGCTTTACATCGCCGCAAGGCCTAGCCTCGGCCATGCTATCTAGCGATTATAAATATCAAGTGGCAGCTTGGTTACAAGAAACGGCAAGGGTGGTAAAATCCTTTAAATATTCCAAAAGTAATTTACATATTACCAAAGCAGATGCCCTAATCAGCAACCATTTAACGGCACGTACACAATACTTTAAAATTCTCCTCATACAGTTTTGGAGCCTAATTAGCTTTAAGATAATCATTACAGCAGCCATGCTAATTGTTGGTACAATATTGCTGGTAGATCAACAGATAAATGTTGGGCAATTTATAGCAGCCGATATTGTTATCATTACCATCATCAGCTCGGTTGAAAAACTAATTTTAAGTTTGGACAAAGTGTATGATGCGTTGGTATCAATAGAAAAATTGGATAAAGTAGCAGAGGCAACAACTGAGGTGGGTGGTAATATTTTATCAGAAGATACAAACCATGGCGTTAACGTACAATTTATCAATACCAGCTTTTGCTACCCAGACGGTAAACAGATTTTAAGCAATGTAAACCTGCTTGTAAATGCTGGTACATTGGTGCAGATAGCAGGTATTTCTGGTTCTGGCAAGTCAACCTTATTGCGGTTGTTAACAGGTGCGTACAAAAATTTCGCTGGCAATATTTTAATTGATGGCAACCCCGTAAGCAACTATAACTTACAAAGTTTGCGAAATGCAACGGGTGTGTTGATAAACAGTCAAGATATTTTTAATGGCACTTTGTGGGAGAACATTACCATGGGTAATCCATTAATTGCAAGGCAAGAAGTTATTGAGTATGTTGAACTGCTTGGCTTAACAGACTTTGTGCAAGCAGATAAAAATGGATTTGAAAGAGTGATAGATCCTATTGGCAAACGGCTGTCTAAACAGGCTAGGCAAAAGATATTGTTAATACGTGCATTGCTTGGGAAGCACCGTTTATTGCTGTTGGAAGAACCGTTTGAACATTTGGAAAACGAAGCAAGATTATCAGTGATGAGCTTGTTGAAAAATATGCCAAACACAACTATTTTCATAGCATCCGATGATGACACAATATCTAAAGATTGCAGCCTAACGTTTAGGCTGTAAGCTAACAATATCAATACTTTGATACCAGCAATTATGGAAAATTTTATTATATCAGATATTGAAACACAAGCCAAAGAAAGCAAGTTGACTTCCTTTAAAAACGTGTATCAAATAGAGAAAAAAAGTACCGTAAAAAAGTGGTTATGGGGAATAATGGTTGTTTTATTGTTGACCCTATTTTTACCTTGGACACAGAACATACGGGCAAAAGGAAAGGTAACCACATTACGGCAAGAGCAAAGGCCACAGGAACTAAATACCATTATTGCAGGGCGGATAATAAAGTGGTATATTAAAGAAGGCGATTTTGTAAAACAAGGCGATACTATTTTACAACTGGGCGAAGTAAAAACCGAGTATTTTGATCCGCAATTATTAGGGAGAACGCAGCAGCAAATAGATGCCAAACAACAAAGCATCCAAGGGTATAAAAGTAAAGCCACTACTTCTCAAACACAAGTTGCTGCCTTATTACAAGGTCGTGTATTGAAATTGCAATCGTTAGATAATAAGCTATTGCAACAGCAATTAAAAGTAACTTCAGATAGTACAGATATTATTGCAGTGGCCACCGAGCTATCGGCTTACAAAAGGCAGATTGATGCTGCTAAAACTATGTTGGATAGTGGTGCTATTTCACTAACAGAATTTGAAAAAAGACGAGTCAATTTTCAAAACGCGAGTGCTAAAAAAATAAGTGCCGACAATAAATTTCTGCAAAGCAAGCAAGAACTTATCAATTTAAGGATTGAAAAAAATAGTGTAGTGCAAGATTATACGGAAAAAATTTCCAAGACAGATGGCGATAAGTTTTCTGCCTTGTCCAGTGCAGCTTCTACCGAGGCAGATGTGGCAAAACTAGAAAATCAATATGCTGGATACGATGCAAGGAATAAATTATATTATGTGCTGGCACCACAAAATGGGCAAGTAATAAAAGCCCAAAAAGCCGGTATTGGCGAGATGCTAAAAGAGGGGGAAATGATAGTTGAAATTGTGCCCAACAACATACAATATGCTGTAGAATTATTTGTTGAACCAATGGATTTACCACTCATAAATATTGGGCAAAAAGTACGTTTTGTATTTGATGGTTTTCCTGCAATTGTGTTTAGCGGCTGGCCTAAAAACAGCTTTGGTACTTTTGGTGGTAAAGTGGCTGCGGTAGAAACTTCGGTAAGCAGCAATGGCAAGTTTAGGATACTTGTGGCCGAAGATGCCGATGATAAAAAATGGCCGACTACATTAAGAATGGGTGGTGGGGCAAACGGTATTGCACTGCTTAAAAACGTAAGTATTTATTACGAGCTTTGGCGTAACATCAATGGCTTTCCACCAGACTATTACGTGCCAACAGTACAAAAAAACAAAGATAAAAAGTACGATTAAAGCATCACTTGTATGAACAGATTTATACTGGCCATCTTCATAAATTTTATAATAATTATTTCAGGCATTGCCCAAGTTTTAAAGCCCGAAATATTGACCCTTGACTCATTTATCAAGCAGGTAAAAAACTACCATCCTATTGCCAAACAGGCCAATATTGTGGTAGATAAAGCTGCTGCAGAAATATTGGCAGCAAAGGGAAGTTTTAACCCCACTTTTGAGCTTGATGCCAGCCGCAAAACATTTGACGGTAAAAATTATTACTTCTATACCAACCCTGAGCTAACAGTGCCACTGCCCGTTGGTAATATTAAAACAGGTATTGAAAATAATGGTGGCGATTTTTTAACACCAGAGCTTACAAAAGGACTTACAAGTTACTTGGGTGCTGAACTGCCACTTGTAAAAGGATTATTGTTGGATAAAAGAAGGGCAGCTTTGCAACAAGCAAAAATTTACAAAAACCAAAGTGAACAGGAACGTTTACAGATGCTCAATAATTTATTATTCGATAGCTACAATACCTACTGGCATTGGGCTGGCAGCTATCAACAGTATCTAACATTTTCTAAATTTACAGAGATAGCTACTGATAGATTGCGATTGGTTCGCATTGCTTATAACAATGGTGATAGGGCCATGATGGATACTGTAGAAGCGTACACACAATTACAAAACTATCAATTGCAACAAGCAGAAGCCTTGCTGAGATGGAACAATGCAACGCTGGAATTATCTAATTACTTATGGTTGCAAAACGACAGTAGTTATCAATTACCAAATAATATTTTACCTGAAAATTTTCAACTAAGTAGTGTGTTTATCTATCAAAATCCTGAAGGTATTATCAACCAGTCCAATATACAAAACCCCTTGTTAAAAATCTATGATTTTAAGCTGAACAGTTTAGAGGTAGATCGTAAATTAAAGCAGCAAAGTTTATTGCCATATATATCGATGAAAGCTAATTTATTGAACAAAGATTATTATGCTTTAAAAAATATTAGTACTGATTTTATACAAAATAATTATAAATGGGGTATCGATTTTAAAATACCTCTCTTTTTGCGTGAAGCCCGTGGCGATTATAAAAAAGCCCAGCTGAAAATAAAAGAAATTAATTTAGAATTAATTAATAAACGTCAGCAAACAGCTAATAAAATTCGCAGTTATTATAACGAATTTTATGCTATTTGGCAGCAACTGCAAACCGTGCAAAACATGAATACAAGCTATCAAGCTTTGCTGCGCAATGAGGAACTAAAATTTACGCAAGGAGAAAGCTCATTGTTTTTGGTAAATACCCGTGAAATAAAAGTTATTGAGCTGCTGCAAAAACAAATTGAACTGGGCATTAAATATTACAAAGCCAAGTATGCAGTAGATTGGGCTGCAGGGTTGTTGCAATAGCAACGCAAAGATTGTAAATAGAAAAATCTTTTATGTAGTTTGTAATATAGATTTCTTTAAGATTAAAATTCCGAGGGTAAGGGTAGATAGATAGGAACGGCATTATTATACCCATGACTGAAATGACTTATCAGTAACACCTTTAACCTTCACCCTCTCTAATCTTTTAAAACTCATTCTTTTAACCGTAATAGATTCAAACTGCCAAAACTTCAGTGTTGCACCCTGCTACTCTTAAAACTTTATGGAACTTTATTTATTTGTAAATAGCGTTTAAAAGGTTATTATTTTATTCCTGAACATCGCCTTTAATAAACTTGTTCGCCTTCATCCAAGCATACAGATTATCCAACCAATTAGTTGGTTCAGCTTTATTATTTAGCCCAAAACCATGCCCCCCTTTTTGGTAAATATGTATTTCGCTGGCTACTTTATTTTTCTGCAAAGCCATAAAAAAAAGTAAGCTATTATCAAAGTTTACTGATTTATCATCTGCTGCATGAATCAAAAATGTTGGAGGAGTTTGTGCCGTTACTTGCAATTCATTACTATATAAAATTTTCTTTTCTTCTGATGGATTTTTGCCTAGCAAATTATCTCGCGAACCAATGTGGGCAAGGCTATCCATAAAACTAATTACAGGGTATGCGAGTACTAAAAAATCAGGTTTTAACGATGTATTTTCTTCATTTTTAATAACCAACTTCGCATAGTGTGTAGCTGCAGTAGAAGCTAAATGGCCACCAGCAGAAAAGCCCATCACTCCAATATTATTGGCACTAATACCATAATAGTTTGCACCATCTCTTACTAATTTAATAGCTTGCTGTACATCCATTAATGCTACTATTTCTTTATTCTCAAAACACTCAGCATCTATTGGTACGCGATTTTTTAGTACAAATGCAGTGATCCCTTTTTTATTAAGTGCTTGTGCTACTTGGTAGCCTTCATGATCTATTGCTAACCGGGAATAGCCACCACCTGGACAAATAATTACGCAGGTTTTAGCACTATCTTTTTTCTCAGGAATATAAGCGTACAAGCATGGTCTCGTAATGCCAGAAACTCTACCCGCAACAGCGTTATCTTCTTGTTTAGCACACGGTTTAGAATTTGGTACACCGCCCTTGTACAAAGGAATAATAGTTTGTGCTTTTATCATATTGGTAACAATTGATAGAACTAAAAACAGAGCAATTTTTTTAATGTTCATAGGGTAAATTATAAGTTTATCTCAAAGTTATAGTAGTCGTTTCAAATTTGTTAAATCAATTTGTTTAAACTGTGCACTAATTTGTTTGTGGCGTATGTGTGAACAAATTTTATGTTACCCATTCGTTCAATACAAATCATTTAATCGGTGGTTTATAAACAACTATTTTCGCCAAAATTTTTATTTATTGCAACCTTCAGTAGCTATTGTTATACTTAACTATAACGGCGAAAATTATTTACAACAGTTTTTGCCAAGTGTTCTCAACTCATCATACAAAAACAAACATGTTATTGTTGCAGATAATGCATCAACAGATAATTCAGTACAAATAATCAAGCAAAATTTCCCTGCGGTTGAATTATTGGTTAATACCCAAAATGATGGTTTTGCAGGTGGTTATAATTGGGCTTTAAATTTGGTTAAGAGCGATTTTTATGTGCTTTTAAATTCTGATGTTGAAGTAACTGAAAATTGGATAGAACCCATTATTGCATTAATGGAAAACGATAAAACCATTGCGGCTTGTCAGCCAAAACTATTATCATTCTATAATAAGCATTTATTGGAGTATGCAGGAGCTTCTGGTGGGTGGATTGATACTTTGGGTTACCCATTATCTCGTGGGCGGATTTTTGACGTATTAGAAGAGGATAATGGTCAGTATGATACAACTGAACCAATATTTTGGGCAAGCGGTGCTGCCATGTTTGTTTGTAGTAATATTTACCACCAATTAGGCGGTTTAGATGCTTACTTTTTTGCCCATCAAGAAGAGATTGATTTGTGCTGGCGGATGCAGTTGGCTGGGTACAAAATTATGGTTTGTCCGGAGTCGGTTGTTTACCATGTTGGTGCAGGTACTTTGCCTCGGGGTGGCCGTAAAGTGTTTCTAAATTTTAGAAATAACTTATTGATGTTAGGTAAAAACTTGACTTGGAAAGAAAAAATTTACAAATTGCCATTTAGGTTTTTGTTAGATGCAGTTTCAGCTTGGAAAGGTTTACTAAATGGCGATACTTATTTTTTTACAGCTATTGTAAAAGCTCATTTTGCTGTTTGTTTTTTATGGTTAAAAGGTTACAAAAAGCATCAATTACCTAAAAAGTCATTAAAAAAATTACAAGGTGTTTATCATGGAAGCATTGTTTGGCAACATTTTGTAAAACATAAAAAAACCTTTGCAGAAATAGTTGGTAATAAGCAAGGTTAATTTGTTGTTGAACCCTATTTTTGCACCGCAATTAATTAACTATGGCACACAACGTTAACGACAATAGCAACAAAGATTTTACCAAAAACTGGGTAAATTCGTCTCGTTTTTTATTCTATTTGCAAGTATTTTGCTTTATGGCTTTTATATTAGGGGGATGTTATAAGTTATACAACTATCGTTATAAAGGTAAACCAGCTGTAGAAGTTCAAAAAAGTAGCCAGTACACCCCAGAATATAAATAAAAAAGTTGTAGAAAAATTTTGTAGAGAACTTTTCATCCCTATTTTTGCAATCCGAAAAAAAGAAAAAGTTCTTAAAACAAAATGCGAAAGTAGCTCATTTGGTAGAGCACGACCTTGCCAAGGTCGGGGTGGCCAGTTCGAGCCTGGTCTTTCGCTCTAAGAGAATTTCATTTTAAGATGGATTTTTTTTTGGAAGCCTTGGTGGTGGAATTGGTAGACACGCAGGACTTAAAATCCTGTTCGTAGCAATGCGAGTGCGGGTCCGATTCCCGCCTGAGGCACTTGAGATTGATTTTAAAAGCCACCCAAAAGGTGGCCTTTAAAATTCTATAAGGTGCACTAGATTAAATACTGAAACGCTACTATAAAATTTGTAACAGAAGTCATTGCTGCTTAATGTTTTTAATCATTCATTCAACAAATCTGCCAATAATAACAGTTCCTGCTTTTTATATTGATTACTTGGTAGGTCGTAGCATTTGCTCAGTTCCTCTAACAAAATTTGTATGCTGCGTTTATGGCTAATAGGTTTGTAGTAGGCTTTTACTGGCGATACCGAAATACGCTTAAAATAATTTTCAATATCGTTATGAGAATGGGCATTACCAGTGGTAGCATCTACAAAAAACAAAATTTTATTTTGAGGGTGACCGATATAAGTTGCTTCATCATAATCATCTTGAAAAAAAGCAATAATAAATTGCTTAGGGATGTTGATGACTTTGGCATTAATATCCAACAATTCACACATTACTTGGTAAATAATACCATTGCTAATGGCATTACCTTGTTTGCTACTTAGTACACGGTTTATAAAAAATTCATCGGGTTTGTTGTAAGCAACTTCGCCACCTTTTAAATTGTAATAGTTGTAAATGATGCTACTCAGCACATTGGCTTGTTCTAGCGGTGTTAAATAGCTATTCAACTCAAGCCATACGTTGCGACGTATTTTTTCAATATCTTGTAATACAGGGGTAGTTTGTAAATCTGGGTATTGGTATTGTGCCACCAATAATGCTCCACGTAATAAATCATAGTCAAAATTGTCCCGCCAATCAATTAGGCCGTTTTGTAAATCGGTAAAATGCAAACGGTGAATTAAGTTGGTAATACGTTCTTGTACTTCTTCGCTCAAGGTATTTTCCCACAAATTTTCTAAGTTGGGTATAATGGCCTTGCCAAAGTCAACAATCCGTTCTGAAACTGACGAATACACTTCTACATCAGGATCGTCAATTAGGGTAAAAAGGGCATTCAATTCTCTTGTTTGTTGCATAGCCATTGGGTTTTGAACAATTCGTGCTTTGTAAATTGTGGAGCAATTAATTTATAATTCACGAACGTTTAAACTACTCTAAAAATTATATAAGGATTAAGTTTTTGTTATGCAGTTATGTTAAGAAGTCGATTTTATTAGAATGAAGTTGTTTTGAATTTAGTTTGTTGAATATCAATAAATTATATCTTTTGCAGCAAGGCAACACAAAGTAAGAAACCCAATGTTTTCAGAGGTCT
>JAYVNQ010000207.1:0-11792 GCA_043758365.1 Chitinophagales bacterium
ATCGAAACGACCAAAAAATTTTGGGCCAGGTATTAATCTATCAGATATTTCTAAAGGAAAAAACCTTCCACCACGCCAACCTTTAAACTTAAAAAGACCTACTACCACATTCTCTAAAATCAAAAAGTAAAACATAAAAATACCCAAAGCAATAAAGGCTTTCTTAATTAAGAATCCTAATAAAAAAGCAATGGTTAATTGGGCAAATGTTTGTAGAAAAAAAAGAGGAATGTATTTTATTTCTTCACTCCAATTTGCGTGGTTGGCATCTTTAATGCTAAAGCCATAACCTGTTGCTGTGGCTACGTACATTAATGTTGCCACTATGGTAATAATTACTACGTCTAATATTTTACTTGTAACAAATTGATTGCGACTCCAGCCATCAATTACATTTTGCCTGTGCGTTTTATATTGGTATTCATTGGTAATAATCATAATTACCAAAATAGCTGGCACTATTACAAAAATGGAAGAAAAGAAAGCCACAGAATGCCAAGTTTCGGGAAATGCAAATGGATTGCCAAAAAGTTGTTTTGCAATGGTGCTTGTGAAGTCTTTTTTGGCAGTAAGATCTTGATAAACGCTATAAAACAACAAATTAACACCTGGGTAAGTTAATGCTACAATACCAAACATCCACCAAAAAGCTGGGTACTTTTTTATTTTAAGCCATTCTATTTTTAAAAGAGAAATCATGAGATAGAAAATTTATGAATGATAAATTATGAATTATGAGTTATATGATTCTGTAGGTTCATAACTTATAATTCATAATTCATAATTTGAATTTAATTATTGGTCAACTCAAAAAACTTAGTTTCTAAACTTTTCTTCTTTAATAGCAAGTGATTCAGCACAATACCATTATCAAAGCAATGCTTATTAATAGCTTCTAAATTAGCTGTGCCCAACGTGAAATATAATTGTAAGTTATTGCCGTTGTGTTTGGTATATTTTACACCTGTATAATTTGTAAATAATAGTTGTAGAGCTTCGTCATTATTGCCATTCAGTTCAACAATATCTTCATTTGCCAACACTTCATCAACTGCGCCAGCCGTAAGTAATGTGCCTCGTTTCA
Source organism: Chitinophagales bacterium (assembly GCA_043758365.1). Taxonomy (GTDB): domain Bacteria; phylum Bacteroidota; class Bacteroidia; order Chitinophagales; family Chitinophagaceae; genus Parasediminibacterium. The sequence continues at coordinate 1,085 of JAYVNQ010000207.1, forward strand.
TAATGGCAACATGGGTGCAAACTTTTTCAACTTCATCTAATAAATGGCTGGCCATAATAATGGTTTTACCTTGTTGTGCAAGCTCTTTTATTAATTCTCTTATTTCTAAAATACCAACTGGGTCAAGGCCATTAGTTGGCTCATCAAACACAATCACATCGGGGTTGCCTAACAAAGCTGCACCAATTGCCAAGCGTTGTTTCATACCCAAACTATAGGTGCTAAACTTGCTGTGTTTGCGTTCGGTCAACTTTACAATTTCCAAGGCTTTATCTATATCTGCCTCAGTACCACGGTGGCTAATGGCTTGTGTAATTTTTAAATTATCAACAGCTGATAAATAATGGTAAAAATTGGGAGTTTCAAGTAAAGCACCAATTCGTTTTCTGGTATCGGGGCTACCTGGTTTGCCAAACCATGTAAAGTTGCCACTATCGCTTTGCAGCGCATTTAACACAATGCCAAGCATGGTTGTTTTACCACTGCCATTTGGGCCAAGAATACCAAAAACACTGCCTTTTGGTACTTGATAAGATACATTTTGCAGGGCTTGTATTTTGCCATAGGCTTTGCTGATAGCTGTTAATTCTAGAACATTTTGCATAAGCGGTTTTGATTGTACTTTCTCGGCTTTGTAGTTTATTAGTGAATAGCTTTTAGCCAATCTTTCAACCCCTTTAATGGCTTGCCAGAACGTTGCAAGATAGAAAAACGTTGGTCATAATCCCATATCATGGTTGGTATAGCCAAGTCTTGCATAATGCTAGTAATATCTTGTAAATATTGGTTGCGAGATTTTTCATCAGCCGATGCAATTACGCCAGCTTCTGTGCAAATTAGTGGCATATTGTTTTTCTTGCATTCATCTAGCACTCTTCTCAAACGCAGTGCCATAAAGTCTTTTGTACCTTCTGCTGGATATTTTGTATAGTCTTGCTCCACAGTTGTGCCAATAGCTTGGCTGGTTAATGATGGCATTTTCTTTTTATTGTAGGGGTAAGGCACGTTGGTGATATATGTTTTCTCTTTTGCCCATTCAGCACCTTGGTGAGTAAATAAAAATGGCTCGTAAAAGTGAATAGTGTAGAAAATTTTATCGTCCTGTAGTTTACCAAGATCTAGCAATTCATCGGCGTTATTGTAGTTGGTACCACCAACAACATAATATCGGTCTTTATCTTCCCAACGTAGCCCACTTACCAAAAAATTCACATCTTCTTTCCAAGCTTTACGTTCTTCGGTTGGTTCGTTATATAGTTCAAAAAATACATCATCGTAACCCATACCTCTAAACTTATTTTGCACTTGTTTCCACATCCATAAAATCCTGTCACGTTCAGTCCATCTATTATCGCTTCCATAATACACTTTGCCGTAGTGATAGGTAATGATTAATTTAAGCCCCAGCATTCTGCACTTGTTGTAGGTATCGCCAAGTTTATCTATTAACTTTTGTTGCAAGTTTGATGAATTTGGCTGCAAGAACATATCGAATGCTACTGGCAAACGAACGGTTTTAAAGCCAATTTTTTTAATGTCTTTTAATTTAGGCTCTAAGTTGGTATTCAATAAATCGTTGGCATTTCCCCAAGTATGTTCTAGTAACGATAAATTAACGCCACCCCCAAGTTCAAAGGGGAATTGTTTATTAATGTTAGGCATTATTTTGTATTTATCCACAGTGTGGGCAAAAAGAAACACTGAATAAAATAAAAACGAAACTAGTAAAGAAGGTTTGACGTATTTTATATCTATTTTCACGCAAATTTGAATTTAAAGACTGACTGACCCTATAATATGTTACAAACACAAAAATTTTCTTATGTAAATATAGACCAGGAAGAGTTATCTCAAGAACTGATTGTAAAAGGTAAATATTATGCCAATGTAGTGCATTGGACGTTAATTTTTTCTCTACCAATTTTCTGGTTACTAGATTACATTTTTTTATCTTCAGACTGGGATAATCTTCTGTTTTTACGTTTAATTGTTGCAATATTAACTTATGTTGTTTATGTGTGGGGTTCAAAAAAAAGATGGCCTTATTATTTAACAGTTGTAGTTTTTGGTGCGTTAAATATGTTGTTGCATGCCGGCGTTTGTACTATGGTATCGGTTAACCATATGCTTCCATACTTTCTTTTGTTTTCAGTAGTTATTCTATTGTTCAATATCACTGTATTATGGCCGCCAAGATATTCGTTGATATTGTGTGGTATTGCATTTTTAGCCTTGATTGTTTTTTTTAAATTATTTAATAGATATGATGGTTACGATAGTTTGGTTGCAAATGGTGGAGGAGTATTTTTTGTGATGGCAACTTTTTCGTGCTTAATTGCCTTTAATAGATATGAATTGTTTAAAAGAGAAACTGCGAAAAATATTTTAATTGAAGAAGCCAACAACCGTTTAATAGAGCAGTCGGAAAAAATAAATGACCAGCACCATGAAATTGAAGATGTGAACAGGAAGCTTCAAAAGTTGAGCGATTATCGCTACAACACGCTGAACATGATGTTGCACGATTTTAGGAACTTCACTGGGTCGATACAAATGTCATTAGATCTTTTAAAAAATACGAATGGCAACCTTACACCTGAGCAAAAAGAAATTTTGGGATATGTAGGTATCGGTAACGAAAAATTAAAATATTTATCTGAAAAAATGGCAACATCTGCCGATTCAGATAATGCTCAGGTAGCTTATAATCTAGCAGATATAAGCTTGGGCGAAGAAGTAGAAAACGCTACAATCACTTTGGCTGATGCGGCACAAATGAAACAAATAAGTTTATTGCTGAACATTGACCCATCACCGTTGATGCTTAGGTTGGATAAGGCATTTTTAGAACAGGTACTTGGTAAATTATTTGCTAATGCAATACGTTATGCACAAACAGGCTCAACAATAGCCATTTATACACATAAAAAAGCCGATAAAGCTGTTTTAGAAGTAACCAATAAAGGCAAGCTTATTGGCATAGAAAAATTAGATCAACTATTTAATAATTTAGATAACCTTAACCAATCTCAACAAACGGCTACCCAATCTGCCTTAGGCTTTTCTGTAGCAAAAAAAATAACGGAACAAATGGGTGGTAAACTTACTTACAACAGTGAAGTAAATACTGGCAATTTTTATCGTTTAGAATTTAATCTTACCAAGTAAACACAAACAATATGAAAGCGAAATTTCTCTTATCAGCTTTATTACTCCTTACCATTGGTGCGGCATCTGCACAGCAACGGACTTTTGAATCAATGGGGTACGATGATGTAGCCATACAGGGTATTACAGGTTCTGTAAGCTACTTTTTAAAAATAAAGCCTGATGATAATGTTAATCAAAGCAAGTTGGTATTGCATATATCTGCCTCTCAAGTATTAAACCCTAACAACTCGTTTGTAATTGTTAGTTTAAAAGATATTCCTGTGGAAACAAGACGTCTTCAGGTTTCACCTAGCGATACAACTTTTACTATTGAAGTGCCGTTAAATGAAAGTTACCTGCAGCCAGATGGTCGTTTTATTAAATTAAAAGTTGCTGCCAAAATGAGCATTGGAGATGAGTACTGTAAAGATGTTGATAACCCTGCGGTTTGGATAAGTATTAAAAACTCGTCCTTTATTAACCCAGTTTCACAATCAAATTTTACTTACCAACGTAGTTTAAAAGAGTGGATACAAGAGTTTTCAACAGTTTATTCACCTTCTCCTTCTGATCTAAATGACCTTGCTGCAGGTGGTTTGGTTTATACAATTTTAAAACAAAGCACTACTAATAAAAAAGTTTACACAGGTATTTATAACCAACAGGATTCTTTACCACAAGGCATCTTAACGGGTATTGCCGATAAACTACCATACACCGTAAGACAAGTAATTCCTTCAATGGCAAAAGGCCAAGGGTTAATTGCATTAGCTAGGGTTGCCTCTGCCGCAGGTTATAGAACCGTAATGGTAGTAACTGGTGCAGATGCAGAAGGGTACAGAAAAGCCATTAATGCCTTATCAAGCAATAAACGTTTAAGCAGTGCTTTTACTGAAAAATTATTAATAGATGAGGCTGTGCCAAGTTATGCCTCGGTTGATAATCAATCTCCATTAATTATAACCTTGGAAAGCCTTGGTGGTACACCAGGGTTGCTGGAGGGTATTGGATCATTGCGTTCAAAATTTGTATTCTCGTTAACTGAATTTAATGCTATACCTAATAAATTAACTTTCCACTTAGAGAGTTTCTTTTCGGTGTTGAAACCAGATGATAGAGGTTTTTTGAACATTTACTTAAATCAAAATTTGGTTTACAATGCCAATTTGATGAACCGTAACAACTTTATAGAAGATATAGATTTAAAGCCCTACATGCTAAGTAAGTTTAATACATTAGAAGTGGAATATCGGTTTCACCCAGGTACAAATATTTGTAAAGATGGGTTTAGTAATTTTTTTGCTTTCGTAAATACAAAAACATCAACACTAACTTTCTCTGGCGAAAAAGAAAATAGGTTTTACAGCTTCTTTAATTTCCCAGCAGAATTTAGAAAAGTACCAACTAAGATTGTTATATCGCCGGCATTGTACAATTCTAATATTACATCTTCAATTGGCGAATTATTCTATCAATTAAATGCACCTTTAAATGCAAATTATAATAGATTAATAGTTCCCCCTTTGTACGCCTCTGATAAAACTACCGAAGATGATTTAAAAGGGTTTAATATAATTGCATTGGTTAACAAGGCTGATCCATTTGTAAAAAAATTCACTCAATTACCAATGCAGTTTACAAAAGATTTTCAGTTGTACAAGGATAAGGATGGAAAAACAGAATACTCTTTAAATGACTTCTCAAATAGCGGCGTGGCACAAATTTTCCGCGAAAGAGGTAGCACCATTTTATTGGTTACAGCCACTGGTGGCGATAGTGCCAATAAAGTAGCGTTTGAAAGTGTTATAAAAAACTTTAGTACACAACTTACCGAAATTGAGAGTAATGTTTGTGTGGCACAAAGCAACGGCAAAAGCAATTACTTTTTTAAATTGCCCGAAGGGAATGATTTAGTAAGTTATACAGGCGATCAAAACGGGTTTACAATTTTCTGGGAAAAGTTTAAATGGATCATTTTAATAGGTTTATTGGTGTTGGTGGTATTGGCTTTCTTCTTCGTAAGAAGCAAGGTAAAATCATCACAAGAGACGTTTAGAGAACTATAGTTTCATAATAAATAGCCAGTGCCGTAAATGAACCGTTGTGTGTTACATAAAATGAATGAGGCTGCCGTGTTTGCGGAGGATAAACTAATAGCTGTTGGCGAAATTGCTGATACTTACAGTTACGCACCCATAAAAGCAGCTTTGAACTTTGGCTTTTTACAACGGAAAGAATATATCGCCTTTTTGGAAAAACAGGGCTATGTTTTAGTTGATGCTAGAACGGAGGAAATGGATAAAACCTATATTGAAGAATGTGAGGTTTCTCACATGAACTCCTTTCTGTACTTGCCTTTGCGTAAATTATCAACAGGCGAATTATTAATTGCTGTAGCCGATCCGTTTGATGAAAAATTGGTTATTAGTTTAACCGTAAAATTCAAATGCCCATTAAAATTTGTTGCCACATCCGATTTGGATATTACTTGGATGGCACACACAATACGCGGTGGTTTTTTTGTAAAAGAAGCAGTATTTAGTTTAATGAAAAAAGATCCTGAAAGCTCAGGATTGATAACATTTACCGATGCCCAATTGTATTTTATTTTTGGGTTTATCGGTATCACATTAATATTTTTAATTGTATTTTTTAAGCCTACGTTTATTACCATCAACTTGTTTTCAAGTATGTTCTTTTTATTCTCAATTGTTTTCAAATTATACTTGGCTTTAACTGGTTCAAAATCCGAATTGCATGAAGTGGTTTCTAAAGAGGAAATTAAAAATATAAACGAAACAACCTTACCCGTTTATACCATATTACTGCCAGTTTATAAGGAAGATAAATTAATTAGGAAACTTATTTGGAACTTGCGTAGTTTAGATTATCCCCAAGCAAAATTGGATGTAAAATTATTGATTGAAGAGGTGGATGATAAAACATTGAACGCTGTTCGTAACCTAGATTTTCCTGCAAATTTTGAAGTTATAGTTGTACCTGCGCACCAACCGCAAACAAAGCCAAAAGCTTGTAATTATGGGCTGCATTTTTCCCGCGGTGAATATTTGGCAATCTATGATGCAGAGGACGTGCCAGATTCGGATCAATTAAAAAAAGTGGTATGTCAGTTCAGAAAGTTACCAGAAGAATTTGTGGTGCTGCAAGGGGCATTAAACTATTTCAATAAAAATGAAAACCTATTAACAAGGATGTTCACATTAGAATATTCTTATTGGTTTGATTATATGTTAACTGGTCTTGAAACTTTAGATGTACCGATTCCATTGGGTGGTACATCAAATCATTTTAAATTGGCGAAGCTGATTGAGTTGGGTGCTTGGGATCCATTTAATGTAACCGAGGATGCTGATTTAGGTTTGCGGGTATACGATAAACAATTAAAGGTTGGTGTTGTAAACAGTACCACTTTAGAAGAAGCCAATAATGAATTTTTTAACTGGATTCGTCAACGCAGCCGTTGGATTAAAGGTTACATGCAAACCTATTTGGTACATATGCGCAACCCCGCAAGACTAGTGCGTAAAGTGGGCTGGAAAGGTTTTTTTGGGTTCAACTTTTTTATTGGTGGCACTTCATTTACATTTTTATTGTACCCAATTTTGTTAGCGTTTTTTGCTATGTATCTTATTTTTAAATGGACGTTTGTACATAAACTTTTCCCCGATTGGGTTTTGTACATTTCAATTTTCAACTTTATAGCAGGTAATGTTTTAATGATTTATGTAAATATGTTAGCTGTGTTCAAACGTCGCTATTATGAGTTGATATTATTTTCCGCATTTAACCCTATTTACTGGCTCATGCACTCAAGAGCTGCTTATAAAGGTTTATGGCAGTTAATTACAAAACCTTTTTATTGGGAAAAAACAAACCATGGGCTTAGTAAATTATCATCTACAAGTGCCGTTGTAACACCCGAATAAATGAAGCAAGTAGCAGAAAAATATATTAATGGTTTTTTGGCATTGGCACTGTTGGTGTACTACCTTATTATGTCATGGATTTTGCACCGCACAGGTTATGAGCATTCTGAAAATTTGTTTATTGCCGAGAAGATAAAAATCCTTTTCGAAAGTGATGAGAACACCTTATTAACCCTAGGAACCACCTTTCCAAGCTTGGTATTTCTATCATCATTAGTGTTCACGCCATTTGGTTATTTGTTCGCACCAATATTGGCTTCTATTGCTATAACAACTTCATTGTTTTACACCATTTTAAACGATTTTAAGGAGACATCTAAAGTTGCCCCAGTTGTTTATATTCCGGTGGTTGCATTGTTGTTTATACTTCATCCTGGCTTAATTTATACAGCTATTTCAGGTAGGGGGGTTGCTGCAATTTTATTATGTTTCTATTTTGTGTTCCGTAGCTTATTTAGGTATTACCAAACACAAACCACGTTTTATTTATCAATGGCAAGTATTTATTTGGCATGTTTAATTTTTTGCGATTATAATTTTTTATGGCTGTTATTAGCCTTCTTCCCTTTTATTGTTTTGATATCTTTAGAAGGGTTAAAAATCAATAAAGATCAGCCCCCAATTTTACAATATTTCGAGTCGGTTAATAACCGTTCTCAAAGGCGAAAACTGGCTAACCGAACAATTGCTATCTATATTATTGTATTCTTATTGCCATTTGGTGCATTATTTTTATTTAGGGTATTAAACCAAACCCATGCAGGTAACGCAAGCTATTTTTTAACTAGCCAATATGCTAATTGGCATGTGATAGGCAATGTGCCAATTGGAGAGATTGTGAATGCAGGCAACGCTAAGAATGTAGCCATGCAATCGCAGTTGCTATTTCAAGTGTATGTGTTGCTGCTAAACCCTTTGCTGATATTAGCCTTCTTATATTACAAGGGTAAAATGTATGAATTGTTTACGCTGTTAGCCCCATTTATTTTAATGTCAATCTTGGTTATTAAACTACAATATTATTTTACTATTGAGTATTATTTAATTTTTTTAATACTTGGTTTATTGGGCTTAACTTTTTATGGCGGCAAAAAATTTAATCCAAAAGCTACTTGGTTTTTAGTGTTTAGTGTGGCTCTGCTAAATGTATTCACAGGTATCTTTTATTTTAAGCAAACTGATGATACCGAGGAGAAAGATTTTTACACATCTATAAAAAATTATAAAAACTGGTTGGGTACAAAAACCATTAACGAAGAGTTTGAAATAGCTGCTTATATCTCCTCAATTGCCGATGTCAATAACAAGGTATTAATTGATGATGCCTCTGCCTTTAAAGTAATTGCCCACATGAAAACTTTAGAAGGCACGATTATGCCTTTGAACAAAAACTTTGTTACCGTTATTGAGAACCCAATAATTGGTATAAGATATATGTTGATTGCAAAAAATAGTAATGTACTAAAGACCTTTACAGTACTTAATACTTACAACTTAAAACAAATGTTGATTAAACAACAATTTAGCTCTGAAATAATGTTTGAAACCGAGCACTGGGCTGTTTATAGGGTGTATCAATACGACGAATCTAAACAAGGCGATGCCATTAGAGATGAGCGTTTAAAAGAGAAGTTATTGTATTAGTTTTCTTTTTGTGAATTCTTTATTCAAACAATTTATTGAACAAAATAATTTAGCTATCTAAGTACTTCGCTAAGCTTATTTAACAAATCTTCAGCTCTTAAATTTTTTGCAATAATTTTCCCATTAGTGTCTAATAAAAAGTTTGCGGGAATACCTTGAACGCTATACTGTGCAGCTACTTTGCTGTTCCAACCCTGTAGGTCGCTAACATGTTGCCAAGTTAAATTATCCTTCATAATAGCCTGTTGCCAAGCCGCTTTATCTTCATCTAAACTAACGCCTAAAATGGTAAAATTTTTGTCTTTAAATTGATTGAAAGCTTTAACCACATTTGGATTTTCTTGTCTGCAAGGTGCACACCAACTTGCCCAAAAATCAATCAACACATATTTACCTTTTAAAGATGATAAACTAATGTTTTTACCATCTGGTGTTTGTAATGTAAAATCTGGTGCAAGGCCGCCAATACCAGTAGCTTTTAAAGCATCAACAACGGTTTTTAATTTCTTGCCAAAAAAGCTAGTTTGTATAGTTGCATCTAAATTATTAAAGGCAGTTTCTGCAACTTGAATATCTGTATTGTAACTATTAAACTGATAAGCAAAAAAGGCTGAAGCATAACTTTTCGGATTAGCTTTTACAAACTGCATTATATCAGCTTTTTGTTGCTTTTCATAATGTAAATATTCGGCCTGTAGTGGTTTAATGGCAGCTGTTTGTTTGGTATCGTACAACACACGCATGGAGTCGCCCAATGGCTTCATTTTTTTAAAATAGCCCTGCATAATATCTTCTACTTTTTTCAAATCATCGTTGCTTTTACCGCCTTCAACTTTTGCTATATTTATGGTTGCTTTATCGCCAGTAACAGATGTATTGCTAGGTTCAATAAAAAGCGTTAACGGGCTAATATCTTTCTGCAAGGTTTCTGCGGTAAAAATGGCGGCTGCGGTAGGTTCGGCAACAGAGCCTTTAAATGTAAAACTACCATCCTTAGCCACATAAGCAGTATCGGCGTTACTGCCTTGCAATAGTTTCTGTAATACAATGGCAGTGCCAGTTTCAGTGCCGGTTATTTTACCAACAATGGTATAGCCAGTTTCAGTGGCTGGCTTATCTTTTTGTTTGCAAGCAACAATGGTGGTAGTAATAAAAATGGCGAGAAGCACTTTTTTCATCTATCAAAAATTTTAGCGAAGGTAATAGGTGGAGAACAAATAGTTGTTAGAGGTTTTTATTATAATGGGTTTTAATTAGTAATAATATTTTAACTATCGGTTTGACAACTTCCGTATTATAAGGTCTATAAATAGTTCTAGTTCTATAATTCAAAAATTTATATCAAAAAGCCTCTAAAATCCTTACCAGCATTGTATTTTAATAAGGTTACTTCCCTATATTTGCCGCCCGAAATAAAAACAATCGGGCTTTCTTATGAATTTTTTCATCAAACAATTAAATGCAGATGCACAGGATAGTGCTGCGGCTTCGGAAGAAGTTGTAGAAGCTACTACTGCAACAACAAACGCACCTGTAGACAAACAATCACCTGCTGTTGAAGCCGTTGCTGCACCAGTAGAAGAAACCGTTGCCCCTGAAGCTATTGCTGAAGTAACTGCAACAGAACCTGTTGTAGCTGTACAACCAATTGCAGAAGTTATTGCTACTGCACATGATGATTTTGACTGGAGTGTTGACAAACGTAATGTTAGCTTGTACTCTAAAGAAGAAAAATTAAAGTACGACAAGGTGTACGAAGAAACTTTTGTACAAATTGCTGATGGTGAAATCATCAACGGTGGCGTTGTTGGTCTTACTAAAACTGATGTGGTTGTAAACATTGGTTTTAAAAGCGATGGTCTAATTTCCCTAAACGAATTCCGTGACTACCCAGGCCTTAAAGTTGGTGATGAAGTGGAAGTAATGGTAGTAGAGAAAGAAGACAAAAATGTCAAGTTGCCATTTTT
>JAYVNQ010000208.1:0-3850 GCA_043758365.1 Chitinophagales bacterium
CGCCTGTAAGACGTTTGAAAACAACGGGTGAACAGTCTTGTATATCCTTATATAGCATAGTGCTATAACGAAGCAAAAAATAAAAATATTGAATATCCAAATTATGTTAGAGGTCTATTAAAAGCCCCATCACGATAAGAACGTAAAAGGGTGCTTGTACTTTCTTATCGCTCTTCAACTTTTCCCAAGTATAAGGTTTCAAGAAATAAATCTTAACCAAACCTTCATAAATTAAATTGCCAACTATCTATTTAATGTATATACTTTTACAGTCTCACAAACCATCATCAAATTAAAAGCAGTTGAAAAACACAATTTCATATACTCCAGCAACACAGCCACAAACTGTAGTGCCTGCTTTCATTACTCAGCAACCCAGACGTGGTTGCTGATAGGCCGAGCAGTTGGCAATTGCCCCTATCAGTGAACCTTCCCCAACTTACAAACACTTTTTTATTAGCGGTTACGTTTTAAAAAGCATCAATCATTCTTTTAATTTTTCAAGTTGGAACATCAGGATATTATTGTTCGTGTAGCTAACCATCTCGATACACATTACGCACTTCGCATTACCGACGAAATGGAGGCTTCTGCAAAAGCACGTGGTACGGGCATTGCAAAGCGCAGCCCAGAATATATTGCAACAAAAATGTTGGAAGGTAAAGCTGTAATTGCATTAATGCCAAGCGGACAATGGGTTGGCTTTTGTTATATTGAAGAATGGAGCCATGGCAAATTTGTAGCAAATAGTGGTTTAATTGTAGCACCAGAATTTAGAAAAAGCGGCGTTGCAAAATTGATTAAGCAACGAATTTTTAGTTTATCAAGAGAAAAATATCCTGAATCAAAAATATTTGGATTAACCACAGGGCTTGCTGTGATGAAAATTAATAGTGACCTAGGTTACGAGCCTGTTACCTACAGCGAACTCACCGATGATGAAGTGTTTTGGGCGGGCTGCAAAAGTTGTGTTAACTACGATATTTTAATGAGCAAGGATAGAAAAAATTGCATGTGTACGGCCATGTTATTTGACCCAGCAGAAAAAATTGAACCTAAAGAAACAGCAGCAGATTTTAAAGAGTATTCTAAGTTATACGAACGGTTCAACCATCTTAAGCAAAGCAAATTAATACAATGGTTTAAGAAAAAAGAAGACAATGGGGTCAAATCCAAATCATTATTTAGCTTCTTATTTAATCTATAATTAAATAAATTTATACCGATAATCATGGCTCTAGAAAATAAACAAGTGGTATTAGGTTTTAGCGGTGGCTTGGATACTACTTTTTGTGTAAAATATTTAACCGAAGACAGAGGTTTTGATGTTCACAGCATTATTGTAAACACTGGTGGTTTTAGCGAAGAAGAGTTAGTACAAATTGAAGCCCATGCTTATAAGTTGGGTGTAAAAACGCACACTACTGTAAATGCAGTTGAAGGTTATTACGATAGCATTATTAAGTATTTAATTTATGGCAACGTATTAAAAAACAATACCTATCCATTAAGTGTAAGTGCTGAACGTTTAAGCCAGGCATTGCACATTGCAGAGCATGCTAAAAAACTAAATGCAGTTGCGGTAGCACACGGTAGCACAGGTGCTGGTAACGATCAGGTGCGTTTTGATATGATTTTCCATATCATGATTCCTGGTGTTGAAATCATCACCCCAATCCGTGACTTAAAATTGAGCCGTGAAGATGAGATTGATTATTTAAAGAAAAAAGGTGTTGATATGAACTTTGAAAAAAGTATGTACAGCATTAATAAAGGTTTGTGGGGTACCAGTGTTGGTGGTAAAGAAACCTTGCAAAGCAAAGGCATATTACCAGAAAGTGCGTGGCCTACGCAGGTCAGTGAGTCGGGAAGTCGGGAAGTCAAATTAAGTTTTATTAAAGGCGAGTTAAATGCAATTGATGGGCAAGTTTTCGATCATCCTGCAAAAGCCATTCAATATTTACAAACCATTGCTGGTGCTTATGGTATTGGTAGAGATATTCACGTTGGCGATACGATTATTGGTATTAAAGGTCGTGTGGGTTTTGAAGCAGCGGCACCCATGGTTATTTTAAAAGCACACCATGCTTTGGAAAAACATGTACTTACTAAATGGCAGCTAAATTGTAAAGATCAGCTTGCGCAATTTTATGGCAATTGGTTGCATGAAGGGCAGATTTTAGATCCTGTAATGCGTGACATTGAAGCGTATTTAACCAATAGCCAGCAAACTGTAACTGGCGATGTTTTTGTGCAACTAATGCCTTATCGTTTTCAAATAATTGGTATTGAAAGCGCCTACGATTTAATGAGTGCTAAGTTTGGTAAATACGGTGAAATGAACACTGGCTTTACAGGCGAAGATGTAAGAGGATTTAGTAAAATTTTCGGAAACCAAACTTCTATTTTTCATAAGGTAGCGGAAAGTAATAAGTAGTATGTTTTAAGTGACATACAAATTATGATGTACAACGTATAACATATAACGTTCAACGTAAAACTATGATAAAGGCAGGCATAATTGGTGGTGCAGGTTATACAGGTGGCGAATTAATTCGTTTGTTAATCAATCACCCAGAAGTAGAAATAGCTTTTGTACAAAGCGGTAGCAATGCTGGCAATGTTTTAAGCAAAGTACACACAGATTTAATTGGCGAAACGGATATTCTATTTTCAGTAACACATCATTACGATGTGGATGTGATTTTCTTTTGTGCTGGTCATGGTGAGGCAAAGAAATTTGTACTCGACAATAATATTCCAAGCCATATTAAACTGATTGATATTGGTAATGATTTTCGGTTACATCAAACATCAAAAATCGGTAATCGTACATTCATTTACGGGTTGCCAGAACTTAATAGAGAGGCCATAAAAAATGCTGATAGCATTGCCAATCCTGGCTGTTTTGCAACAGCTATTCAATTGGGTTTATTGCCATTTGCAAAAGCAAGTTTGTTGAATGATATTGACGTTTATACAACTGGCATTACTGGTAGCACAGGTGCTGGACAAAGTTTAAGTGTCACATCTCATTTTAGTTGGAGAGCCAATAATATTTCCCCTTATAAAACATTAACACATCAACACCTGGGTGAAATAATGGAATCCTTAAATCAAGTTACTTCTAACAACCACCAACTACCAATTATCAATTTCGTTCCCTGGCGTGGCGATTTTACAAGAGGTATTTTTATCAGTTCTACTTTTATATGTAAGAACAAAAATGCGGCAATTGCTGCATTTGAAGCTGCTTACAACGATGAACCATTTACCAAAAAATCTGCTACTGCAATTCATTTAAAGCAAGTGGTAAATACAAACAAATGTGTCATTAATATTGAGATGGTAGATGATAAAATTGTGGTGCATTCTGCTATTGATAATTTGTTAAAAGGTGCATCAGGACAAGCAGTTCAAAATATGAATATCATGTTTGGCTTTGAAGAAACATTGGGCTTAAAGTTGAAACCGAGTGGATTTTAAAGCCCCCTCAATCCCCCAACGGGGGGAACTAAAACAAAAAACTAAAGATGGAAGATTTTACAAATCAGCAACAGCTTTCTGAGAACCCCACTTTGGGGGGCAGGGGGGCTATCTTATTCGACGTTTATCCACTTAACAATATCACCATTACTAAAGCTTTAGGCAGTAATGTTTGGGACGAAAACGGCACAAAATACTTAGACATGTATGGTGGTCATGCTGTTATCAGTATTGGTCATACGCACCCACATTGGGTGAATGCAATCGAAACACAGTTAGAGAAAATTGCGTTTTATTCAAACTCGGTTATTATTCCTTTACAACAACAATTAGCAGAAAAATTAGGTAAGGTTAGTGGCAAAGA
>JAYVNQ010000209.1:0-3826 GCA_043758365.1 Chitinophagales bacterium
ATTTGTTTTCATTATAGATAACCTCAACAAGCAATTCCAAAGGCTTACACAAACCAATATTGAAAAGTCAATGAGTTTTTACTCTAAAGACGAACAGAATAAACCATCAGTTCTAATTACATCAACCAATTTTTCAAAGTCAAGGGGTAAAAGCAAAATGAAAGTTGAAACCCAAGAGGCTATTTTATCAACTATTAATAGATTATTTCCATAAAAAAGGTTCAATAAGGTTCAAGTTTATTCCTGTACTTGAACCTTTAAGCCCACTTGAACCTATTGCCCCTACTGCATTTGAGAGTTTTGTGCCATCAAATTATTAAAAATAAAAAAGATGGTACAAGAAAATTTAATTTTAGACAAGATCACAGAAATTTCAAACAAATTAGATGAGCAAAACTTACTGCAAAAAACAGTATTAAACCTTAATGAGGCAGCCAAATATCTTGATGTTAGCCCCTCACATTTGTACAAACTAACAAGTACAAAACAAATCCCCCATTTCTGCCCACAGGGTAAAAAACTCTATTTCAAGCGTTCCGAACTGGACAGTTGGTTGCAGCGTAACCGTCAATCTTCTACAGAAGAAATTGAAGCTATGGCAACAAACTACATACATAGTGAAGAACAAACGCAAATAGATTTTTTAACTCAACAAGGAAGAAAAGAAATGGCATCAAGCACCATATTTAAAAACTTTGCAATTCCAGTAGAGAAAAAATCTATACTGCTAATTGGTAAAGACATTATTTCCGAAAAATACAAAGCGGAAATAGAACAAATTAGAACTCTAATTGCACAAGGCAATAAAGCGGAAGCCGATAACAAAAAGAAACAGTTATTAGCTTTTACGCCTTCGGCTGTATTCAGCGAAAAAAGGCAAATGCCTTTTTTAGAAATGTACAGCGGCTTTGTGCATTTAGATTTTGATAAACTCTCACAGGTACAGTTGCAAAATGCTTTTACAATCATTTCTTCTATTCCTTACACAGCCCTTTGTTTTATTAGTCCAAGTGGCAACGGTTTAAAAGTCTTTGTAGAAGTCAGTACAGGATTAGAACATCACGACATTGCTTATTTGCAGGTGCAAAAGCATTACGAAGATGCAACAGGGCTAAAGGCAGACCCAAGCTGTAAAGATGTTACAAGGCTTTGTTTTATGAGCCACGACCCCAACGCTTACATGACTATCAGTAACGAAAAATTCATTGTGGCTTTGCCCCAACTCATTCAGGAGCAACTTTCGCAAACGCCTACGGCTATTGCTCCAGTAGTGGAAACACAACAGGCAGAACCCGAAGACTTAAACCTTACTTTTCTATTTAACCAACAAATTCAATTCACAAATCAAAAAGCAACATACACCGATGGAAACAGAAACAATTATATTTATTTGCTTGCTTCTAATTGCAACAGAGCTGGCATATCGCAATCCGATACTGAATTTTTATGCAAGAACAATTTTGAATTACCTCATAGAGAAATTGAAGAAGCTGTAAAAAGTGCATACACAAAGCATACACAGGAATTTGCAAAGTTTGCAAAGTCTGCAAAGCTGCAAACTGCAAACGATGATGACCCTTTAGAAGATTACTTAAAAACTACACCCACTTTACCTGATGAAATATTTGCAAACCTGCCTTACATTTTACAAGAAGGTGCAAGAGCCTTTACCGACAAGCGGAAAAGGGATGTTTTCTTTACAGGTGCTATTGCAATTATTAGCGGTTGTTTACCAAAAGTTACAGGCGTATATTTTCAGGAGAGAGTTTTTCCTCATTTATACACTTTCATAATTGCACCAGCAGCAAGCGGTAAAGGTGTTCTGAAAAATGCCAAAAGATTAGCCGATAAATATCACCAAAAAATATTGCAACAAAGCAGGGATGCCCAAAAGGTACACGATGCTGAAATGGCAGATTTCAAACAATTAGAACGTACAAAAAACAAAGGTGAGCAACCACCAGAGAAACCCGAAAAGCCACCTTTCAAAATTGTTTTCATTCCTGCCGATTGCAGCAAAGCCCGAATGATTGACCATTTAAAGGCTAATGATGGAAAAGGCATTATTTGCGAAACCGAAGCAGATACAATGAGTGGTGCAAAAAAACAAGATTGGGGCGATTATTCAACTATTCTAAGGGCTGCATTTCATCACGAAACAGTATCAAGCACAAGGAAAACAGATAACCAATATGATGAAATAAACGATACTTGTTTAGCAGTTGCCTTAACAGGCACACCAGCACAAGCACCACGTTTATTATCATCAGCAGAAGATGGTTTATTTAGCCGTTTCCTTTTCTATGCTTACAAAAACAATATTGAATGGCAAGACCCTTCACCAAAAAGCAATTCAATAGTTTTCAATGAGCATTTTGAGGCACTTTCAGAGCAGGTTTTAAACCTTATTAATCTTTTAGAACACTCACCTACAACAGTTGAATTAACACCCCAGCAATGGGCTGTAATCAACTCACAGTTCCCTATAATGCTTTCAGAGGTGGTAACTTTTACCAGTGAAGATGCAGCAGGGGTAGTGTATCGTATGGGTTTAATTTATTTTAGAATGTGTATGATACTTTCTGCACTACGCAAGTTTGAAAATGGAGAAGCCACCGAAACAATTTATTGTACAGATGAAGATTTTAATACAGTGATGTTGATTGTGCAAACCTATTTAGAACACAGTTTATTAATGTTCAATAACCTGCCAAAGCAAAACGAAACTATGCAGTTCCTTTCAGGCGATGGCAAACGCAAATTCTTTGAGGCTTTGCCCCAAGAATTTACACGAAAAGAAGCAACCGAAATAGGCACTAAATTTAAAATGTCAGCCCGAACGGTAGATGAAATCCTAAAATCCGCTACTGGCTACACATTGAATAAAATAAAGCCTGGACTATACCAAAGAATTTAAAAAGCCTCCTTCGGGAGGTTTTTTTTTGCCATTTTCTCCCTCTCCTTTTGGAGAGGGTCGGGGTGAGGTTTTGCACTTTGCAGACTTTGCAATGTTTGCAACTTTGCTAAAAATCTTATCATTTGTTTTCTCTTTGTTTTCTTATATTTGCCAATATTTGTCAAGACAATATAATTATAATGGCAACACAATTTGGTGAACGAATTAGAGAACTAAGAACAAAGCAAAATATGCTGCTACGGCAGCTTGCTTCTCAATTGGATGTAGATACTTCTATCATTAGCAAAGTAGAACGTGGCGATAGGCAACTGAAGAAAGAGCAAATCCCATTATTAGCCCAAATACTCAAAGCTGATGTTGAAGAATTGCAAACCCTTTGGCTTGCAGACCAATTGTATAATATGGTACAAGGCGAACCAATGGCAGATGAAGCATTAAAATCAGTATCTAAAAAAATAAAGAAAGATAAATAAAACACACCAACTGCATGAGTTTAAATACGCAATCCTTACAACCTGTAATCAACTTTCTTTGGACGGTTGCAGATGATGTTTTAGTAAACACTTATCAAAAGGGGAAATATAAAGATGTGATACTGCCGATGGTTGTTATCCGTAGGCTTGATTTGTTATTAGAACCTACCAAAGACCAGGTGCTAAAGACCTTTGGCGAATACAAAGCCAAGCTGCAGAATTTAGATAGCTTACTTACCAACAGCAAGCACGGTTCGGGTTTGGCGTTTTACAATACTTCGCCTTTTACACTAAAAAAATTATTGCAAGACCCAAAAAATTTGCGTTCAAATTTTGAAAATTACCTCAATGGCTTTTCAGAAAATGTGCAGGATATTATTAAGCAATTCAAATTCCGCAACGAAATAGAAACATTGGACGAAGCTGATATTTTGTT
>JAYVNQ010000210.1:0-3824 GCA_043758365.1 Chitinophagales bacterium
ATTTCACTTAACGAATTTTTTTAATATATTATAAATTTAATCAATTCATAGTAGGCATTTTCAAATCAAGAAAAATGATATTGGTTAAACAAGTGTTAGCACTTAGTGTTTCAAGTGCAATTTTTCAGTTTGTTGCAGTATCGCATTTTAGCAATGAATTGATAGATTCAATTACTTCTTTAAAAAGAAAGTGGGCATCCTCATCATTAAACTAAGTAGATTTTATTTATAGTTTTGGTAGGTATATGGTAAATGTGGCACCTGAGTTTGGTATTGATTCAGCTATAATAAAACCATTATGATTGGTTACAATTTTTTTAACGATAGCTAACCCAATACCTGTTCCAGAATATTCGTTTTTATTGTGAAGCCGTTGAAAAAGTTCAAAGATTTTAGTTGCATACTCGTTTTCAAAACCAATGCCATTATCGGCCATTTTTATGGCGTGATATTCTTTCTGTTGGTTTGCTGCTTTATGTGCAATGTTACTGCCACTAATTAGCGAAGCAGTAATTGTAATATGTGGTTTAATTTCTGGTCGGCTATATTTAATGGCATTGTCAATAAGGTTGGTAAATAGTTGGGTTAGTAGAATATGTACGCCAGTTATTGTTGGAAGATTGTGATATTCTATAGTGGCTTTATTTTCAGAAATAGTAAGGCTTAGGTCATTTTTTGATTCTTCTACTACTTCATTTAAATCACATGGCGTAAAAAGTAGTTCTGTCATACTTGCACGAGAAAAATCAAGCAGAGAATCAATAAGGTTTTGCATACGCTCTGTTGCTGAAATTACACGATTGAAATAATCTTGTGTTTTGCCCGTAAAATTTTCTGTATCAATAATCAGTCTGCTAAATAACTGAATTTTCCGCAATGGCTCTTTTAAATCATGGCTTGCAACGTAATTAAATGATGCCAGTTCAGCATTGACAAATTCAAGTTCCCTGTTGTTCAATTCGAGGGTTTGGTTTATGTCTTCTAATTGCTTTGATTTGATATATAATTGTTCTTTATTATGATTTTCAAGCGTAATGTCACGAAGAAATGCAATAAAAAATTTATTTCCTTGCTTCGATGCTTTTGAAATAGTGATAGATATAGGAAACTCTTTACCCTGGTTATTAAGTGCTGTAAGGTTTAAAGTTATATTTAAAATGCGTGCTTCACCAGTTTCGATAAAACGTTTCATTCCTTCTTTGTGACCTTCACGATATTGTGGAGGAACAATGGTATCTGATAAGTGCAAGCCTACAACTTCTTCCGCCTTCCATCCAAATATTTCTTCTGCTTTAGGATTCCATAAAGTGATGATGCTATTTTCATTGATTACAATAACGGCATCAGGAGCATTTCTGATTATTTGGTTCAAATAATCTTCTTTTTCTACTAATTCTGCAGTACGTTCTTCTACTTTTATTTCTAATTCTTCTGTAAAATTTTTATTTTCTGTAATGTCGGTATTGGTTCCTATCCATTTTTCAATATTTCCGTTGGTATCTTTTATAGGATACGCTCGGGTTAAAAACCAACGATATTCTCCATCGTGTCTTCTTAATGGAAAAGTAAGCTCGAATGGTTCATCTTTTTTCCATGCTTTAGTTACAAAACTTAGTACTCTATTAATATGCTCTGGATGATGCACTTTTTCCCAACCCCAACCTTGCATTTCTTCAAGTGTAGTGCCAGTGTAAGCAAACCATCGTTGGTTATACCAATAAATCCATCCGTCACCATTCGCAATCCATGCCAAGCTTTGAATACTATCTGCAAAAGTGCGAAACTGCTTTTCGCTTTCAATTATCGCTTTTGCTGCTGCCTTTTGCCCAGTAATGTCTCTGAAAGTCCAAGCCCAGGCATAATACGTGCCATCTTCTCCTAATACTGAATAGCCATGACGTTCTATTATTCTTCCATCAAGGTATTCTAGTTCGTCAATACTTGTTTCTGACGGATGCGCATATAGCCATTTTACCTTGTCAATAAATTGTTGTGGGTTTACCAATTGGCTCATGGCAAATTCTAGTGCAAGTTTATCATCTTTACTCTCAACTATTTCTTTAGGCATATACCATATATCAATAAAACTCTTGTTATAGCTAATAATTTTCCCGTTGATATCTACGAGTAATAAGCCATCTCTATTGGCTTCATTGTGTGCCTCTAAAAGGGCGTTACTATATCTAAGCGTTTCTTCATTTTGTTTTCGTTCAGTAATATTTGTAAAAAGAACAGCAACTTTTTTACTCCCATTTTCACCTAATCTGAAAGCTGACACTTCAAACCAGCGGCTTAATTCTTCGTTGTAATCAATGAAATGGTTTGGTTCTCCCAATAAAGCGATTTTACCATAAATTTGAATCCAGCGTTCTTCGATGTTTGGAACTAATGCTCTTATAGTTTTACCTACAGGATTTACTATACCAAATTGCTTTTTAAATACTGGATTAGCTTCAATAAAAATATAATCTAATGGATTGTTTTTGTTATCAAAAATTAGTTCAATAATGCAAAAACCCTGCTCCATTGTTTCAAATAAACTACGATATCTTTCTTCGCTTGCTTGGATTATTTTTCTTGCTTCAACCTGTTGTGTAACTTCTATGGTATGAGACATTAATCTTTCTGTATTTCCATGCTCATCCTTTATTGGCTGTATTACTAAATTATAATAGCCCAACGCTAGTTCACCATTTGTATTATTTATTAATTCGATGGGAAATTCATTAGCAATAAATGGCTCGCCCGACGAAAAAACATTATTAAGTATCGCTATTAATCCCTGTTGTTCTATTTCTGGAAAAAGCTCTTGAACAGTTTTACCAACAATTATTTTTCTACTAGTTATTCTTTCATATTCAATATTAGCAAATTCGCTAATGAAGGTATTGCCTTTAAAAAGGGCAATAGCTGCAGGTGCATGCATAAAAGAATTGTAAAGAACAAGACGTTCCTTTTCCAATACAGATTTAATTTCGGCAGTATTAATGTTTGCTGGTGTATCCATATTTTACTTTTATGAGTGCATAAATTGGAAATTTTGTTTTTGTTTATTGCTTTTATGCTCTATTTAAAGTAGTTCTATTTTCAATAGCATTACTTGAAAGTAATATTAATAATATTTTATAAAATACCAAAAATATCGCAGTTAATTTAATTGTGTAAACTTTAGATTTTAAAAGAAATACTATTTTACTTAATAGAACTTTATTGATAAAACGAAGCGTATACCAAAAAAAACCTTGAAGATTTTTTAAATATCTTCAAGGTTTAGTCAATCGTTATCCAGAAAATGGGTAACCTATTTTATTAGTCAATCTATTTCAGCAAACCTGTTGGTACTGGTTTCTCTAATAAATATTTATAAATAAACTTGGTTTTAAGGTTGGCAAAGTGGTTGTTACGTGCTGGTAAGTTTGGCCAACCATGCCTACCACCTGGGTAAAAAGTCATCTCGAAATCTTTGCCCTTATCTTCTAAGGCAGCTACCAGTTGCAAGGTATTTTGTACATGCACATTATCATCAATAGTACCGTGTACTAGTTGCAATGTGCCTTTTAAATTATCAATATAGCTAAATACACTGCTGCTTTTATTACCTTGCGGATTGTTTTTTGGTGTACCCATAAATTTTTCTGTGTAGTGACTATCGTACAAAGTCCAATCGGTAACGCTACCGCCAGCCATGGCATGGGTAAATACATCGGCACCAAAAGTTACCGCCATACAACTCATATAACCACCATAACTAAAGCCTGTCATGCAAATTTTTGTAGGGTCGGCACCACCATTGGCAATAAACCACCTAGCCATGGTTTTATAAT
>JAYVNQ010000211.1:0-3809 GCA_043758365.1 Chitinophagales bacterium
AAAAACTAGATTCTTTTTTTAACCGCTACCTTGTTTTTGCTGATAAGTTTGACATTAAAACTTTGAATGAGAATGACAAGCTGAACTATGAGATTTTTAAGCACGAACTCGAGATGAATATTGAAGGTTTAACCTTTACAGACAATTATATTCCTGCCAATCAATTTTATGGTTTACCTATTGCTTTAGGGCAGCTTGGTAGTGGCGAAGGCAATCAGCCTTTTAAAACCGTTAAGAATTATACCGACTGGCTACAACGCATGAAAGCCTTTACTGTATGGACTGACAGTGCAATAGTGTATTATAAAAAGGGTCTTGCCAGCAACTTTGTTTTACCAAAATCGTTGGTAGTAAAAATGTTACCGCAACTAAAGGATATGGTAATGACAGATGTTACCAAGCATTTATTTTATGCACCAATTAACAAATTACCATCAACATTTAGCGCCGCCGATAAACAAAAAATTACAAACGATTATACAATAGCTATTCAGCAAAATATTGTTGCATCGTACCAAAAATTATATACCTTTTTAGAGCAAGAATATTTACCAAAATCAAGAGGCACAAGCGGCATTAATGCTTTGCCTAGCGGTGATAATTTGTATAGATATTTAGTGAGGCTAAACACATCTACCAACAAAAAAACTGATGAGATTTATAACCTTGGATTAAGCGAAGTAAAACGTATTAATACCGAAATGGAAAAGGTAAAAGCTGAGGTAAAATTTACTGGAGATATGCCGGCTTTTTTCGAGTTTATGAAAATTGATAAGCAATTTACTCCTTATAAAAACCCACAAGAAGTGTTGGCTGCTTTTGAAACCATACATAAAACTATGGATCCAAACTTAAAAACCATGTTTATAAATGTACCAAAAACTAAGTTTGAAATTAGGCAAACTGAAGCCTTTAGAGCAGCCAGTGCTAGTGCAGAATATAACCAAGGAAGTGCAGATGGCTCGAGACCCGGAATTTTTTATGTTCCAATAATTGATGCCCCCACTTTTAACACCACAAGCGGTATGGAAAGCCTGTTTTTGCACGAAGCAATTCCTGGTCATCACTATCAAATTTCGTTACAACAAGAGGATACGTTGTTACCAAAATTCCGCAGGTTTGGTGGTGGTAATAATGCCTATGTGGAAGGTTGGGCTTTGTACTGTGAAAGCCTCGGAAAAGAGTTAGGTTTATACACCGACCCGTATCAATACATGGGTGCTTTAGGTGATGAAATGCACCGTGCTATTAGGTTAGTGGTTGATGTGGCTTTACACACAAAAGGCATGACACGAGAGGAAGCCATTAAATATATGATGACAAACGAACCCATTAGTGAGGCTGGTGCAACTGCAGAGATTGAACGCTATATGGCCATTCCTGGGCAAGCATTGGGTTACAAAATCGGAGCTTTAAAAATCAGAGAATTACGCAATAAATTCTCACAGCAATTGGGTAGTAAATTTAACCTCGCAAAGTTTCACGATGCTATTTTAAAAGATGGCTCTATGCCTTTAAATGTGTTGGAAACAAAAATGGATGTTTGGGCTAGTAAACAATAATTTTTGTAGCAGTTATAAAAGATTTTTACAACTAGCATTGGTAACACTTATTAATATAGTTCCGCCTTTGGCGGACATTGGAGCTTTTATAAATTTATTTGGCTTCGGTTTTCATAAAAAGAGTTGCCACTTTTTTTAAAGTGGCAACTCTTTTATTTACTATATTTTCTTCAAACTTCGCCTTCAAACTTCTCTGGTCGCATCTGTGGAAACAACAATACATCTTGTATAGATACGCTGTTTGTCATTAACATACAAAGCCTATCAATACCAATACCTATACCACTTGTAGGAGGCATACCATATTCCAAGGCTCTTAAAAAATCATGGTCAATAAACATCGCTTCATCATCACCGCGTGCCATTAATTGTGCTTGTTCTTCAAAGCGGTTACGTTGGTCAATCGGGTCGTTCAATTCGGTGTAAGCATTGGCTATTTCTTTACCGTTCACCATCAGTTCAAAACGCTCCACCAAGCCTTCTTTGCTACGGTGTTTTTTTGTCAACGGGCTCATCTCAATCGGGTAATCAATTATAAACGTTGGTTGAATGTATTTAGCCTCAGAGGTTGCCCCAAATATTTCGTCAATCAGCTTGCCTTTACCAATATTTGTTGGCACATCAATATGCAATTGTTTACAAACTTCACGTAGCCCGGCTTCATCTTTATCGCTTACATCAATACCCGTATTTTCCTTAATGGCATCGTGTATACTGATGCGTTTAAAAGGTGCTTTAAAGCTGATGGTTTTATTCCCAAGCGTTACATCAGTTGAGCCGTGTAGAGCCATCGCAATTTTCTCAAACAACGTCTCCGTTGTTTCCATCATCCAGAAGTAATCTTTATAAGCTGTGTACCATTCCAAAACCGTAAACTCAGGGTTATGTGTTCTATCCATACCCTCGTTTCTAAAGTTGCGGCTAAATTCATACACAAAATCAAAGCCTCCAACAATCAATCTTTTCAAGTACAATTCATTAGCAATACGCAAATAAAATGGCACATCTAAAGCATTGTGATGTGTTTCAAACGGTCTAGCTGCCGCACCGCCAGGAATGGCTTGTAACACAGGCGTGTCAACCTCTAAAGCACCTTGTGCATTTAAAAATTCACGAATGGTGTTTATCATTTTGGTACGCTTAATAAACGTATCTTTTACAGCAGGGTTTATTACCAAATCAGCATAGCGTTGGCGATAACGGAACTCTGGGTCAGTTACTTCATCAAAAGCATTACCTTCTTCATCACGTTTCACAACTGGCAAAGGTTTTAGCGATTTTGCCAACAATGTTAATGTTTGTGTATGTATAGATGTTTCGCCAGTTTTAGTAATAAAAACATAACCTGTAACGCCAATGAAATCCCCCAAATCCAAACCATGTTTTACTAAATTATCCCACATAGATTTGTCTTCGTCTGGGTACAATTCATCACGTTTTACATAGGCTTGAATAATGCCTTTGTTATCTTGTATTTTAATAAAAAAAACTTTACCCTTATCGTTAATACTCATGATACGACCAGCCACACAAACACTGGCAAAAGTGTCTTTGGTTTCTTCTGTAAAATGGTCTTTTATAGCTGTTGAATAATGCGATACAGGGTACAATGGTGCAGGAAAAGCGTCAATACCCGCAGCTTGTAATTTGGTCAGTTTTTCTCTCCTAATAATTTCTTGTTCACTTAAATGTTGGCTCATAATACGATGTGTGATTGATGATGCGTGCTATGTAACACATCACTTTTATAAATGTTGAGCGGCGAATTTAAAGGTTTATTGCAAGGGAGGCTTACTATGTTAAGGTTAGTGTATCTGAGAGGCAACTGCCAAGCACGTTGCTTTACACAGTGAGGCACTGTAGGAACAAATACTCGCTACAATCTTCGCCGCTGTTGTTTATTCTTATAAACAGCGACTATTTGGTTGTTAGCCAATAGGCGCAACAACGTCGAAATGGGGCGAGATACCAACAACGGCGAAAAAGTTAAATTTAAACAGGACAGAGACCCGAAATTAATCCTTTAGTTCGACATGACCCTTCGGAACATGTCGAACAACGTGAGAAAATTAATTATCAGCGACTAATCTCGAAAACACCTTCTGTTATGGTTTTTGTGTTACCCGAAAAACTTTTTGCCGGAAAAGAAAAAATAGGTATAATACTGAAAAATAGTTGGTAAAATCTTCTGTAATATAATACAGCATTGAATTAGAAAGAAGTTTAGTGAAAGTCGTTTCACTAAAC
>JAYVNQ010000212.1:0-3804 GCA_043758365.1 Chitinophagales bacterium
TACTTGGATAGTTATTTCGCACATAACTACACCTTAACGTATCAGCAACCACTGTAATTTTATACATCCGAAATAGCATACATTTTAGATCACTACCAATAATTTAGTTAGTGATACAACAACTTCAACACGCAATTAATACTAAAACCCATTGGTGCATTGGGTTTGCTAGAAGATATTGCTTTGCAAATAGGGCTTATTCAACAAACTGTTACACCCCAAATAGTAAACCCAACTATTGTAGTTTTTGCTGCCGATCATGGTATTGCCACAACGGGTTTGGTAAATCCTTACCCGCAAGCGGTAACTGCACAAATGGTGATGAATTTTGTAAATGGAGGTGCTGCTATTAATGTATTTACCAAGCAACATAATATTGTTTTAGTGGTAGTAGATGCAGGTGTTAATCATGACTTTACAAATACGAAAGCAGTGGTTAATTTAAAGGTTGGTTATGGTACAAAAAACTATCTAACCGAGCCTGCCATGACCGAAGCAGAAGCTTTGCTAGCCATAGAAAATGGTAAGGCGATAATTAAGCAATTAGCTACTGAAGGCTGCAATACCATTGGCTTTGGTGAAATGGGGATTAGCAATACATCATCTGCTTCGTTAATTATGAGTGCAGTAACTGGCAGTAACATTGAAGATTGTATTGGTAGAGGTACAGGCGTTAATGATGATCAATTACAAACTAAAATAGATACTTTAACGAACGTATTTGCATTACATGATTTAAATGAGTTTAGTAATAAGCCCGTGCAATTATTAAGCAAAATTGGCGGCTTTGAAATTGCAACAATGGTTGGTGCTTACTTACAAGCCGCAGATGAAAATATGGTTATTGTTGTTGATGGATTTATTGCAACTGCTGCGTTATTAATTGCCCAACAATTTGATAAACCCATTCTTGAAAATTGCATTTTTGCACACACAAGTGGTGAGCAAGGACATGAAAAAATGCTGGCTTATTTACAAGCTAAACCCCTGCTGCAACTGGGTTTGCGGTTAGGCGAAGGCACTGGTGCTGCTTTGGCAATACCTATAATACATTCGGCTGTATTATTTTTAAATGAAATGGCGAGTTTTGAAAGTGCTGGTGTAAGTGATGCAAGTACTAAGTCGTAAGTTTTTAAAATGAAACAAGATATCAATAATCAGTCTTTTTCTGAATACCCTTTAAGACGGCGGGAATTATCTATTTTTTTTACCGCACTCATGTTTTTAATACGTATTCCTGTGCCTAAAAATATTAATCACAGCAGTAATTTATTACAAAAATCTGCTCGGTATTTTAGCTGGATTGGTTTGCTTGTTGGTGGTATTGGTTGTATTGCTTTCTTGTTATCACAACTTGTCTTTTCAACTAACTTTTCTATCGCTTTTTCTATATTGGCAACCATACTTACAACTGGGGCTTTGCATGAAGATGGCTTTGCAGACAGTTGCGATGCTTTTGGTGGCGGTTGGACAAAAGAAAAGATATTAACTATTATGAAAGATAGCCGACTTGGTACTTACGGTGTAGTTGGATTGATAGGTATTTTAGGCTTCAAGTTTATATTGCTACAGCAAATATTTTCATTGGTTTCAGATTCTCAATTTTTATTAATTATGCTAGCTGCACATGCGTTAAGTCGATTAATGGCAGTATCTGTAATGCAGCAATACCAATATGTTCAGGATATTGATACTAG
The DNA here is from genome assembly GCA_043758365.1 of Chitinophagales bacterium. Classification (GTDB taxonomy): domain Bacteria; phylum Bacteroidota; class Bacteroidia; order Chitinophagales; family Chitinophagaceae; genus Parasediminibacterium. Next base: position 1,698 of record JAYVNQ010000212.1, read on the forward strand.
TAAAAGTAAGCCCTTAGCAGATAGAAAATTAACTTTTACTGAGCTGCTAATAATTATGCTTGGTTGCTTACCGCCATTATTGTTTTTACCAGTATATTTTTCATTAGCTATTTTGCTAATGGTGGTAATTCGTTTTTTTGCTGGTAGATATTTTTTAAAATGGATTGATGGTTACACGGGCGATTGCTTGGGTGCTACACAACAAGTAACTGAGCTTGCTTTTTACATGGGTATTATTATCATTCACAAAGTTTTATGAGGCAGTTTTGCTATCAAATAATAATTGCTACAAATTCACTAATGGAAATTTATCTTATACGCCACACAACTCCTAAAATTGAAAAAGGTATTTGCTACGGCCAAACTGATTTAGATGTAACTGAAACATTTTTTGATGAAGTAAATTTAATAAAAAATCACTTGCCAGAAAACCTTGAAACCATTTATAGCAGCCCATTGCAGCGTTGCAGTAAGTTAGCAAAAATATTATTTCCTCAACAAAATATTATACATCATCCACACCTTAAAGAAATTGATTGCGGAATATGGGAGATGCAACATTGGGATGCGATACCCAAGGAAGACCTTAACCCTTTTATGGCCGATTTTGTAAATATCCCTATGCCACAAGGCGAAAGTTATATTAACCTTTTTGCCCGTGTTACTAATTGTTTTAATCATATTAATTCGTTACCAAAGCCAGCAGCAATTGTTACACATGGTGGTGTTTATCCGAAGCATTCTATCGCATCTCACCAACACGCCTTTAATAGATTCTTTCAATGCTTTTAAACTCTACTACGGTTGTGTAGTAAGGCTTTCAGTCGATGATAGCGGTTTTAAATACGATGTAATACACAATGTTGAACCCTTGCAGCCAGAGCAACATAAGCCATCTAAATAATGAGGGAAACGCTAATTGTTACAATGGTTTACCCTGAAGTTTATCTTTATAAAAATTACCTGCAATGAAGTTCACCATAAACGAATTACTTACCGTAACATTTACGCTATTTGCTGTAATAGATATTGTTGGCTCTATACCTTTATTAATTTCCTTAAAAGAAAAAATGGGAGGCATTAATTCTGCAAAAGCAACGTTGGTTTCTGGAGCTTTAATGATTGTGTTTTTATTTTTCGGGGAAAGTTTTTTACGGATACTTGGCCTTGATAAACGATCGTTTGCAGTAGGCGGCTCTATCGTAATTTTTTTATTGGGTTTAGAGATGGTTTTAGGACACGAAATATTTAAAGCAGATAAAGATGCAAAGTCTGGAACGGTTGTGCCTATTGCGTTTCCAGTAATTGCAGGTAGTGGTACACTAACAACTGTAATGAGTTTAAAAGCCAATTACGACGAGGTCGTTATTATGTTTGGCATACTCATAAACTTAATAATAATTTACATTGGTTTAAAGAGTTTAAACTTTATTGAGAGAGCACTTGGTGATGCTGGTTTATTGGCCGTAAGAAAGTTTTTTGGAGTTATATTATTGGCCATTGCAGTTAAAATATTTAGCAGTAATATTTCAGCATTAATGAATAAATAACCACTCAAATCCTAGTAATCATCCTATACATTTGCAGCAATGGCCTTGTAGTACAATGGATAGTATAAGAGTTTCCGAAGCTCCAGATCCAAGTTCGATTCTTGGCAAGGCCACCGAATGAGAACTTAGGTTATTTTTCAATAAATGGCCACTTAGCTTTTTCAATGTTTTGCAAAGAGTTAGCTTATTAAAAATTCTAAATTGTCCTGTATCAATAACAGTAACATTATTTTCTGTCAACCTATTTTAACGCCTACCTGAATTAAAATAAGTACCCCCACTTTAAATACATTGATTGGGGGTTTATTTGGAACTCCCCGTTACTATATGTACAGCATTTGTGTAATTGACCTCCCTTTTTCCTAGAAGTAAATGTTAATCTTTCTTGCGGCTAAATTGCTATGGACGAAGCATTATCGTTTTATAAACGTGCCACTTAGTCCTTGCTGAGAATTGGTACCTACCATTACTTCAAACTCGCCTGGTTCTACAATAAATTCACCATCATTATTATAAAAACCTAGTTCTTTATTGGTTAGTGTAAATGTGATTGTTTT
>JAYVNQ010000213.1:0-11661 GCA_043758365.1 Chitinophagales bacterium
CTGGACTCACAACTTTGCAGTTCTTAAACAAGTTTATAAACAACCAACCTGTCGGTAGAGTTAAACATACTCTAGCTTTTTAATTCCGCCAACAGGTTAGTTTTAATAACATTATATCGCTTTCCATGAACAGAAAACGTAGATAATCATTCACAATAAAGTTGTTTACCATGTTAATATTAGACTAAAAGTTGCAACTTTTAAACTGGCTATTAAGTCATGGCTTTTTAATACAGATTATCATAATCAATAAAAAAATCATGTTATCAAGTAATCAATTTAAACAATGGCTCATTGGTACTTTAGTAATAGCTACCGTGGCAACTGTAAATGTCAATTAATTCGAGGACACTTTCTCTCTCGTTAGAAGATGATAATTATTGTGATGCAGCCTGGCTTTTACCCAAGCCTAGAAATCGTACAAATATTATTAAACCTAATTATTTTTTAAGATTATTTCATTACAAAGATGTTTAAAAACAACAAGGTTCGCTATGCGATATTGCGAACATTGTTATTTTAATAGCTATTTAGCAGTATTGCTTAAAAGTTGTACTTAATGCCAAACTGACCAGACCAACGAGAATTTATAGGATCTACAGTATAGTAATGATTGTCGATACCTGAAGGTTTAACAAAATTGAAAGTGGGAGTGTAGCCGCTGGATGGTGCACCTATTTTTTTACCGGCAGCATCGTTAGCAAACTTTAAGAAGTTAACTGTGTAGTTATTTAAGTTGGTTACAAATGTTACATGGCCTAAACTATTGTCAATTAAGTTCAGCACATTAAACACATCTAAGCTAATCTGCAACGATTGGTATTTATTGGTTTTACTTAATTTAAATTCATGCATCAATTTCAAATCTAAATCATGGTTCCAAGGCGTACGCAGACCATTACGTTCGGCATATTGACCACGACGTGTACTTAAATATTTATCACCACTAATAAAAGCATCCAAATCTGCATATTGTTGTGCAGCTGTGTAACTACCATTATCTGATAAATTAATATCTGCTTGACTTTTAGGTATATAAGGTAATGATGCGTTTGTACCATTACCAAACGGTGCAGATTGATATACTAAGCTATAAGGGCTACCAGAAATACCCGAATAGAAGAATGATAATGAAGTAATGTTAGATTGGTTCCAAACAAAACTATTAGATAATGTAGCCACAATACGGTTACGCAAATCGAAGTTTGAATAAGCTAATGCCGAGTTGCCCGGTGTAATAGCAGGGTTTACGTTGTAGCTACTCTCCCATGAGTTACGAATACCGTTGGTAATGTCTTTACTCATACCATACGTATATGCAGCACTCCAATTAAGGTTTAATGTGTGTGTCCCAATTTTTATATTATTGGTAGTTTTAGAAATCTGTGCTGTAATGTTATAACGGTAACCTTCTTTAGTGTTGGTTAAGTAATAAACGTTAGAGTAATCAGCATTGTATTTACCACCAACATATACTGGTGTTTGTGTTGGGCCAGTTGAATAATAAGCAACAGAATCTTTTAAGTTAATTTGCTCATACTTAACATCGTAAATGGTTTTGGTGTACAATACATCAAAAGTTGCTTTATATCCTTTACCAAATTTATAGTCAACAGCAAGGCTGCTTCTCCAAACAGTCGGCAATTTAAAGTTATTGTCAAACACATCTATTTCACGGGTTTGGCTTCTACTTGTACCACCATATTTAGTAACAGTATCTTTTAACCCTTGTGGATTAATAGCTAAAGGTACAGTTGTACCAGCAGCAGGGCCGTTCCAGTCAATATTACCATAAGTACCACCGCTTAAAGTGTAAGCATAACCGTACCAAGCAAATGGAACACGACCAGTAAATATACCAGTACCACCACGTATTACAATCGAACCATCACCTTTAACATCGTAATTAAAGCCTAAACGAGGAGATACAGCAACTCTTGATGGCAATTTGCCAGTCAAATCTTTAAAGGCTGTATTGCTATAAGTGGGGTTAGCTGAAACGTAGCTGGGTTGACCAGTTGTTGGGTTTGTGTTAGTTGTATTTAGGGCCGGATCTAAATAAGGTTGAGAACCCACAAATGAGTAATCTAAGCGGATACCTGGAGATAATTTAAACTTCTTGCTTAAGCTAATTTCATCCTGTGCATAAACGCTAGTAAGTGCAACAGTAAATGGATTAGGGGCATTGTTACGGATTGCATCAATGTTATTATACTTTGGGTCTGTAGCAAATGCACCACGAATACGGCTTGGGTTATCAGCTAAAAAACTATTAACCCCTCTGTTGTACTCCCATCTACCATTGTAAGAATTGACAAAACCATAGTTAAGGTTATAAAACTCGTTGTGCGTACCAAAGGTAAATTTATTATTACCTTTTACAATAGTCACATTATCGCTAATCTCAAAAGTTTGTTGCTTTAAGTTATAAATAGTGGCTTCTCTCCAAGTACCTAAAGTGATGCGGCCATTATCAATATCAATGTATGGGGCTAGTGTGCCAGGAAAATCTCTGTACTCATGCACATTAATATAGCTAATAGTAAATTGGTTATTTACATTGCCACTTATTTTTGTTTTTAGTTCAGCTACTAAGTTTAAATTTTTAGTATGCTGTGTAAAGTCTGTAGAACCAAATTGAAAATTAGTAGACGATCTTTCTAAATTATTACCATTACCGTTAGTATAAATGGCACGTACCATTAATGAATTTTTTGCATTTAAATTAAAATCTAAACGGGCAAAAACTTTATCACTTTTAGTGAAAATATTATAAGCACCTTCATAGCTACCTGCATCGTAACCATACTGAGATTTTAAACGGTTGGCAATAGATTGTGCTTCTGCCAAAGTTGCCGCCGCACCTTGGTCACCAATATTGTTAGTGCTCGGCTCTTGTTTATCTGTATGCTCGTAATTAAATATAAAAAAGGCCTTGTTTTTAAGTAAAGGGCCACTAATAGTTGCCCCATATTGATAATCGTAAAAAGCAGAACCGATTTTAGTTTTTAACCCATCAACACTTTTACCAATTAAAGCTTGGTTACGGCCATAGCCATAAACAGAACCATGAAAATCGTTACCACCACTTTTGGTTACTGCATTAACACTACCACCAGTAAAATTACCAATCTTAACATCGTATGGTGCTAATTGCACTTGTACTTCTTGAATTACATCAATACTGTATGGATTAGTTCTTGTACCAGCACCTGCAGTACCACTTTGGCCACCACCACTTGTACCACCAGCAGAATTGCTAAAGCCAAAAGCATCATTATTAATAGCACCATCTACAGTTACATTATTGTAACGAAAGTTAGTACCCGCGTAAGAGTTGTTGTTTGATTGAGGGGTTAAACGTGTAAAGTCAGCCAGACTTCTACCAATAGTTGGCAATGTATTTAATTGTGCACGACCAACAGTTACACCACCAGCAATTGATTTTCTACCAGCACCATTTACAACTACCTCTTGTAATTGGGTAGATGTTGATAGCAATTTTAAATCTAACTCAGGATTATTACCTAAGCCTAGATTAACATCTGTAAAATTTTGTTCTTTAAAGCCAACAAAAGTTATTTTAACTGTATAAGGGCCACCAACACGAAGGTTTGGAATATAAAAAATACCTTTACTATTACTTTGACCCGTTGTTATTGTACCAGTTGGTTCATGCTTTAAAGTAATAACAGCACCACTTACAAACGCACCTTTCTCATCTGTAATGTGGCCGCCAATTGTAGCGGTTGTTTCTTGTGCAAAAACAGAAATTGAACAAAACGAAGCAACGATAACAAACATTGCAGCGAGGAGTTTCTTAAACATAAACTTGAGGTTTTAATTTAAATGCAAATGTTGCCACGGTTTGTTACCTAATTGTTAAGCCTACATTACCTCAATGTTAACATATCAACTTTTAGACGTTATATATTTTCTTATAAAAAATAATGTTATTTTTTATAAGAAATCCTATCTTTTCTGCACCATTATTAATTGTTATGAAAGAGATTACAAAAAACCACATTGGCATGGCAATAGCCATAGCTATTTATTGTTTTCTACTATTTGTAAATCCATTTGGCGTATCGCCACAAGCAGCCAAAGTGCTCGCAGTAGCAGGTTTAATGATAACATTGTGGGTATCTGAAGCATTGCCAATGCCTGTGGTAGCATTAATTCCATTAATTATTTTTCCTTTAATTGGCATTGCCAAAATAGAGGAAACTGCCCTGCCATACGCCAACCCAATTATTTTTTTGTTTATGGGTGGTTTTATATTGGGTATCGGTATCGAAAAGTGGAACCTTCATAAACGCATCGCTTTAAGCATTGTAAAATTAACAGGCACAAGTGGCAATAGTATTGTGCTTGGGTTTATAATTGCTACAGGATTTTTAAGTATGTGGCTTAGTAATACCGCTACAACCATGATGATGTTTCCTATTGCCATGAGCGTTATTCATGTAATGGAAGTAACACATGGTTCCGAAGTAAAAGGGATAAAAAATTTAGGTATTTGTTTAATGCTTAGCATTGCCTACGCATCTAACTTAGCCATAGGCACTATTATTGGCACACCGCCTAATGCAGCCTATGTGGCTTATCTAGAAAAGCAGTACCACTACACGTTTAGCTTTGCCGAATGGATGTATTTGTGTACACCCCTTTCTATATTATTAATGTGGGCTTTGTACTTAGTTATGACAAAATGGTTGTACCCAAACCGCATTAAAAAAAGCGAAGCCACAGGTAAAATTATTAAAGATGAACTGCTACAATTAGGTAAACTTTCTAACCCGGAAAAACGGGTAATAATTATTTTTTGTACTACTGCTTTTTTGTGGGTAGTAAAAGATATTATCAATGCCTACCAAACAGCTGTTAAATTAGACGATACGGTTATTGCCATGCTAGGCGCTGTTGCCATGTTTGTAGTGCCAAGCAATGCTTTAGTTGGCAGCTACAAAATATTAGATTGGAGTGATACAAAAAAACTTGGCTGGGGCACTTTATTAATGTTCGGTGGTGGAATTACACTGGCTAATCAACTTGAAAAAGTTGGGCTGATAAGTCAATTGGGTACTTGGATTAGTTCTCATTCTAGCGGTAATATTTTTGTGTTAGTGTTAGTTGTGTCGGCAGTATCTATTTTTTTAAGCGAAATAATGAGCAATGTGGCACAGGTAATTGTGTTTGCCCCAGTGGTTACAGGCATTGCAGCAGCTTTTGGCATCAATCCAATTATGCTAGGCTTACCAATGACTTTGGCAGCAAGTTGTGCTGGCATGTTGCCTATGGGTACACCACCTAATGCTATTGTATTTGGCAGTGGCAAACTAAAATTGAGCGATATGGTAAAAACAGGTTTTGTAATGAATATCATTAGCATCATACTCATTACTTTATTTTGCTACTTTTTAGTACCATTAATTGTAGCGCCAATTGTTGCTAACAAATAGTGTTACACTTTTATCAACCAACAACATAACCAAGATTCAAATTTTTGTTATTTGTTATTATAGCAATCATTTAATAAGTGGCATAAAATTGTTTTGTTTAAATTGCCCAACTTTTAATAACAATGGATTACAAAAGCAACAAAAAATAACAGATGAAAGCAAAAGACATTATTGTTCAAAACGAGAAAGAATTACGGGCTGGTTTTGGTGAAGGCATTTATGAAATAGCAAAAGAAAACCCAAACGTAGTAGTACTTACAGCAGATTTGGCTGGCTCGTTTAAACTAGGTCCTTACATTAAAGAAATGCCTGAACGTTTTGTACAATGTGGTATTGCTGAAGCTAATATGATAGGTATTGCCGCAGGTTTGGCTATTGGTGGTAAAATTCCTTACACAACAACATTTGCAAATTTTAGCACCGGCCGTGTGTACGATCAAATACGCCAAAGTGTAGCTTATAGCAATAAAAATGTAAAAATTTGTGCTTCACATGCAGGTTTAACTTTAGGAGAAGATGGTGCAACTCACCAAATTTTAGAGGATATTGGTATGATGAAAATGTTGCCTGGTATGACAGTAATTGTTGGCTGCGATTTTAACCAAACCAAGGCTGCTACAAAAGCCATCGCATCTTACCAAGGCCCTGTTTACCTACGTTTCAGCCGCCCAAAATGGCCAAACTTTACTGCTGTTGATGGTAGTGATTTTGTAATTGGCAAGGCACAGCAATTAACCGAAGGCTCAGATATTACCATTTTTGCAACTGGTCTTATGGTTTGGAAAGCCATTGAAGCTGCAAAAGCATTAGAAGAAAATGGAGTAAGTGTTGAGGTAATAAATATTCACACCATTAAGCCGTTAGATACTGAAGCGATTATTAAATCGATTTCAAAAACTAAATGTGCCGTAACGGTTGAAGAACATAATATTTTGGGTGGTTTGGGCGATAGTATTGCGCAAGTTGCAGCATCACATTTACCAATACCTATTGAGTATGTTGGTACAAAAGATACCTTTGGCGAAAGTGGTACACCAGCTCAATTATTAGCAAAATATGGCTTAGATACACCTGATGTAATTGCAGCAGCAGAAAGGGTTTTAGCTAGAAAATAATACAATAGAATCACAAATAAAAAAAGGGTAATAGCAACAATGCTTTTACCTTTTTTTATTAAAAATTATTACGGCGGTAATGCTTGTAAAAAAACAAAAAAGCACCTCTTTTTACAGAGATGCTTTCAATATTCAACCATCACAACAAAATTTTATTCTGCCTCAGCCACCACTTCTTTTACCTCGGGTATCATACGTTTCATCATACCTTCTATACCCGCTTTTAAAGTAATCATACTTGATGGGCAACCACTGCAACTACCTTGTAACATTAGGTTTACAACACCATCGTTATAGCTTTTAAATTGTATAGCACCACCGTCCATTTCAACAGCAGGTTTTACATAATTTTCCAATAATTCTTTCACACGTTTTACAATATCATCATCATCGGCACTAACCGTATTACTAGCTTCTTGTTTGGTTTTTGCAACCTCTTCATCATTCACCACCATGCCACCATTTTCCAAGTAATCTTTTAAAAATTGCTTAATGGTTGGTATCACATCTTGCCAATCATCGGTATCAATTGTTTTGGTAAGTGTAATAAAATTGCTGGCAATGAACACACTTTTTATAAATGGAAAACTGAACAATTCTTTAGCCAAAGGTGATGGGCCAGCAAGGCTTTCATCGCCAAAATCGATACTTTTACCCGGGTACAATAATTTATTGGCCACAAATTTCATGGTCTCTGGGTTTGGTGTCATTTCGGTATAAATACTAATAATGGGATTGCCTGTCTTAATCATATTGTAAATTTAAATCTTTGGCAAAAATAACAACTGCCATTTACGAAATGGGTGAAATGCCTTTGCGAATTGATGATTACGGGTTTTAATTTCGTTAATCGAAAAATCAAAAACCTATCATTCATCTTTTACCCAACCCCAATTTTCACCACTTTGAATACGAGAGAGTTGCATGGCAGAGATGCCAAATTGCTTAGCGAGAATCTTTTTTCTGGTAGGATTATTAGGCTCCTCTAAAATTTTTTTAAGCAATTTTACTTTACCAACAGTTAGCTTATTGCCTCGGCCATTAATTTGAGATCGTTTGGCAAAATTTTCTTTCCGCTGCATTACTGCATTGCTTAAGTTAGCGTGTGCTTGTTGTTCGCCCAGTGTAACCCACTTTAAATTGTTAGCCACATTGTTGGTTCTATTACCATCTAAATGAATAACTAATGAATGTTCTGGCGATGGCTTTTCTAAAAAATATTCGGCCACCATTCTATGAAACAGTTTGTGTTTTGCTTGCCCAGTTTTTAGTTTATACTTCCAAATTTTATAGCCTTGTTCGTGTGTAGATCCTTTAACCAAAATAGCATCTTGTAAAGTATTTGTGTACGATATAAACCTACCAAAATTACTAATTGCGTACTGTCTGCTTTCTAGCCCAGTTTCAATAGTTTTCCATTGTTCGCCATACAAAAATTGAAGCTGTGCACTGGCAATTACAGAGTTACTCGCAAGATGTTTACGGTACATATAATAATTAGCAAAAATGAGATTTGAGTAATGATTGTTAGCAACGTTTCCATCTAAATGAAGTACGTACGTAAAATCGTCGGGGGGCTTTGGCAAAAAATATTGGGCTACCAGTTTGTGTACTTTAAAACGAAATGTTACAATGCCGTCAGTAACTTTAAAATCAGCTACTCTGCCATTTTTTGATGCCGCAATTAATCTGCCATTATTAAGTATTGATGCGTAGCAAACAACCCTACCATGGCTTGATACGGCATATTTTTTTAAGCCAATATAATTATCTAAAACAATATCTACCCATTTTTCGTCGGGCAAATTTTCAAAATTTTTCATTGTACACAGGGGGTTAAAAAAAGATGCTAAAGTAATAATTAAATTTTAGAGTTTATTGTATTAGACCTTTCGTAGCTGCACATTTCCTTATCTTTAACCATCATAAAATAATGTTATGCTTGCAGGATTTATAAAAGGAATTGTACTCGGATTTTTACTAGCTATTTCAGTTGGACCAATCATATTTGCCATTATTAAACAGAGCATAAATAATGGGCATAAAGCAGGCTATGCTTTTGTAGCTGGTATTGCAATGAGCGATCTTTCAGTAGTTGTTATCTGTAACTTTTTCAGTACCATTTTTCAAGAGGCTTTAAGCCATCAAAAAGCCATTGCCATTGTTGGGGGTAGTTTTTTAATTGTGCTTGGTGTTTATACTTTTTTCTTTAAAAAAGAGCCTCACGAAGATGCCAAACTAGAAGCTAAAGTATTGGGTAAAAAACAAATGATAGGCATTTTCGCATCGGGTTACTTGATAAACATTTTAAATCCAGGCATTTTTATTTTTTGGTTTGCATGGAGTGCTACCATTTTAGCCGATGCTGTTACTGAGCCTCATCCAATCCAATATCGCATAATTGTGTTTGGCACTTGTTTGCTATTTGTAATCATAACAGATATTTTAAAAGTACAATTGGCTGGTATTTTAAAGCCAAAACTAACTCCTAAAAACTTACACCGCATTAACCAATTTGTTGGTGTGCTAATGCTGGCTTTTGGTATTTTTTTAATTGCAAAACGCATTTTTTAATAATTAAAATAACCTTGTACTTAGAAGCAGTTTGTACCTTCAGCCGCAATGAAAACTATACTGCTATTATTTTTCTTAAGTGTAATATTTATAACTCATGCACAGCCAAATTTCGTGGTGTTACGCAAGCATAATCAAACAATAAAAACATATTTCCCTACCAGTTATTTTGTGTTTCAACTCAGTAATAAACAATGGTTAGAAGGCCGTGTAAAAATGATACGTGACGACAGTATTTTTGTGAACCTAATGGCCATAAGGCAGGTGGCTAGTTACTTTGGTTTGCCAACGGTAGATACTGTTAGGTTGGGTTTATTTAAAGTGCATGTAAACGAAATTTATGCCCTGCCAAAAGACGATAAGCATTCTGGAATTCTAGCAAATGGTGGTATTTTTCAAGCTGCTGGTGCTGGTTATATTGGGCTGAATATTATTAATGGCATTGGTAAAAGTGAGCCGATTTTTTCTGCTCAAAACGCCAGTAACCTTAGCATTGCAGCAGGTGTTTTTGCCATTGGTACATTATTGCACAAAACCTATAAAGACACTTATATACTTGGCAAAAAGTATCGGCTTTATTCATCTGAAAACATTATGGTGCAATAAAGAGTGCATTACAAATTCATAATTGTTATTGTAGAAGTTGTTTAACATTATTTCAACCTCAAAGAATGCAAAGCTTTTCGCTAAGAATTCGCTAAGACCTTTGCTAACTCTGCGTTCTTTACTTTGCGTTACTTTGCGGTAAAGAACATAATTCATTGATTTTCAACATACTAAATTTCAAACAACTTCGTAATTTAATCTGCAATAAAAATTACTATGTCAAAATAAGCAATTACAAAAAAATCATCACAAAAAATATCATTTTTTCGCGGTATTTGGTGGTTTATAAAACGAGCATTATTGGTAATGTTTATCTCTTCGTTGGTCTATGTAATTATTTGCAAATGGATAATGCCACCAATAACTATTACCCAAATAACCAACAGTTTTAGTTACGGCTTAAAACGAAATTATGTAAGCTGGAACTAGATTTCGCCCAATGTAAAACTAGCTGCTATTGCTAGCGAAGACCAAACTTTTCCTAGACAACAACGGCTTTGATTTAGATACTATTGAAAAAAGTTTTAAACCAAAAAAAGGTAAAAAGAAAAAGTTACCCCCGGGTGCTGCAGCAAGCACCATTACACAACAAACGGCAAAAAATATTTTTCTATTTGGTGGTGGTGGAATGTTTAAATATATCCGCAAAATTCTTGAGGCTTACTTTACGTCAATGATTGAATTTATTTGGGGTAAAAACGTATTTTATGAGTGTACTTAAATAGCATAGAAATGAGGCCAGGTATTTTTGGTATTGAGACCGCTTCCCAGAAATATTTTGGCAAAGCCGCTAAAAATTTAACCCGCCAAGAAGCCGCTATGATTATTGCTTGTTTGCCAAACCCTAAACGTTTTTCGGTAACCTTAATAAGTGTTAGGGCAGCTTGGCGTTACCCGCAAATTATACGTGAAATGCATAATATTGAGGATGATGAAGATGTGCAAAAATTGATAAAATAAATTTTATTTAAAGCATATCAACTGCTGCAATTGCTTTTTGTAAACGTTGCTCGTAATTGCCACAAATATCTATCCACGGTGTTTCTTGGTTAATGAGTATATCCTTATAAATATGATATAATTCTTTACGTGGTTGTACGTCAGGGTATTCTCGCAAATCATCTTTTACCCAAGGTAAATCAATATTGCAGAGTAGGTATAAATCGTATTTTCTACTAACAATTTCATCTAAAATAAATTGGTGGCATCTACCAAAAACATACTCGCACCAAACCTTCATTACGTACATGTCAGTATCAATGAAGAGGAGTTGGGAGTTAGTAGTTGGAACTTGGTTGGAACTTGGAACTTGAAACGTGAAACTTGAACCTTTTTGAACCAACTTTTCTTCTAAAGCCAATTGTCCTTTTGCAATTACCAATAAATCTTCAAAGCTATATGCAGTCCCATTTTTATTTAAATATTCTCTAGCATATTCTGGGCAAGCAATGGTTTGGTAGTGTGCTGCCAACTGCTGGGTTAAGGTGCTTTTACCAGTGCTTTCTGGCCCAATAATTACTATTTTTTTTATGGTTGATTGTTCCATGCTGGGTTAGCTTTTAATACTTTTTTGTAAATGGGGCAATTGGTATTGTGAGCACCTGCTAAGTAACCTGTACTCATTAAGAATTCGTTTATAATTTCGCCTCCTGTAAACTTAAAATGCTTTTTAAACAAGGCCATCCATTCTTGTTTTGTTTTTGGATGATGATAATCTAACCAAGCTTTAAAACTACCGTGTTCTTTTTGTAAATCCAAGATGATATTGGCGTTGTAAATGGCGGCAAATACTTTTAATTTATTACGGATAAGTAGTCAGTCAAAATTAACTTATACTATTTTGTAGTTCATTTTCAGCTGTTTACCAATAGTGTCAAGAACTAGCCTTGCGGCGTAAAACAGTT
>JAYVNQ010000214.1:0-30824 GCA_043758365.1 Chitinophagales bacterium
GAAGTTGTTTTGAATTTAGTTTGTTGAATATCAATAAATTATATCTTTTGCAGCAAGGCAACACAAAGTAAGAAACCCAATGTTTTCAGAGGTCTTAGCGAATTCTTAGCGAAGAGATCTGCGTTCACTGCGGTTGAAATAATGTTAAACAACTTCTAATAGTTTCTTGCGAATATTCTACCTTGTTTAAAGGAATAATTATTTATTTTAAAGTTATTATTTTCATTTAAAAACCAATCATCATAAATAAGCTAATCGACCCGTTATGAAAAAAAATGTTGTTGTTGTTTTCGTAAAATTTTTAGTCATTATTTTTTGTACTAGTGCCATTGGTTTTAAACCATTAGCCCAAACAAAAGTTAGTTTGGATGAAGGTTGGAAATTTCATCTTGGTCATGCTGCCAATGCTGAAAAAGATTTTAACTACAGTATTGCAACTGTTTTTGCAAAGTCTGGTGCAAATTCGCCCACACCAATTGATTCCAAATTCAAAGATAGTAGTTGGCGTACTTTAAATGTGCCGCACGATTGGGCTGTAGAATTACCATTCTCAAATTCAAACAATTCAGATATTAATTCGCATGGCTATAAGCCCATTGGTGGCTTGTAGCCTGAAACAAGTATTGGTTGGTATCGTAAACATTTTAAAGTAAGTAGATTAGATTCTGGGGGGCGTTTTCAAATTCAATTTGATGGTATTTTTCGCAATGCCAATATTTGGATAAATGGCTTTTTTGTAGGCAATAATTTTAGTGGTTATTTGGGTGCTTTGTATGATGTTACAGATTATATAAATTTTGATAAGGATAATGTAATTACTGTGCGAGTTGATGCAAGCCAAAATGAAGGCTGGTTTTATGAAGGGGCTGGCATTTATAGGCATGTTTGGTTGCAGCAAACAAATAATTTACATATTACTGATGGTGGTGTTTTTGTGTATGCAGATGTGCTAGGTAATATCGCTACAATAGGCGTAGAGACTACAGTTGAGAATAAAAACCTGACCGCTACAAACTGCACTATTTACACTTATATTACTACAAGAGATGGCGAACAAATTGCTGAAACTAAAGAACAACCATTAGCGTTGTTGGTAAATGCAAAAGGTATGGTTAAGCAACAATTGAGCGTAATAAATGCAAGGCTTTGGAGCTTGGATGATCCGTATTTGTACAGGGTTGTTTCGGTTGTTAAATCAGGCAATAAAATCATTGATAAACAAACTACCCGTTTTGGTATTAGAACTATAAAATTTGATGCCGCAGAAGGCTTTTTCTTAAACGGTAATCATCTTAAAATACAAGGTACTAACAATCACCAAGATCATGCGAGGCTTGGTAGTGCTCTGCCAGATTACATTAATTATTACCGTATAAGCTTGTTGAAAAATATGGGCTCAAATGCTTATAGAACAAGTCACAACGCAGGAACACCGGAATTACTAGATGCTTGCGATAGCTTAGGAATGTTGGTATTAGATGTGCAAAGATTAATAAATAGTAGCCCAGAATATATTAACCAATTCGAGCGTTTAATTTTAAGAGATAGAAACCATCCATCTGTATTTTTATGGAGCATTGGTAACGAAGAAGAAGCCATCCAAACTAATAATTTTGGCAAACGTATTGCACAAAGTTTAATTCTAAAACAACAAGAACTTGACCCCACAAGAACCTGTACATACGCCGCAGATTTAGGCAACTTTTATAAAGGTATTAATGAAATAATTTCTGTACGTGGGTTCAATTATCATCCGTTTAATGTTGCAGATTATCACCGTGATCATCCTAACCAACCTTTAATAGGTACCGAAATGGGAAGCACTGTTACAACACGTGGTATTTACGAGAAAGATACAATTCATGCGTACGTTCCAGACCAAGATATTACAGCTCCGCCTTGGGCTAGTACGGCTGAAACTTGGTGGAAATTAGCTGCAGAAAATAATTATTGGCAAGGTGGTTTTGTGTGGACGGGTTTCGATTATCGTGGCGAACCAACACCTTACAAATGGCCAAATATTAGTTCGCATTTTGGTATTATGGATGTGTGTGGATTTCCTAAAAACTTATATTATTATTACCAAAGTTGGTGGACTGATAAGGACGTCCTCCATATTTCACCACATTGGAATTGGCCAGAAAAACGAGGGCAATTAATTGATGTTTGGGTAAATAGTAATGCCGACAATGTTGAACTTTTTTTAAATGGTAAAAGCCTTGGTAAAAAGGCCATGCCACGTAATAGCCATTTGCAATGGGCAGTAAAATATGAGCCTGGTAAATTAGAAGCAGTTGCTTACAAAAATGGCAAACGCTTAACAGCAAAAGTTGAAACAACAAGTCAAGTAGCAGAAGTGGTTGTAACACCTTATAAAACAACCATGTTGGCTGATGGTAAAGATGCAACGGTTATTAATATATCCTTAATAGATAAAGATGGTAAAGAAGTATCCAATGCAGATAATTTAGTTAAATTTTATATTCAAGGTGATGCTAAAATAATAGGTGTTGGTAATGGCGATTCAAGTAGCCACGAACCTGATAAATGTAGCGATGGTACTTGGCAACGCAGTGCGTTTAACGGTAAGTGCCAAGTAATTATTCAAGCTAGTAAAACTGCTGGTATCATTAAGTTTGAGGCTAAAGCTGCTGGTTTATTTTCTGGTTCAACAGATATAATTACAGTACTACCTACAAGTGCTTCAGAAGTTACAATTGATAAGAAATATGAATTAAAAGGTGAAGCTGCAAAACCAAGAACTACTACAAAAATGATGGGTGCTGATATTTCTTTTTTGCCACAATTGGAAGAAAACGGGATTAAGTTTTCTGAAAATGGAGTAGAAAAGACCCGATTGAATTGCTAAAAGCCCATGGGTTTAACTATGTACGCTTACGGATTTTTAACAATCCTGCAACCGATAGTGGCTATGCACCAAATAAAGGTTATTGCGATTTAAAATACACTAAATTAATGGCAAAACGTATTAAAGCTGCTGGCATGAAACTATTGCTGGACTTGCATTATAGCGATACTTGGGCAGATCCAGGCAAGCAATACAAGCCTGCAGCTTGGCAAGGGCAAAATTTTGAGCAATTGAAACAATCGCTGTACGATTTTACTAAAAATGTAATGAACGAATTGAAGGCACAAAGTACCACACCTGATATGGTGCAGGTTGGCAACGAAATTAATCATGGTATTGTTTGGCCTGACGGTAACGTAAGTAACCTTAATCAATTGGCACAACTAATAGATGCTGGTACGGCAGCGGTAAAAGCCGTTGACCCAACTATTGTAATGCTGCTGCACGTGGCTTTGGGTGGGCAAAATGATGAGTCCGTTTTTTTTGTAGATAATATGATTTCACGTGGTGTTTTATTTGATGTGATTGGTTTATCCTATTATCCAAAATGGCATGGTACAGTTAATGAGTTGCATAATAATTTGGATGATTTAGCAAGACGTTACCAGAAAGATATAATTGTGGTTGAGTACTCTGCTAAAAAGGAAGAAGTAAATAAAGTTGCTTTTGAAGTGAGAAATGGAAAAGGTAAAGGCACTTGTATTTGGGAGCCATTAAATACTTGGGAATCAATTTTTGATAAACAAGGTAAAGCCAACGATTTTTTAAAAGTTTATGATGGCTTAAGTAAAAAATATTTACTATAGAAATGGTTTAATTTATCATTTTCTGTTGTTAACATATAATGCTGTTATTTGCTTTGCAAAATGTTGTGGCATACTGATAAATACCAAAATATCGAAGAATTAGATCAAGTGTTTTATGTGCCAGAAATTGAAGCATTTGGTATTATTACAGACAAGGCCTTAAGCATGGTAGAAGCTAAGACTGGTAATGAGTTGTGGACGAATGATAAATGGAATTCGCCAGTTGCCACTTACTTTATTGATAAGGATGAAAACACAATGACCCTTATAAATATACCGAGAACTTTTTTAGGCTCATTATTTAAGGGATTTAAGAACCAAATAATGAAGTTGAACAGCAAAACAGGTGAGGTGATTTGGGAAAACACATACATCGGCACGGCTCAGAAAAAGGTTATAACTGGGCAACGTGTGGTAGTTTAAAATCAAAGGGCGATAAATTATTTCTACAGTTTAATGGCTTGCAAGTGTACGATTATAAAACTGGTACGCCTTTGTGGAAAGCACATTTTGATGCTACTTTTGATAATGTAGTTGGCCGTATAAAAGGCGGTGGTCGTGCAGTAAAAAAAGGTGTATATGGTTGTGTTGCTGACCCAATTGTTGATGGTGATTTTGTGTATGTAATTGACATGAAAAGCCGCAGCCAACAGTACCTAAAAAAGTATGAAATAAACACTGGCAAATTGTTATGGACATCGCCAGAAATAAGTGAAGCAAAAGTATTGCCAGGGCTTGTGAAAATGAATGATATGATTGTGCTGCAAGTAGGGGGTGCTGTTGAAGTGCAGGCGAAAACAGTTAAAACGGTTGGTGGTACAACCATTACAAAATGGCAAAAATATTATCAAAATGTAGGCCCTTATAATGTACAGGCCTTTAACACAAGCGATGGTAAGCAAGTATGACAATCGGAAAAGTTTAAAAAAGGTATCACCAATATTTTTGGTAGCGATGATAATTTGGTTGTATGTAGCGGTAAAGAATTGTACAATTTGGATTATAAAACTGGTGCTGAAAAATACACGGTTGCATTGGGGGATGATGATATAAAATTGGCTGAAAAAATCATTAATTCTACCGAAATAGAAAGTGAAGCTGTAGCTAAAGGCAACGTAATAATAATAGGCGAAAGAGGCGTTAGCTGCCACAGTATTGCCACAGGTGCAAAGCTTTGGAGCCAAAAAATAAAGGATGCTGAGTTTAATGGTATTTACGGCAAAACTGCTTTTTACGAAAAAGAAAATGGTGATGTATGTGCAGTAGATGTAAACTCTGGTAAAGCTACTTTTTGCGATGCAAGAAAAGACTCTAAAACAGAATATAGCGGAGATGGTAATTTCTTATACGTATTTGAAAAGAAGAATGTTACTAAGTTGAAAACTAACTAGTGTGTGGGGGTTGTACACTATGGGCATGGGTTTAGGCTCATGCCCTTTTTTTGCTCAAAATTTTAAAGTCAAAATCAGCAATTACTATTTGTTAGTTTTACTCAAAACGTTTAGCCTAAAGTGTAGTTAACTTTTTTTGTTTAGTTTTTATTAGAGTAGTATTAAGAAAAAGCTAGACAGTAGTAAGACTTTTTTTAAGTTTTAACGGAAAAAGAAAAATATTAAAATTTTTATTTTGGCAATGTGTAAAAAATAGATAATCTTCACGTTTCAAATAAATGTGTATATTATACACAATAGCTAAAATAAACTTTAAAGCTTGCCTCATGAAAAGAATCTTTACGATTGTATTGTTGTTTATTGTGGGTTTTACAAACGCCCAATTACTTTCCACTTCACCTGCCTTTATTCAAGAAAACTCAGCAGGCATTGTAATTACAGCCGATGCAACTAAGGGAAATCAAGGACTGAATAATTATACACCTACCAGCGATGTATATGTTCACATGGGGGCTATTACAAGTAAAAGCACTACACCAAGCGATTGGAAGTATTTACCGTTTAATAGTTTCTCAACGGCTTATCCTGCTGCCAATTGTGCTTATTTGGGTAATAACAAATGGAGTTTTACCATTAACAGTAGCTTAAGATCTTTTTTTGGAATTACAGATGCCACAGAAACTATTAAAAAAATTGCTATACTTTTTAGGGCAGGAAATGGGTCTAAAAAGCTAGCTAATGCTGATGGATCTGATATGTATATAACTGTATATGATGCTAATTTAAATGTTCGTATTGATGCGCCACCAAGCCAGCCTTTATTTACACCAGTAATAGAACCTCTTACTAAAGTTGTGGGCGATGCTATTTCTATTACAGCCAATGCCAGTCAATCATCTACCATAAAACTATTTTTTAATGGCGTACTACTATCAACAACGTCTTCAGCAACAACGGCAAGTTCTAGTGTAAATATTACTGCTACGGGCAATCAACAAATTATAGCAGAGGCAACTGCTGGTACAAGTGTAAAAGCCGATACATTGCAATTTGTAGTGGCTTCATCAAATACAGTAGCAGCCTTGCCTGCGGGTTTAAAAGATGGTATTAATTACAATGCTAACGATAATACTACCGCTACTTTAGTGTTATACGCACCAAATAAAGGCAATGTATTTGTTGTAGGCGATTTTAATAATTGGGCGCAATCATCGCAATACCAAATGAATATTACGCCAGATGGTTTGCGTTATTGGATTAAATTAACAGGGTTGGTTGCTGCAACAGAATATGCGTTTCAATACGTTATTGATGGCAATTTAAAAGTTGCAGATTATACTGCCGAAAAAGTGCTTGATCCATTTAACGATCAATACATTCCAGCAGCTACTTATCCTAATTTAAAAGCATATCCAACGGGTAAAACAAGTGGCATTGTAAGTATACTGCAAACTGCAAAGCCAGTGTACAATTGGCAAGTGCCTAATTTCTCGAAACCAGATAAACGCAACCTTATTATTTACGAGTTATTAGTACGAGATTTTACGGCTGCTCAAAATTGGAAAACCACAAAAGATACTTTAAGCTATTTAAAACGATTGGGCATAAATGCTATAGAATTAATGCCAATAAATGAATTTGAGGGTAATAATAGCTGGGGCTACAACCCAAGTTTCTTTTTTGCACCAGATAAAGCATATGGTACAGATGTAGCGTTTAAAGATTTTATTGATGCATGTCACGCACAAGGCATTGCTGTTATTATGGATATTGCTATGAACCATGCTTTTGGGGAATCGCCAATGGTAAGAATGTATTTCGATGCTGTGAACAACCGACCTGCTGCAAATAGCCCATGGTTCAATCAAGTTGCAACCCATCCATACAGTGTTGGTTACGACTTTAATCACGAAAGTCAAGCTAC
Source organism: Chitinophagales bacterium (assembly GCA_043758365.1). GTDB lineage: Bacteria > Bacteroidota > Bacteroidia > Chitinophagales > Chitinophagaceae > Parasediminibacterium. Next base: position 6,991 of record JAYVNQ010000214.1, read on the forward strand.
TAAAGATTTGGTAGATAATGTAGTAACACATTGGCTAACTAATTATAAAATTGATGGTTTTAGATGGGATTTGTCAAAAGGGTTTACACAAGTAAATTCTGGAACCAACGTTGGTTTATGGGGTAATTATGATCAAAGTAGAATAAATATTTGGAAGCGTATTTACGATAAAATGCAGGCTGTTGCGCCAAGCTCTTATTGTATTTTGGAACATTTTGCAGATAATAGTGAAGAAACTGTACTCTCTGATTATGGCATGCTGCTGTGGGGTAATTTAAACTATAATTATTCTCAAGCTACAATGGGTTACAACAATGGTTCCGATGTAAGTAATACCGTTGCCGCTAACAAGGGCTGGAGTCAACCGAATCTAGTTGCCTATCAAGAAAGTCATGATGAAGAGAGGTTAATGTTTCAAAACATAAATTATGGCAATCAAAATACTAATACAGGTTACAATACCAAAACTTTAAGTACAGCAACTAAGCGTATGGCAATGTCTGCGGCTATATGGTCAATGATTCCTGGCCCTAAAATGTTGTGGCAATTTGGCGAGTTAGGATATGATTATTCTATTAATACTTGTCCTAATCTAAGTATAAGTAACAATTGTAGAACCGATCCAAAACCTGTAAAGTGGGATTATTACCAAGATGCGAATCGGAAAGGTTTATATGACGTATATTCTAAATTATTTGCCTTGAGAACATCCCCTCAATTTAAATCTACTTTTACTACAGGGGCTATTGCTAATAATTACAGCCTTACTAGTTATGTAAAACAATTAAGGGTTGTTGATCCTAATTTAAGTGTTGTTGCTTTTGGCAACTTCGATGTGTCGCAACAATTTGCAATTATTACTTTCCCAGGTAATGGTACTTGGTACAATTATCTAAATCCTTCAGCAGGTAATATCACTGTTGCTGGTAATGGTCTAGCTATTAATTTACAACCAGGCGAATACTATGTGTACACAAGTAAAGATGCTAATGCAGCTATTTTACCTGTTACTTGGTTAAGTTTTGTAGCAGAGAAAGGGTTAAGTAATACAGTTAATTTACAATGGATGGTAACTAACCAAGTTAATAATGACCATTATGAAGTAGAACGTAGCAGTAATGGTGCAAGCTTTGTAAATATTGGTTCTGTAGCATCAAACAATAGTGTACAAAGCAGTTTCAGCTATAATTTTATTGACAAACAACCCATTGCAGGCACTATTTATTATCGTATAAAACAAGTTGATAAAGATGGCAAATACAGCTATTCAATAGTACAAATAATAACTGTTGGTAATAACGAAGTAGCACTTTGGCAAACGTATCCAACCATTACTACAAATGCCGCAGGCACTGCATTGCATTTAAAAGGCGATGTTGGGAAAGTACAAATTTTAGTTACAGATGTGTTGGGTAAAACGGTAGTTAATTTTAGTAGTACTACTGCCAATGGACAACAAATCAATATTCCTTTAAAAGGAGTTACAAAAGGGGTTTTTCTGTTGCATGTAAATACTGATAAAGCTCAAACCACAGAAAAAATTATTGTTCAATAATAATAATAATATAGACTTTTTGTATGGCCGGTAACAATGCTGGCTATACTTTTATTCCTTAACCATAAAAATAGATTGTATTATGAAGAAAGTCTTACTCTCTCTTTGCTACAACACTATTGTTAGGGGCAAAGGCATAGTATCTAAGCCAACTGTAAAAGGCATAATTGGTGCGGGCGAATATGCCAACACTTATAACGCAGGCGAGGTAAACAATTATTACCTTACTCGGAATGCTACCACATTGTTCGTAGCAGTTGACGTTGGAAATGCCACGAATGATGCTATTAACTTTTACGTGAATGCTAACCCAATTAGTGTTGTAAATGGCGGAACTAATACCGATGGTACTTTAACAGGAACCTCTTATGACCAAACAACCGCAAGCTTGCCATTCAGGGCTAATTTTAGAGCTTTTGTTAAATCTGGCTATAATGATTTTGTAACCGCTAATGGTAGTGGTGGATGAAATAATGCTGTTTCTGGAGCTATGACTGTATTTATCAGTGGTTCTGTAATGGAATTTAGCGTTCCTTGGAGTAGTGTTACAGGTGGTTCTATACCTTCTGCATTCAATTTTTTATTGTACCGTTCTTACGATAACAATAGTAATACCGGTACTTATTCAACTGCACCAAGTGGCAATGCTGCTTTAGCGAATTGTAATTCTAACTGTGCGTCGGAAGTGTAACCGAAACACAATATTTTACAGTAACCTCTACCGCAAACGGGAGTTCAGGTGTGACATTTAATAAAACTAGTTATGCTACTACATCAGGTTTTGATGCCATATCATTTACCAATAATTTTTATGACTTTACATTAAATAGTTCAGGGGCTTCGTTTAGTGCAAGCTTTTTTATTATAAAAATTCAGTTTAAGCCCAGCAATAATTTATAATCATCACGCCAATAAGCCCAACAACCGAAACAATCGTTTCCATTAAAGACCATGATTTAAAAGTGTCTTTTAAGGAAATGTTGAAATACTCTTTAAACATCCAAAAGCCAGGATCATTAACATGCGAAAACATTAAACTACCTGAGCCGATTGCTAACACCATTAATGCAGGTTGTACATAAAAGTGAGCCATTAAAGGTGCTACAATACCTGCTGTTGTTAAGCCAGCTACAGTTGCCGATCCTAAGCAAACCCTTATGGATGCTGCAATTAACCAGGCCAAAACTAAGGGATGAATTTTGAGGCTTTGAAAAAACACTCCAATTTGATTACTTGCACCACTATCAATTAATACTTGTTTTAAAGCACCCGAGCCAGCTATTATCAACACAATTATAGCAATCTCTTTTACACCAGCTTCATACAATTTCATGATATTCTTTAAACTATTGCCTTGCTTTATACCTAAGGAATAAGTGGCTACTATTAACGTTATTAGCATTAAAATTGGGGGGTCGCTTAAAAAGTTAAATAAGTTAGCAATTAACGTATTTGTTGAGATAAATAAGGCTGCTAAACTGGTTGTTGCAAGCAATAAAACTGGCAATAATGCTGAAAAAAAACTATTAAAAGTGCTTGGTAAAATCTTTGGTAATTCATTTGGTTTAAAGGCTGCTATTTCGCTAATTGGTCTAATATTTTTTAGGGTTAAAGCGAAGATTGGCCCAGCAATAATAATGGTTGGAATTGCGATGATTAATCCAAGCAACAAAGTAGTTCCCATGTTTGCATGAAAGATTGTTACCAGCGCAGCTGGTGATGGATGTGGTGGTAGAAAGCCATGGGCTACCGAAAGTGAAGCCATCATTGGTAAGCCAACATAAACTATTGGTAATTTATACTGATAAACCAACGCAAAAATGATGGGTATTGCCAACACAAAACCTACGTTATAAAACAAGGGAATACCAATAATAAAACCAGTGCTAACAAGCCCCCAAACAATATATTTCTCGCCAAAAATGCCCATCATTTTATTAGATATAACTTGGGCTGCACCGCTATCTGCAACCAGTTTGCCAACCATTGCACCAATGCAAATGATAATCAGTATCGAACCCATCATATCGCCAATACCTTTTTGAATAGACTTCGTAATATTTTCAAGTGAAATGCCCAATACTAAACCCAGAATAATTGATACTACTAAAAATGCAATAAATGGGTTTAATTTCAAGGCGGAAATCAGCACAATCAGTAGTAATAAAGCGGCTATAAGTATTGGTAATAACAGCATAAACTTGTTACGTTAGACTTTAAAGATAGAATCAAAAAAATATGAATCAACAAAAAAATATTGCCTTTATAATTATGGGTGTAAGTGGTGTTGGTAAAACAACAATTGGGGAATTATTATCTGCTAAAATCAATCTTCCTTTTTTTGATGGGGATGATTTTCATTCGGCTGAAAATATTACTAAAATGGCATCAGGTAAGGCTTTGAACGATGCTGACCGCAAAGATTGGTTGCTGCAATTAAACCTATTGATAAAAGAAAATAATACAAAGCAGGGATGTATTTTGGCTTGCTCGGCTTTAAAAGAAAGCTATCGAAAAATACTTCGTAATGGTAATGAAAGGCATGTTCAATTTATATTTTTACAAGGTAGTTATAACGAAATATTGCAGAGATTACAGCAACGTAAAAATCATTTTATGAGTACTGCTTTACTTGCTTCGCAATTTGATACTTTAGAAGTACCAACTGATGCTTTCAATATTTCTATAAATAATTCACCAGAGGAAATTGTAGCACTTATACAAAACAAATTCTTCTTAAATAATTGATATTTTAACCCGAATATTATCTTATAGCAACTGCTATTTTAGAGTCGGCTGTGCCGTAATACAGCAACCATTTATTTTTAAAATAAACCAAGCCTTCAACGAAGCAAACGTCATTTACTTCACCTACTTTTTCGTAAGGTTTATCAGGATGAATAAAGTTGGTATCTAATCTTGCAATTAGCTTGTAAGGCTGGTTTTTATCAAACAAAACTTGCCCTGCACTGTAGGTAAATTTAGGTATGTTACCATCGTTTAAATTAGCGCCATTACTACCGTTGTATATCAATAAAATGCCTTCATCTTTAAGCAATGCATAAGGCCCAGGCTCTACCAAACGGCTATCAAAATAGCCTGATCTTGGGTGTAAGACAGCTATCATTTTCTTGCTTTCATCATCCTCTGCAACATCCCAATGTATTAGGTCGTTTGATGTGGCTATAAATAAATTAGTATCACCAAAATACATCCAATATTTACCATTTATTTTAGTGGCTAATATTTTATTGCCTACTTGCTTTGCTACAATAGCACCCGATTTTGACCAAGTATTTTTATACTTTTTATCACGCAAAACCAAGCCATGTTTTATCCAAGTTCTAAGGTTGGTAGAGGTTGCTAAACAAAGCCTTGCAACCTTGCCATCGTAAGCTGTATAAGTTAAAATATAAGTGCCATTATCGGTTTCTACAACTCTTGGGTCTTCAATGCCACCCTTCCATTCGTACACTTTTAAACTATCATTATTAGGAAATAAAATTGGTGTTGGCTCTTTTGTAAAATGTAAGCCATCATCGCTAATGGCAAGCCCAATGCGAGATGTAAGTTTATTATCTTGTGCTCTATAAATTAAATACACTTTGCCATCTTTAATAATGGCAGATGGGTTTAACACATTTTTCTCTTCCCAATTAATATTTGCTTTGTTAATAGGGCATTTAAAAACTTGCTGTGCAGATGGTTGTAATATTGGGTTTAAGCTATCAATTTTTACAAAATTAGTTATCCACCATGCTGTCGAATTTTTTGTTTCTGTATGCTGCTTAATTTCTTGCTTACAGCTAATGATAAGTATAGGAAATGCAAGGGCGTAGATGAATTTCATTTGGCAAGTTTATTTATCCAAAGCTACTGGTAATAAAACCTACTTTTTATAATTATCTTAATCTTCTTCAGGAGGTCTTTGAGGACCATCTTCACCAAGTTTGCCATGGTGTTTTGGACGCAATATTTTTTCTAGTTCAATATATTTTTTATACTGTTCTGTAGTAAGTGCTTGTTTTATTTTTGCATCTCTTTCACCACTCAATTTATCTGCTATTTCCTTGCTTACAGGTGGTGGTGGTGGGGGTGGTGGTAGCGGCTGTTTAACATCTTTACTTTTATACTTTTCTATGTCTGCAAAAAAGGCTTTGTAGGCTGCTAATATTTTGTCTTTTTGAGCTGTATTTAATTGCAGTTCTTTATCTATTTTTTCAGATACACGCTTCAATTTTTCCTCAGTTGTTGGTGGCTTTGGTGGTAGCTGTTGTTGGTTAGGTTGTGCTTGCAAAATGCGTGCTAACACTAGCATCGAAGCGATAATACATGTTTGTTTGTTCATGATAAAATGTGTGAATTGAGTAAATTATTATTACTGTTATAAGATGTGTTTTGTATAATAAACCTTTGTTTAAAGTTGTTAATTTTTTAAAAAGTAAATTATTGTTTGCAGAAGATGTTGCTCAACGAATCTAACCGCCGCAGTGTGCGACGCAACGAAGGAATCATAGTACTACAAATGCTGGAACAAAAAAAATACACTTCAGTTACTTCGGTGCTTTTATGTACATATAAATGGCTACAAACATGAAGATGGTATTGGGTATCCATGCTGCAATAATGGGTGGTAGATTGCCTTTGGTTGAGAACACGGTTGAGAATTGACTAACTACTATAAACAAAGCAGCAATAACGAAACCAAGGGCTAAATGACCACCACTTCCACCACGTACTTTTCGCCCTGCTACTACCGCTCCAATTAGGGTGAGCAATAAAACAGTAATGCAAGTGGCATCTCGGCGGTACAACTCAATTTTAAGTTCATTTAAGTTTTCCGAACCACGCAGTTCTTCTAGTTGTATAAAATTTTTTAGGTCGGGCGAAATAAGTTTGTCTTTAGTGTATTTATCACGACTTAAATCAAGCGGTTTAAAGTTGAAATTGAGTATTTTTTTTGGCTGCATCGTTACGGTTTCGCCTAACGTGTTCAGTTGCCTTTCTATTAAATTTTCCAGTATCCATTTTCTAGTGGTGGTATCCCAATGCATGTTATCGGCTCGGGTATTTGAGACGAGTTTATTGTTAATGATGCGGTGCATGAAGAATGGGCCGCCACGTTTGTTTAGGGTATCGTAATTGTTGATACCAGCAAAAGTGAAGCTATCAATACGGATGTATAAATTGTTGTTAGTGCCACCAACTAGGGCATTGTAAGAGTTGTTGCCGTCAATATATCTTGCCTCGAAAGTGCCACGAATTTGGTTGGCTTTTGGGATGACATATCTGTCTGAAAAAAACAAAATGATAGCCAATAAACTACCACCAATCCAATAGGGGCGAAGGAAACGGCCAAAGCTAGTACCGCTTGCTAATATGGCAATAATTTCACTACGACCAGCTAATTTTGAAGTGAAAAAGATAACTGAAATAAATACGAACAAAGGGAATAGCAAGGCGATGATGTGTGGCACAAACCCATAGTAGTATTGGGTTATAATGCGTATAAAGCCAAGTTTTGATTTTACAAAGTCGTCTGTTTTTTCGCTAACATCTACCACAACGGCAATAACCGTAAATAAAAAAATGGCAAAAAAGAAGGTAGTTAAAAAGTTTTTGAGAATGTACCAGTCAAGTTTCTTCATTGGTGTAGAGTGGCAACAAAGATAAACGGTGAGATGTGAATTAGAAGTTAGAACTTGATTGGTAAAGGGTATAAGTTTTAAAACATTTGATTAATAAAATATGCTGTTGGTTTACTGAAAATTGTGCGGATTATTTTTGTATCATATTTTTTAAATAGGGGATAAGGCTATTCAAATAAATCATTAGTGCTTTGAGTTTCTTCTTCGGTGCTTTCGGTTGGTTCTACTTCGCCTTCACCTTCGGTGCCAAAACCATCAATGCCTTCTTTTAAATCGTACTTCTCTTCTATGTCAGCAAACTTATCGCCTAACAAACTTTTAGTACCATATTGTTGTGGACCAATACCTTCTTTTCGTGTGCTAGAAGGGTAAGTTATTTTTGAACTTTCTTCCTTACTAACATTAATCAGTTCTACCAAAAAGGTCCAGTTTTTAGTAAAGTCATATAAGTAAATAAATTTTTGATTAGTGTCCTTAATCTCAGTAGCAATAAGGGTTTCAGCCATTATTAATGGTGGTGCAACATAGGCTTTATTGTAGGCTGCAAAACTTATTTCGCGGCCACGCAACCAACTATCGTTACTACGGTAAAAAGTAGCTTGGTGCTTATTATCAAAGTCGTAGCTTTTTAAAATGGCAAAGTGTAAGTTCTCAAAACTTTGCTTGTGCTTGATAACAATATCTCTGTAAACCGAATCGTCTTCTTCTAAATAAACCCTGAATTTTAAAATGGCCATCTGCGTTTTTTTCTAAGTTTTAGTCTGCTTTGTAAAAGCATATAACATCCACATTGCAATTGTGTTGTACTTGGTAAAAATAAAAGAAAGTCGTGAACGGAAGAAAGTTATAAATGATGAATTATGAGTTATATTTTTTAAGCCACCTGCTATACCCATTCAACTTATAATTTAAAACTTATAACTCATAACTGGTTTTACATCGCTTCCCTAATATCGTGCATAATGCGTTTGGCAATATTATCTGCTGTGGTTTCAAAATTGCTTTCCGCATAAATACGGATAATTGGCTCGGTGTTACTTGTACGCAAATGCACCCAATCTGTATCAAACTCAATCTTTAAACCATCTTCGGTATTAATAGGATTTTTCTTATATTTTTTTTGTATGTGTGTGAATATTTTTTTAATGTCAAACCCTTGCTCCAACTCAATTTTATTTTTACTCATGAAGTAGTTTGTATAAGTATTACGCAACTGTTTCACACTCTTTTTTTCGTGTGCTAAATGGGTTAAAAACAAAGCAATACCAATTAAGGCGTCACGGCCATAATGCAAATCTGGAACGATAATACCACCGTTTCCCTCGCCACCAATTACTGCATTTACAGCCTTCATTTTAGTAACTACATTTACTTCGCCAACCGCACTTGGTGTGTAAGTGCCACCATGTTTTAAAGTCACATCTTTTAAAGCTCTGGTAGATGACATATTGCTTACCGTATTGCCTTTTTTATGCTTTAATACATAATCGGCTACAGCCACCAAAGTATATTCTTCGCCAAATAAACTGCCATCTTCACAAACAAAACAAAGTCTATCCACATCAGGATCTACGGCTATACCAATATCGGCTTTTTGCTTGTTCACTTCATTGCAAAGCACTCGTAAGTTTTCTGGTAAAGGCTCAGGATTATGGGCAAACTTTCCGTTTACTTCTTCGTTTAAAACTACAAAGTCTTTTAACCCTAAAGCTTTTAATAATGCAGGTACAGCAATGGCGCCAGTACTATTTATTGCATCAATTACTATTTTAAATTTTGCTTTTTTTATGGCTGCCACATCTACCAACGGATAATTGATAACGGCTTCAATATGTTTATCCAATGCAGTTGTATCGGTTGTGTAGCTACCCAATTTATCTACGCCAACAAAATTATAATCATCTTTTGCGGCAATGTCTAAAATCAATGCACCATCATCTCCACTAATAAATTCGCCTTTACTGTTCAATAATTTTAAAGCATTCCACTCCTTAGGGTTATGGCTTGCAGTTAGTATAATACCTCCAGCCGCCTCTTCAAAAACAACTGCCATTTCAACGGTAGGTGTGGTACTTAAATCTAGGTCAATAACATCTAACCCTAAAGCATTTAAAGTGCTGATAACAAGACGTTGCACCATTTCGCCACTAATTCTTCCATCACGCCCAATAACTACTTTTTTATTTTTAGATTGTTGGGTGAGCCAAGTGCCATACGCTGCTGTAAAACGAACAACATCAAGTGGGCTAAGTGTATTGCCGGGTTTACCGCCAATTGTTCCCCTGATGCCAGAAATGCTTTTAATTAGTGCCATTAGAATAGGGTTTTTATTTAGTATAGGGGTAATGCAAACATAGTAGAAAATTGATTATTGGCATCGTAATTTTATAACCACTTACCTTAGCATAATGAGAGCAAAAGCGTGGTACAAGGATTGGTTCAATTCGCCGTATTATCATTTATTATACAACAATAGAGATGAGGATGAAGCACAGGCGTTTTTGGTACGATTAATGGCTTATTTGCAGCCATTACCCAATGCAAAAATGTTAGATGTTGCTTGTGGAAAAGGTAGGCACAGCAAGGCTTTGGCCGAAATGGGATTTGATGTTACTGGCATAGATTTATCTCAATCATCAATAGAAGAAGCGAAAGCCGATGAAGCCGAAAAGCTACACTTTTACCAGCATGATATGCGGCTGCCTTTTTGGATAAATTACTATGATTTTGCCTTTAATTTTTTTACCAGTTTTGGCTATTTTAAAACAGATAGAGAACACAATAATGCCATTAGAACTATTGCTCAAAGTTTGCATAAAGATGGGCTGTTTGTGATTGATTATTTAAACGTGCATTACACAGAAGATAAGCTTCAAAAAAGTTTTATAAAACAGTTTGATGAAGTAACTTTTCATGTAAGTAAATGGCACGATGAAGGGCATTTTTTTAAACAAATACAAGTGACTGACGCTACCAATATTTCTCCCAAACATTTATATACCGAACGTGTTGCCAAGTTCAGTCTAGGTGATTTTACAGATATGCTGGCTTACCAAAAAATGCAAGTGCAACAAGTTTTTGGCAATTATCAGCTAGGTAGTTTTGACGTTAATAAATCACCAAGAATGATTATTGTGGCAAAGAAAATGCGGTAACTTATTTTATTTAAATAGCTTTTTTGTTGAATCTAAGTGACGCAAAGAATCTTGATAAGCAGGCATTACAAAATTGTACTTTGAATTGCCTTTTGGTTTAAAACCATTTTCTTGTGTTTTTGATAATAATTCTAACAGCTTATTTGTGTTAGTTGAACTGCTAGACATATTGTCTTGAAGGCTACCATCTGGTTTTGCAACTGGCATATTATCGGGTTGGCTTTTATATAAATTCAATCCTTGGGCATTGTTGAATGAGAAACTTTGACTCACATCGCCCACTTTTCCAATTGGCATATTATCGATATTCTTTGGCATTTGAAGGTTAATTACTCAAATTAGATAATCTGTTAGATTTAGCGATATCTAAAGTTTTTTCTTGTGCCATTAAAGTGGTGCAGCAAAAGCAGATAATTAAAGTAATACCCAGTTTCATAATTCTAATTTTTATAGCATGAATATAAAAAAGACAATCATATTTTAAAAAGTGTTGCAAATTATTGCCTTAAAATAATCAGTACATAAAAGAGCCAAACTTTTACTTTTACACGATGCTTGTAATGCAGTCCATATTTTTAAATTTATTGCATTGGTTAAAACAGTGGGATACCTATTGCTTCCTAAAAATAAACCGCAGTTTCACCAACCGATATTTAGATTTTATTTATCCCTGGTATCGTGATAGCATTACTTGGATTCCTTTTTACGTGTTTATCCTGATTTTTATGTTGGTAAATTTTGGTAGAAAAACTTGGAATTGGTTGTGGTTTACTATTATAACTATCATTATTTCCGACCAATCTAGCAGCACTTTTGTAAAACGTTTTTTTTCTAGACCAAGGCCTTGTAGAGACGAGTTTTTACAGTTTAAAGTTCGCTTGTTATTAGATAATTGTTCGGGTGGTTATAGCTTCACATCTTCTCATGCAACCAATCATTTTGCCATTGCCATGTTTTTCTCTCAAACATTAAAACCATTTATTGGCAAGTGGCACCAGTTATTTTTTGTATGGGCTGCTACCATTGCTTATGGGCAGATTTATGTTGGTGTGCATTACCCGTTAGATATTATTTGCGGCACAGTTTTGGGTTGCAGCATTGGCTACATTGTTGCATTTGTTTTTAATAAAAATATTGGGCTGCATTTACCTTCTGAAATACCTGTTGTATGATACAAAAAAAAGCCATAGCTATCGTTCTGATATTATGTTGCCTTACCTATTTATTAGGTATGTTTTTAGTGCCATTAATGGATATTGATGCGGCTCAATACGCATCAATCAGCAGAGAGATGTTGGATAATAAAAGCTATTTACAAGTGTTTGATTTAGGCCGTGATTATTTAGATAAACCACCCATGTTATTTTGGTTATCTGCTTTAAGTATAAAAATTTTTGGCTTACACGATTGGGCGTATCGCTTACCATCTTTTCTATTTTCGGTGTTGGCTATTTACAGCACGTATCGTTTAGCATTATTATTTTACAAAAGAGAAATTGCCATATTAAGTGCCTTGGTTTTGGCTACTTCTCAAGCATTGTTTTTAATAAACCACGATGTAAGAACCGATACCATGCTAATGGGGTGGGTAATATTTAGCCTTTGGCAATTGGCAGAGTGGTATGATAGAAAACGATGGCTAAATTTTTTATTAGCTTTTTTAGCCATTGCTGGCGGCATGATGACCAAAGGCCCAATTGCGTTGATGGTGCCTGCATTTGCATTTGTGCCCCACTTTATTTTAAGACGAGAATGGAAGCAATTATTCAGAATTGAATATATTTTTGGGCTGGTAATTATTGGCTTTGCATTGTTGCCAATGAGTTGGGGTTTGTACCAACAGTACGATTTGCATCCGGGTAAATTGATTAATAACCTGCCCACTAAATCAGGGCTTCGTTTTTATTATTGGACCCAGAGTTTTGGCCGCTTTACTGGCGAAAATTATTACCACGAAAATGGTTATTTTACTTTCTTGTTCGAGAATATGCTTTGGAGTTTTTTGCCTTGGATAATTTTCTTTTTTATGGGCTTAGTTTACGAGCTTATTTTATTAGTACAAAGCCGTTTTAAACTTACTCAAAAAGAAGAATGGATAAGTACAGGCGGTTTTATAATTACCTATTGCATTTTAGCAAGAAGCCAAGCTCAATTGCCACATTATATTTTTATCGTTTTTCCTTTGGCAGCAATAGTTACAGCCAAATTTTTACACAAGTTAGTTTATACCGAACAGTTTAAAATATGGCGTAAATTATTAACTATTCTGCACGTTATTATTTACACATTGCTATGGGTTGGCATTATTGTTTTATTGATTTATCCATTTGAATCTATACCAAAATATGTTGCTGGTATTGCGGCAATTTGTTTAGTCGTCATGTATTTTCTTCTCACACTAAAAAAAGCTGGTTTTCCTAAGTTGTTAGAAGTAAGTTTTTTTACAGTTATTGGGGTAAATATTTTTCTAAATACTGCCTTCTATCCAACACTATTAAAATTTCAAATGGGCAATACTGTGGCTGATGTAATAAAAGATAAAAGAATTCCAACTCAAAACACGTTTATTTATGCTATTGGCAACGATTATGCGTTGCATTTTTATGGAAACCATGTTTTTCAGCAACGTGCATCAGTTGCCACAATGCAACCAACAGATTATTTGATTACAGCTAAAGATAGTTTGCCAATAATTGCTCAAAAGTTCCCCAAAAATAAAGTGTTGTATAGTGGCAAGAGTTATGGTGTAACACAATTAACCTTCCCTTTTCTAAATCCCGCCACCAGAGAAAGTAGCCTTGATAAATATGTGATTGTTAAGCTTGTGGGTGAGAACTAATTATAAAATTTATTCTATGAATTCAACGTTTGAGCAATTCAACTAATAAACAGTAAACTCTTTAACGACCCCCAAACTTTATTTGTAAAGCAATAAGGCAGCCAATGCATAATCAGCAAACAAAATACAAATACAACTTACTACCACTGCACTCGTACTGGCACGGCCAATTTCTAATGAGCCACCTTTTACATGATAACCGTAATAAGCAGGAATGCTGGACACGATAAAAGCAAATGTGTAAGCCTTGTATAACGCAAATGTGATGTTGTACAAATTCAGGTTTTGTTTCAGACCAATATCAAAAATATCTGGTGCAATAATGCCAGATAAACTACCTGCAACCCTGCCACCCCAAATACCCAAAAAAGCCGAGATAACAATCAATGCCGGTATCATTACAAGCCCTGCTAAAATTTTAGGCAGTACTAGATAGCTTTTGGTATTAATGCCCATAATTTCCAAAGCATCAATCTGTTCACTAACACGCATATTGCCAAGTTCGCTAGCAATTTTACTGCCAACAACACCAGCCAGAACAACGCTTAAAACCGTTGGCGATAATTCTAAAATCATACTATCCCTCACAATCTGAGAAATTGTTTGTAATGGTATTAACGGACTGATTAATTGATATGCTGTTTGCACCGTTGTTACTGCACCTAAAAACAAGGAAATAATCACCACAATTGGCAAGGCGCCCACACCAATTTCAACGCATTGGTGCATAAATTCTTTCCAGTACATTTTTAAATTTTCAGGTCGTGTAAACATGCCCTTAATCATTAAAAAGTAAGCTCCTAAATGGTTAAAAAATTTCATGTACTTGGCTTTATGTTTTTAGTCGGAAATTTAGGAAAGTCGGCTAGTTTGAATAGTTGTTAATGCCTAACAAACTTTTAGATTTTTGGGTCTTCACGAACTAACAGACTTTTCTGACTTTTTTTAAACTCCTTTATTTTTACTTTTCAATCTTTTCCACCAGGTTGTTTTGGCAACTTCTACTTCGGTATCCAACTTTGTTTTCGATTGTGCATCTACTACAGCTACCAACGCCATATTTACAATATTACGAACACTGCTGCCTAATTGCAATACATGCACTGGCTTTTTCATTCCTAATAAAATCGGTCCAATAGCATCAGCACCACCCAACTCTTTCAATAGGTTATATGCAACATTGCCAGCTGTTAAGTTCGGGAATATCAAAACGTTCACGTTTTCATCAACCAACTCACTAAACGGATAATTTTCTTTTAGCACGTCGTTGTTAAAAGCTAAAGTTCCCTGTATTTCACCATCTACAATTAAAGAGGGGTTGCGTTGTTTTAAAATAGCCGTAGCTTTTGCTACCAACTTGGCCTCGGCGCCATCGCTGCTACCAAAATTACTGTAACTTAACATAGCAATACGGGGCGTAATATTAAAGCTACGCACCTCCTTTGCTACCATCATGGCTATGTCTGCCAACTCATCGGCATTAGGGTTAAAATTAACTGTTGTATCGGCCAAAAATATCGGACCTTTTTTGGTAATCAGCAAGTACATACCTGCAATTTTTTGCACACCTTCTTCAGTACCAATTATTTGCAAAGCTGGCCTTATGGCTTCGGCATAATTTCTCGTTAGGCCGCTAATCATCGCATCTGCATCTCCTGTTTCCACCATCATACAGCCATAATAATTTCGCTCTTGCATCATCTTAAAACTCTCGTAAGCATTAAAGCCTTTACGTTGCCGTTTATTAAAAAATAGTTGCCCGTAAAACGTCCGTTTATCTTCTTGTGCATCCACCCGAGGATCTATAATTGGCATATCGCTAATGTCAATATCATTTTCTATGGCAATGCGTTTTATTTTGTTTTCATCACCTAGTAAAATAGGGTAGGCCACACCATCATCGTACAAAATACTGGCGGCTTTTAAAATTTTCAAGTTATCAGCTTCTGCAAAAACAATTCGTTTTGGATCTCGTTTTGCCTTACTGCCAATTACCCGCAACAACTGATTATCTAAGCCCAGACGTTTGTTCAATTCTACCACATAAGCATCCCAATTGGTAATGGGCCTTTGTGCTACACCACTTGCCATAGCAGCTTTAGCAACGGCAGGTGCAACGGTACTTAACAACCGTGGGTCAACTGGTTTTGGGATGATATAGTTTGGGCCATAACTCATGTTTTTTTGGTTATAAGCCATGTTCACAATATCAGGTACTGCCGTTCTTGCCAATTCGGCCAAAGCCTTTACTGCTGCTAATTTCATGGCTTCGTTAATCTTGGTGGCACGCACATCTAACGCACCACGAAAAATATATGGAAAGCCCAATACATTGTTCACTTGATTAGGATAATCGCTGCGGCCAGTTGCCATTATTAAATCCTTTCTGGCAGCAATCGCTTCCTCATAAGTTATTTCAGGATTAGGGTTTGCCATGGCGAAGACAATGGGGTTTTTCGCCATTGTTTTTATCATATTTCCAGTAACTACATTGCCAACACTAAGTCCAACAAATACATCCGCATCCTTCAACGCAGATGCCAAATGCCAATCGGTTTTTTTACAAGCAAATTTTTGTTTTAGTTCATCCAAATCCGTTCTGCCTAAGTGTAGGGGTCCATCTTTATCAAACAAAATAAAGTTCTCGTATTTGGCCCCAAGGGCAATATACATTTGCACGCAAGCCATGGCAGCAGCACCAGCACCATTAATAACAAATTTGGCAGTGCTTATTTTCTTTTTTTGAATATCCAAAGCATTTAACAACGCAGCACCGCTAATAATAGCAGTACCATGTTGGTCATCGTGCATCAGCGGAATTTTCATCCGTTCCTTCAATTCTTTTTCAATGTAAAAACACTCAGGGCTTTTAATATCTTCCAAATTAATACCCCCGAAAGTTGGTTCTAAAGCCTTTACAATCTGCACAAATTTTTCGGGATCTGTCTCGTTTATTTCAATATCAAACACATCAATATCCGCAAATATTTTAAACAATACACCCTTACCTTCCATTACCGGCTTGCTAGCTTCAGGGCCAATATTACCTAAACCTAACACAGCAGTACCATTGCTTATTACAGCCACCAAATTGCCTTTAGCCGTATATTTATACACATCATCGGGGTTAGCAGCAATCTCCAAACAAGGCCAAGCCACTCCTGGGCTGTAAGCCAAACTAAGATCACGTTGGGTTTTGGCTTCTTTGGTAGGAATAACCTCAATTTTACCTGGTCTGCCTTGTGAATGATATTCTAATGCTTGTTCTTTTTTCGTGTCGTTTTCTTTAATCATATGTATGATTTTTTTGTAGCCAGCAGTTAGTTATTAATTCAGCTACGTTGCGTCGCACTCTTATACGGTTAGATTCGCTGTTGAGCCTCTCGTTAAAAGATATTCAAAATTGTTGTATAGTACAAAAATTGCATATAATTTACAAATATCAGCATAATTAATAGTGTTTTTTGTAACTCGTTTCCTTATTTAAATGTTACCCACACTGTTTAGCAATGTTACAGCACAAAGCTAATAGAAGATAGGATTTGAATGTTAATGGCTATTTAGTTTTAATAAAGTCATAATCGTTTCGTGACCTCATATAGGCAAATCATTTTTAAACCACTTACATACTTAAATGGATAATACCGAGCGATGCAACTTCAACTGAACCCGTCATTGCGAGGTAGGTTCGCCATCTAAGTGAGTACCTAACTACTCTTAATGAGCAACGTTTGGGGATAGGCATGGTAATTGTTTTATTGTTTATTGGTGAATAAATTATCCATCATTAAAACATCTCTAAATGAAAAAATTTCACGTTCAATTAAGTAACACTGCTTACTTTATCACTGCAAAAACAAGTATGCTCTTATTGATGGCATTTACTTTTGCAACATCCATTTTTGCCCAAGCCCCAAAAGCCTTTGCCCCTTCATTAGGCAATGCTGCTAGTTTTGCGGTTTTTGGGGGCGGTGGGGGGGTAACCAATCAAGGTCAAAATACCATTCTTCACGGAAGCTTAGGTACTACTTCGGTTTCTACAACTATTACTGGCTTTACAGATGGCGTAACTGGCATAGCTTATACAACCGCTGCTGGAGCTAATAATGGTAATGTTACAGGAGGAATTTACTCTAATGGCGATGCTACAAGTTTTGCATTTGCAAGTCAAACAATTTTAGATATAAATACTGCCTATCTTGCTATTTCCCCTGCCTCACAACCTGGTGGAATTAATCCTGGAGCTGGACAATTAGGTGGTTTAACCTTAACGCCAGGTGTCTATAGTGCTGTTGATTTTATAATTAGTGGTTCGGATTTAACGCTTGATGCACAAGGCGATCCAAATGCAGTTTGGGTATTTCAAACAAGTGCATCGTTAACAGTTGGTATGCCTGGTGCCCCAAGAAGTGTTATTATGACTAATGGCGGTTTAGCAAGAAATGTATATTGGTACGTAGGTAGTGGTGCAGTTATAAATACTGGGGGAGGAGGTATAATGAGTGGTACTATTATTTCTTCTGCAGCTACAACTACTTCTACAGCAGGTAGTGTGATACAAACGGTAGTAAATGGTAGAATTTTATGTTTGAATGCAGGTGTTACTATGGTAAATACAACAGTAAATGCTTGTGATACATGGACTGGAAAAACAAACAATATTTGGTCTACTGCAACTAACTGGTCTAGGGGTTCAGTGCCTATTGCTTCAGAAGAAGTTTTGATACCGAATGTACTTACAGTTAAACCTGTTGTTAGTAGTACTACATCATCTTTATATAATCTAACCATTTATACAGGTTCTGCACTTACGGTTACTAGTACTTTACAAATTAGTGGGTTTATTAATAATTTGGGTAATGCTTTTGATGCTACCAATGGTACAATAACTATGAATGGTGTTGGTACAATAACTAAAAATGGTACTTTACCACAAATTATTCCTGCTAGCACATTTACCAATAGTAATACCGTACAAAATCTTATTATCGATGATTTAGCAGGGGTTAGTTTGGGTGGTGATATTAGTGTTAGTAACTTAAATACCTTAACAAATGGGTTATTAAATACTGGTAATAATAATTTGATTATAAATAATAATGCTACCATTACTGGTGCAGCTACCACAAGATACATTAATGGTAATTTAAGAAAAATAGGTGCACAAGCATTTACTTTCCCTGTTGGTAATGCAGGTAAATATGCACCTATTAGCATGTCTGCACCAGCAGCTACTACCGATCATTTTACAGCAAGTTACGTAGGTTCAAGTCCAAATCCTACTTATCCAACAACTAGTATAGGTACAGGTTTAAATAAAGTAAGCACTGCAGAATATTGGCAGTTAAATAGAACTAACGGTATTAGCAATGTAGATGTAACGCTAAGCTTTGATAATATACGAAGTGGAACTATTACAACACTTGCAGATTTACGTGTAGCTGGATGGAATGGTACACAATGGATAAACCAAGGCAACACAGCTACAACGGGTAATGCTGGTGCAAATGCAAGTGGCACGGTAAAATCTAACCCAGCATTGGCAGTTTTTGGGCCATTTACTTTGGGTAGTAGTACTACAAATAACACATTGCCAGTAAGTTTATTATCGTTTACTGCCCAACAGCAAAACAGCACTATTGCATTGCAATGGCAAACTACTAACGAAATTAATACCTCACACTTTACTATTCAACGTAGTGTAGATGGTGTAAGCTTTAGTGCCATAGGTGTAGTTAGTAGCAAAGGTGGCGGTGCATATAATTATGCCGATAATCAATTACCTAATAATGCAACTATTTATTATCGCTTACAAATGGTAGATAAGGATGGTAGTTTTACATTTAGTAAAGCAATAGCTGTATCACTTAGCAAACAACAGTCAGCATTAACTATTTTCCCTAACCCAGTACAACAAAACTTGTATGTGCAATTAGCAATTACAAAAGCTGAGAAGCTAACATTGCAGGTAATTGATTTGCAGGGTAAAATTTTGCAACAGCAAATAGTAGATGTTGTAATTGGCAATACGTCAATATCAATTAATACCGGTGTATTGGCAAAAGGTAGTTATGTGTTAGTTGTAAAAGGTAGCGATCAATCTCAACAGAAGTTGTTTGTAAAAGAATAAATTTTAGATACCCAAGGTTAACTTGGTCAATAAAAAATCCTGTAAGGCATATCGCTTTACAGGATTTTTTTATTTAGCCTCTTCCGTATCAAACCTGTCAACTGTTTGAATACCGGCTAAATCTTTTAAACGATCCACCAATTCTTCCAGTTCTTCTTTATCATGCACAAAAACTTTTACGGTGCCTTCAAAAATCCCTTCGCCACTTTCAATGGTTAATGCGGCAATATTTATTTTCAAGTCGCCACTGATAACGTTGGTAATTTTATTAATAACCCCCACATCATCTACCCCAATAATTTTAAGACCCGTTAGGAAGGAAATTTCTTTGTTTTTGGCCCACTTTGTTTTTACAACTCTGTGACTATAATTGGCCATTAACTGCGTTGCATTTGGGCAGTTGGTTCTATGTATAATCAATCCCTTGCCAATGCTTACGAAGCCAAACACTGCATCGCCAGGAATTGGATTGCAACACTTGGCCAACGCGTACATAATTTTATCGCTGCTCTCACCAAAAATAATAAGTTCACTATCTTTTTTGCTGTACTGTTTTTGAGGCTCAACAGCTACTTCAGCAACAACAACTTTAGGCTTTGGCAACTCTAGTTTATCGCCTAAAACCTGAAACTCTTTTAGCTCTTTTAAATCGTTTGTTTTAATGGCAATGTTATAAAATAAATCTAACTGCGATGAGAGCTTATAATAACTCATCAGCTCTTCAATATTATGCTGGCTATAAGCAGCGCCCATGCTTTCTAACTTGCGTTGCATAATATATTTTCCATCTTCGGCAATCTTGCGTTTTTCTTCACGTAAGCTGTCTTTAATTTTAGCTTTGGCTTTGGCCGTAACAACAATATTCAGCCAATCTTCACTGGGTTTTTGTTTGTTACTTGTAATTATTTCTATCTGATCCCCACTGCGTAATTTATGGCTAATTGGTACTAGCTTGTGGTGCACTTTTGCACCTATACATCTTGCACCAACTGCCGAGTGTACTGCAAATGCAAAATCCAATGCTGTACTGCCTTTGGGCAACATTTTTACTTCACCTTTAGGAGTGTAAACATAAATTTCCTCGGCTAAAAAAGAGGTCTTAAAATCTTGTAAAAAATCAACACTATCAGTATCTTCTTGTGCCAACACTTCACGTATTTGCCCAAACCATTTATCAAAACGATCTTCATCGCTGTTACCTTCTTTGTATTTGTAATGTGCGGCCAAACCTTTCTCGGCTATTTCGTTCATCCGCTTGGTGCGTATTTGCACTTCTACCCATTTACCTTGCGGCCCCATAACGGTAGTGTGCAAAGCTTCGTAACCATTGCTTTTTGGGTTGCTCAACCAGTCTCTTAAGCGTTCAGGACTTGGGGTATATTCGTCCGTAACCATTGAGTAAACTTTCCAGCATTGTTCCTTCTCTTTTTCTGGTGGAGCATCTAGAATAACACGTATCGCAAACAAGTCGTACACCTCTTCAAATGCAACACCTTTCTTTTTTATTTTGTTCCAAATTGAGTGGATGCTTTTTGGCCTGCCATATATTTCAAAATTAAAACCAGTAGCAGCTAATTTATCTTTTAATGGCCTAATAAATTCATTAATATACCTCGTTCGTTCTCGTTTTGTATCTGATAATTTTTTGGCAATATCTTTATAAGCATCTGTTTCCAAATACTTCATTGCCAAATCTTCCATCTCAGTTTTAATGTTGTACAAACCCATTCTGTGAGCCAATGGTGCATATACCCAAACGGTTTCAGAAGAAATTTTTAACTGCTTCTCCTTTTTCATGCTATCAAGCGTACGCATGTTGTGCAAACGGTCTGCCAGCTTGATTAAAATCACCCTAGGGTCATCTGTCAAAGTCAGTAAAATCTTCTTAAAATTTTCGGCTTGTTGGCTAGTATTGGCATCAATAATGTTTGATATTTTCGTTAGCCCGTCTACAATTTTTGCTATCTCAATTCCAAATTCACGTTGCACATCTTCAAGCGTTACATCGGTATCTTCAACAGTATCGTGCATCAACGCACAAATGGTACTTCTTACGCCCAGTCCAATTTCTTCCACACAAATCATGGCAACGGCCAAAGGGTGTAAAACATAAGGTTCGCCACTTTTACGCCGCATGGTTTTATGGGCTTCTGCGGCCATTTCAAAAGCCGTACGCACCAATTCTCTGTCGCCTTTTTTTAGTTTCGGCCTAAGGCTACGCAGCAAAGCACGGTAATGCCGAAGGATTTCTTTTTTCTCTTGTTCAGGCGTTAAATCATATTTCGGCTGGGATACTATTTCTGCAATGGTTTGCTCTGCTATCATGGCTAACGAATGTAAGAAAATACAGGTAGATTTTTTTAATAATAGTAAGTTGAGGTTTTAATAACTGCGTAAGATTTATTTTTTTATTGAGGTATTTTTATTTCGTTCTTTAACAATAATCTTACCAATCATACTAACCATTTAACTAGTGCTTTACATTTGTGATTAATTATGAGCGAACCGACAAAAAAAAAGGCTGTTGACTTATCGTTGATGAAACGGGTGTTCTATTTTGTAAAGCCTTACAATACATTTTTTTACACCAGCTTATCGCTGGCAATTATCATGGCTTTTTTTGCACCTATCAGGCCGTATTTAATTCAGTTAACGGTTAATAAATCCATCCATAATAACTTGCCGATCCCCATTTGGATACAGCATATTTTATTATTGAAAAATGGCAATAATGTTTTGCAGTTTATTGTAAATATTACCATCTTTCAAATTGTATTTTTACTAATAGAATCCACAGTACGATTTGCTTTCACGTTTATCACATCTTGGTTGGGGCAGAATGTAGTGAAAGATTTACGGGTAACGGTTTACGAGAAAATAGTGAGCTTGAATTTATCTCAATTTGATAAAACCCCAATTGGTACTTTAACCACCAGAACTATTAATGACATTGAAAGTATTAACGATATTTTTAGCGACGGGTTGATACCAATTGTGGCCGATTTACTCACTATCATTATTACCCTGGCTACCATGTTTTGGATGAACTGGCAAGTAACATTGATAAGCTTGATACCATTTCCTTTTTTAATTTTAGCAACATACTATTTTAAAGAGAGCGTGAACAAAAGTTTTATGAAAGTACGTAATGCTGTGGCTGCTTTAAACGCTTTTGTACAGGAGCATTTAACGGGTATGCACATTGTACAAGCTTTTGCTGCGGAGGAACGTGAGTTGGCAAAATTTAATGTAATTAACAAGGAACATCGCAACGCAAATATTAAAGCCATTTTTGCTTACAGTGTATTTTTCCCGGTGGTAGAATTGGTGTTAGCAATAAGTACAGGTTTGCTGGTTTGGTGGGTGGCAGATAAACGCTTAGATGCAGGTTTATTGGTAGCTTTTATTTTATACTTAAATCAAATTTTTCGTCCATTGCGTGTAATTGCTGATAAATTTAACGTGATTCAAATGGGTATGATTGCTGCCGAACGTGTGTTTAAAGTGTTGGATAATGACGATGTTTTACCGCCATCAACGATTAGTCATCAACCATCTACTGTTTTAAATGGAAGTATTGAGTTCGATAAGGTTTGGTTTGCTTATAAAGAGGAACAGTATGTGTTAAAAAATATTTCGTTTACTGTAAAGGCTGGCGAAACCGTTGCTTTGGTTGGGCATACAGGTAGCGGTAAAACATCCATCATTAGCCTGCTGAACCGGCTATACCATATTCAAAAAGGTGCTATAAAAATTGATGCTACCAACATAGAAGATTACCCGATAGAAAAGCTAAGAAGTAATATTGGCGTGGTTTTGCAAGATGTATTTTTGTTTTCTGGTTCGGTACTGGATAATATTACACTTCGTAATCCTACAATTTCAAAACAACAAGTTATTGATGCTTGCAAAATGATTGACCTGCACGATTTTATTATGCAGCTACCAGAAAATTATGATTACAATGTGATGGAACGTGGGAGTACTTTAAGTCTTGGGCAACGACAGTTAATTTCATTTGCAAGAGCACTATTGTATAATCCTGCTATTCTAATTTTAGACGAAGCCACCTCATCAATTGATACCGAAAGCGAATTATTAATACAAAAAGCCATCGACACTTTAATTACCGGAAGAACATCTATTGTAATTGCCCATCGCTTGTCAACAATTCGCAAAGCAGACAAAATAATTGTATTGGATAAAGGCGAAATAAAAGAAATGGGTAACCACGAAGCACTGCTGGAGCTGGGTGGCTTTTATAGTAAATTGCATGAAATGCAGTTTGAAAATAAAAAAAATATGTTGGTATAATCGTTTCTTTCCTCAATACTTTACGATCAATTGCCAATAAAAAAGCCGTTAACCATTTTAAAGATCAGTTGGATGCTATTTATTTAGAAAAGACAAAAAACTTCATTAATAAAATGCCTCTTTAAACCTATAAGTTTTCCGACTTTTCATTTGTCGGTTTCTTTTTTTTACTGCGATCCCCTTATCTTCGCCG
>JAYVNQ010000215.1:0-3794 GCA_043758365.1 Chitinophagales bacterium
TGGTTAATGCTATCAATTGATCGTTACCTAAATACACGTCACCATTAATGAAAGCTGCTTTCAGAACAGGCTTTTCAGTTTTGCTATCCTTGCGGAAAGATGTGATAATTAAGGCTGGATCCTTAGGATTCTCAGAAAACATCAACGCTGTTACTTTATGTAAACTGTCGTAAACACCCACATACTTTTCAGCATCCAAGCCTTCGAGAGCTTTGCGAATTAATGTATTTTTAGCCACCTTCATTTCTACTTGCTTGTAAAAGCAAGTGTTACGAAGTTTGCCTATTTGTGCAACAGTCAAGGCTTCTGTATCAGTAACGTAGAAGTTACTATATTGATTGAATTTCTCTTTAAGAACTTCAATAACGTCATTTTTTTCTTGTTTGGTCATAACTAACTTTTATTGAAACCCGGGTCATCTTATTTTCGCTTTTGGCGTAAACAATCACCAGGATTAGTTTGATAATGCTTTTATGTCTAATGAAATACCAGGTCCCATTGAACTTGCCATGCTTGCACCCTTAAGGTAAGTACCTTTTGATGTGGCAGGTTTTAGTTTCAATATCGCGTTGATAAGTTCTGAACTGTTTTCAGTTAGTTTTTCTGATGTAAAAGAGATACGGCCAATTGATGCGTGAACAATACCAGCTTTGTCTACTTTAAAGGCAATTTTACCACCTTTAACTTCATTTACAGCGGCAGCAACATCATTAGTTACAGTACCAGTTTTAGGGTTTGGCATTAAGTTACGAGGGCCTAATACTTTTCCCAATTTACCAATCTTAGGCATAACAGATGGTGTTGCAATAATTACATCAACATCAGTCCATCCACCCTCAATTTTAGCAATAAATTCTTCTAAACCCACAAAATCTGCACCCGCTTCTTTAGCGGCAGCCTCTTTATCAGGTGTGCAAAGCACCAATACTTTTTTAGTTTTACCAGTACCGTGTGGCAGTGATACAGTACCACGCACTTGTTGGTCTGCTTTTTTTGGATCAACACCCAAACGAAGGTGTAAATCAACCGAACTATCAAATTTCGTACAATTTGTTTCTTTTACTAGTGTAGTAGCTTCTTTAAGGGAATAATTCTTATTCTTATCCACCTTAGTATTAGCAACCTTTCTTTTTTTAGTCAACGACATTTTTTGAATGATTTATAAGGTGAATAATTAGTTTTTCTCCCAAGGAGCTTGTCCATCAATTGTAATACCCATGCTTCGTGCAGTACCAGCTACCATTTTCATAGCGCTATGTACAGTAAAACAGTTTAAATCGGGCATTTTATCAGTAGCAATTGCTTCTACCTGTGCCCAAGTTACTTTACCAACTTTTACACGGTTAGGCTCTTTACTACCTTGACCCACTGTTAATTTTGCTGCTTCTAATAATTGAATTGGGGCTGGTGCAGTTTTAATAACAAAGTCAAATGACTTGTCGGTATAAACTGTAATTAATACAGGCACAACTTTTCCTTGCTTGTCTTGGGTTCTTGCATTAAATTGTTTGCAGAACTCCATAATGTTTACACCCTTACTACCGAGTGCAGGCCCAACGGGGGGTGCAGGATTGGCTTGACCGCCTTTCACTTGCAACTTCACGTAGCCAGAGATTTCTTTTGCCATGTTGTTTACGATTTATTGGTTATAGCGTCCCGAATTTTACATCAAGACTCCCAAGCTCAATCATTCTTTATATTTAAAGAACTTTTTGGGATTGCAAAGTTAGGGGAATCACTCAAAACAAGTAATAGTTTTTTTGGGTAACCAACAGTAGAACATAAATATGGTCTTCGTTGCGTCGCACACTTGTACGTTCTTATCACTACGCAACTTTTATCTAAGCATAGTTAAACACCATTCATTGTACAAACCAATTACCATTTGCTGCTTACCATTCAAATCCCTATTTTTACTGTTGCTGCATTTTTTGTAGCAAATACATCATCAAACTAAAAATATAGCATGACAGGTAGTGATGAAATAAAATTTATGCAGGAAGCCATACGATTGTCGGTAGCAAATGTAACCGAAGGAAAAGGTGGACCATTTGGTGCAGTCGTGGTAAAAGACGGCAAAATAATAGCTCGTGGTGCCAATAGTGTTACGGCAACAAACGATCCAACTGCTCATGCCGAGATAATTGCTATTCGTAATGCCTGTAACATATTGCAAACTTTTCAATTAGACGGTTGCGATATTTATACCAGTTGCGAGCCTTGCCCCATGTGTTTGGGTGCAATTTACTGGGCCAGACCAGATAAATTGTATTACGCCAACAGCAAAGAAGATGCGGCGGCAATAAAATTTGATGATCAATTTATTTATGAGGAAATTGCCAAACCAATAACCGAACGGAAATTATTTACTAAACAATTATTACGTAGCGAAGCATTGGAAGCTTTTGTAAAATGGAATGACAGCACTTTGAAAACAGATTATTAAATGATTCAATTTATTTTAAATAACCAATTGGTAACCGCTAATCAGTCGTCTGGCAGTACAGTATTGGATTATGTACGCTATTACAAAAGGTTAACCGGAACAAAAATTGGCTGTCGCGAAGGCGATTGTGGAGCTTGTACTATTTTGGTGGGCGATTTTGAGAACGGCAAATTGGTCTACCGTTCTATGACATCCTGCCTTATGCCTTTGGGCAATGCAGTAGGCAAACATATTGTATCGGTAGAAGGTATTAATAGTAAGGAATTAAGCCCTGTGCAGCAAACCATGATTGATACCAATGGTACACAATGTGGGTTTTGCACCATCGGGTTTGTAATGTCTTTAACAGGTTTTGCAATGAACGAAAGGCCTGCCAATTACAACAATGCTATTGCTGCTATTGATGGTAATATTTGCCGTTGTACAGGTTATAAATCTATTGAACGAGCAGCCGAAATATTAACCAATAAAATAGCTGAAAAGCCTGCTGGCAAAAGCTTAGAGTGGTTAATCGAAAACAAATTTATTCCTGAATATTTTGTAGGAATTGAAGCTAGACTTCAAGATTTAAAATCTAAAATCAAAACTCACAAATCCAAAATTCCAAATCATGAATTGTTTATTGGTGGAGGTACAGATTTATTAGTGCAAAAGCATCATGCAGTAAAAAAAGCCACTGTGCAACATTTGTTTGATGATAAGCAACTGAAAAATATTTACTTAGAAAATGGTCAATGCCATATTGGTGCTTCGGTTACTGTTACGGCTTTTGCAGAATCAAGTTTGATACAAGGCTTTTTCCCTGATTTAGCAAAACATATTAAACTCATTTCTTCTACACCTATTCGTAACATGGCTACATTGGCTGGCAACTTGGTAAATGCTTCGCCCATTGGTGATATGACCGTGTTTTTATTAGCACTTGATAGTGATATTGTACTTAATAGTAATGGCACAAAAAGAACAATTTCATTAAAGGATTTTTATAAAAATTATAAGCAAATAGATAAAGCAACAGAGGAAATAATTGAGCAAATCATTTTCACACCACCAAGTCAAAACACTTTTTTTAATTTCGAGAAAGTTTGCAAACGTAAGCACTTAGATATTGCTAGTGTAAATTCAGCTTGCCTAATACAACTCAATAAAGACGGGCTTATTAAGCAAATACACTTATCTGCTGGTGGTGTTTTTGCTTATCCAAAATACTTGAGTAATACGGTTGCTTTCTTAACAGGCAAAGCTTTAACAGAAGATATTATCAGCGAAGCGATTACAATTTTCCAACAAGAAATTGCACCCATTAGCGATGCAAGAGGTACTGAAACCTACAAGCGATTATTGCTCG
>JAYVNQ010000216.1:0-11584 GCA_043758365.1 Chitinophagales bacterium
CAACTGTTTTACGCCGCAAGGCTAGTTCTTGACACTATTGGTAAACAGCTGAAAATGAACTACAAAATAGTATAAGTTAATTTTGACTGACTACTTATCTAAAATCGAATATGCTACTTTAAATATTACTGCCATCGCCACAAAAATCCTGTTGTTATTGGTCAGGTTTTTCAATCGCAGAGTAATAGTGATAATGGATAATTTTTTGTACTTGAAGTGTTACTGCTAAATCTTAGCAAATTTGCTTAACACTTAATGTTGTAAGACTTTACCCATCCCTTTGTCTTTAATGTGTCTCGTTAATTCTTCAAGGTTCAAAATTTTATCATATTGGCTCTTTACTTTACCAAGCTTACAGTCTTCAGTTATCAATTTTAAAAAGTCATTGAAATCTGAACTTTCACTTGTCAGCCGATTAACCGTATCCCAGTCAATTTCTTGACTTATTCTTGATGGAAATACAATTTCACTCTCAAATACATTTTCAGGATTTAATTTAATAACGCCAATGCCGAATGCATTATTTAATCTTCTTACTTCATCTTTAAATGTCGGGTCATCATCAATATTTAAAGTAACTAAATAACCTTCATTTGCCCAACTTGAATTAGAAACTGCTTGGAAGAATGATTGTCTTAGATTACTAAAACTTAATGATATTTTGAGCTCAAATGAAAATAATTTTATTGAAGTAATTGAAAGATGATTTTGAATTTCTAAGGTTTCAGATTTGTAATCTCTGAATGGAAAATATACTCCAACTAAATCAGGATGTAACCATTCATTTTGTCCTTTTGTTGCTTTTAAAGAATTCTCGTGATAAATGGTTTTTAAGTTGGCTTTAAAATGACTGTCACCATAAGCATAAGCTACTAAAACTGAGTGTAAGTCTCTTTCATTGAATTTTTTCAGTTCAACTTTCTCTTTCTTAGCTTCTTCTGTGTCTTTTTGTTTTTGAACTTTTTGGAGATCAATTGTTTTTGCAAGTTTTCTTAGAAAAAATTGTGCTGGCCTTTCACTCGTCTGAATAATCATTGAAGAGTCGCCGTTATTATTTATGTCGGTATAACAATATGCTGCAATTGTAGCCCAAGGTGTTTTTCCTGTTGTTGTAAAGTCGCCTATAGTGCCAATTTCATTTGCTTTATCCCAAATTTCTTTTGCAGAAAGAGGTGTACTAATTTTCTCAATTGTTCTTTCAATAATGTCCCAAAATGTTGTCTTTGCCATAATATTTTTTATTAGTATAGAGTATTTTTTTCTCCCAAAAAAGTAATTAACTCTATTTCTCAATCATGCATTTACAAGTTCAATTATCCAGTACGGCTTGTAACATGCTTTAAAAACTAACATTAAATTATAACTATCGCTACGGTTAACTAGCAACCTGTTCACAACAGCGTACCACTTAAAAATAATAGTGCCACACTAAAGTAAATAACCAAGCCAGTAACATCTACCAAAGTAGCTACAAATGGAGCAGAAGATACGGCAGGGTCGGCACCTAATTTTTTTAAAACTATTGGTAACATGGAGCCACTTAACGTGCCCCACAATACCACGCCCAATAAGCTACAACCCACGGTATAAGCTATCATTAGCCAATGTGGGCCATACATAGCTGGCGATATACTATGCCAAACAAATACTCTTGTAAAACCTATAATACCCAATACTCCTCCAAGCATTACGCCACTTAATAATTCACGTTTTAAAACTCGCCACCAATCAGCTAAACTTACATCACCAACAGCCATTGCCTGTATAATTAGGGTGCTTGCTTGGCTACCACTATTACCCCCGCTACTTATAATTAAGGGTACAAATAATGCAAGTACAACAGCCTTTTCAATCTCGCCTTGAAAGTATCCCATGGCAGTAGCAGTCAGCATTTCACCCAAAAACAATACTACCAACCAACCAATGCGTTTGCGGAATAGTTTGGATAAAGCAATGTCTAAATAGGGTTCATCTAAAGCTTCGGTACCACCAATCATTTGTATGTCTTCGCTAAACTCTTCGTTAGCTACCCAAAGCATATCATCAATGGTTACAATGCCCAGTAAAATATTATTATCGTCGGTTACTGGTAACGCAACACGATTGTTCATTTTAAATACTTGGTTGGCATGTTCTTGGTCATCGGTAACATTTAAAGCTACCACACGGTCGTCCATCACTTCACTCACCAATTTTTCTGGCGATGCCAAAATCACATCTCTAATTCGTATGTCATCAATCAGTTCTCCAGCTTGGTTTATAACATAAATTACGTCAATGGTTTCACTGCCCCTTGCATACTTGCGGATGGTTACAAATACTTCTTCAATGGTGTTGTGTTCGTACACATACACATAATCTGGCGTCATCAAACGGCCTACACTATCTTCTGGGTAACCCAAATGAGTAAGCGTAATTTTTCGCTCTTCTGGGTCTAATAATTTTATTAATTCTCTAATAACACTCTTAGGCAATTCTTCCAAAAAATCCGTTCTATCATCTGGGGGCAATTCGTTTAAAAGCTCGGCAGTTTTAAACGATGGCAACTCTTTTACAATATCTTTTTGTTGAGAAATATCTAATATTTTAAACACGCTTGCAGCCCTATGAATAGACATATTGCTAATGATATGTGCCTCATATTCTGGGTATTCGTTTATCAATTCAGCAACATCGCTAATGTTCTGATCGTTTAAAAAATCTGCAATTTGTAGCTTATCATCAAGTGCAATGATTTGTTCAAATTGTTCCATTAAATCTGCTTGTTCAAGTTCTAAGCTCATGGGCTGCAATTTAACCGTTTACTGCGTTTAAAAGAACTGCTTTTATTATGTTATCATCACTTATTTTTACGCCTATGATTTTACCAGACTTAGTGATAGCACCATCTAGTAAGGGCGGCAAAGGTGGCAAGGGGGTTTTTACCACTAGGGCTTTTAAAATTGGTACTATTGTAGAGATGTCACCTGTGCTAGTTTTTACTGCCGCAGAGTATTTACATTTAGCCGAAACTAAGTTGTATAATTATGTGTTTGAATGGGGCGTTACGCGTAAGAAAGCCGCATTGGCATTGGGTTATATAAGTTTGTATAACCACAGTTACACTGCCAATTGCGAGTATGAAATGGATTTTGCTGACGATATAATAAGTATTAAAGTAGTAAAGCCAATTAAAAAAGGTGAGGAGTTATTTATTAATTATAATGCTGAAGCGGATAATAAAAGCAAAGTTTGGTTTGATGCGAAATAAGCGAGAAAGCGAATACTTAATAGTGAAAATTGAACATCAATTATTAAGTACTGACTATTAACTATTCACCATTTACAACTAACTATTTACCATGAACATAACCACCATCATTGGCTTATTTGCTGCATTTTGTACAACACTTTCTTTTCTACCGCAGGCAATAAAAACCATTACCACAAAAGACACAAGCGGCATTTCATTATCAATGTATTCATTATTTACAATTGGTACCGTTTTGTGGTTTACTTATGGCATTATGAGTGATAGCGTACCCGTTTATCTAGCTAATGGCGTAACGCTAATTTTATCCTTAATTATTTTGGTGTATAAGCTAAAGTACAAGTAATATTTACTATTTCAAAGAGCTGTCTCTTGGCTGCAAAAGCTTTGCTACTAAGCCTGTCCAGCCAGTTTGATGAGATGCCCCAACACCTCTGCCATTATCACCATGAAAGTATTCGTAAAACAAAATATAGTTATTAAAATTGGGGTCTTTTTGTAACTTATAGTGGTTGCCAAAAATGGGTCTGTAACCAGCATCATCTCGTAAAAATAATTTAGATAAACGCTTAGATATTTCATTGGCAACCTCGTTCAGCGATAGCATTTTACCACTGCCTTTTGGACATTCAACCTTAAAATCATCACCATAATAAAAGTGAAAACGTTGCAGGCTTTCAATAATTAAAAAGTTAACAGGCATCCACACAGGACCACGCCAATTACTATTGCCACCAAACAAATCGCTATCACTTTCGCCGGGTACATAATTTACAGCAAAACGTTTGCCTTCTACAAAAAATTCATATGGGTGTTCTGCATGATATTTTGATACGGCACGTATACCATAGTCACTTAAAAATTCGCTTTCATCGAGCATTTTTTCCAATATCTTTTTCATACGATGACCACGTAATAAACTCAGTAAATGCTTTTCTTCTGTACCCATAATATCCCACCTTGAAACAAGTTTTGCTAACTCTGGTTTATTCTGATATAACCATTGTAAACGATTGGTAAAATTGGGCATTGCTTTTAATAAATCATGGTCTAATACCTCTACTGCAAACAATGGTATTAAGCCTACCATGCTTCGCACTTTTAACGAGGCACTTTTGCCGTTTGGTAATTGTAGTACATCGTAAAAAAAGCCTTCCTCATCATCCCATAAACCATTGGCATTTGTACCCATATTATCCATGGCTTGGGCAATGTACAAAAAGTGTTCAAAAAACTTCGTTGCCATATCTTGATAAACAGGGTTATACCTGGCCAACTCTAGCGAAATCCGTAGCATATTTAAGCTGTACATTGCCATCCAACTGGTGCCGTCTGCTTGCTCTAAATGGCCACCTGTGGGTAACGGTGCACTTCTATCAAAAACTCCAATATTATCCAATCCTAAAAATCCACCTTCAAAAATATTGTTACCATCCTTATCTTTTCTATTAACCCACCAAGTAAAATTTAGTAGTAATTTATGAAATACACTTTCTAGGAAAGCCACGTCTGGCTTGTTGTTCAGCTTTTCATCAATTTTAAAAACCCTAAATGCGGCCCAAGCATGTACTGGTGGGTTCACATCGCTAAAGTTCCATTCGTAAGCAGGTAATTGGCCGTTTGGGTGCATGTACCATTCTCTTGTTAACAGCTTTAATTGCTTTTTTGCAAACGATGCATCTAGCACTGCAAAAGGGATACAGTGAAAAGCTAAATCCCACGAAGCATACCAAGGATACTCCCATTTATCGGGCATAGAAATAATATCTGCATTGTTTAAATGCTTCCACGATGTGTTTTTTCCGCCATATCGTTCTTCTGGTGGTGTTGGTTCTGCAGGATCGCCTTTTAGCCATTTATCTACATCATAATAATAAAATTGTTTACTCCAAATCATGCCTGCAAAAGCTTGTCGTTGTACCAATTTCTCATCATCACTAACAATGTCAATTTGAATATCCTCGTAGAATTCTTCAGTTTCTCTTTGTCTATTTTTAAATATAGTATCAAAGTCATCAAAAGGCTGTAAAGTACTGCTATTGGTCAATCGTAGCTTTATAGTTATAGATGATTTTGCTTGAATAGTAACATCATAATTAGCTGCAGCTTTGGTACCGTTGGCATTAATATTTACTGCTTGATGATTACCATTAATTATGTACTCATTAATGCCATCTTTACAAAAGGGAGTGGTACTTTTCGATTGGTATAATTTGTGATTATTGGTTTCGTTATCGCAAAATAAAATGGGTGGGTTATCCTCTGCATAAAAGTTATAATTGCCCAAATCTTTATGGTTAATGCTGATGCCACCATTGTTGGTACTTATCATTTGTGGCTTATCATTATCGTTGCCCCAAACCCATGTATTTCTAAACCAAATGGTAGGTAAAATATGCAATCCAGCATCTTCATTCCCTTGGTTATGAACTGTAATTTTTATTAGTATATCGGTAGCATCGGCTTTGGCATATTCAACAAAAACATCAAAGTATTTATCATCGTTAAAAATGCCCGTATCAATTAGTTCAAACTCCATATCTGCCTTACTTCTACGCTTATTTTCGTTTACTAAAAGTTCGTAAGGAAATGCTGTTTGAGGATACTTATACAACATCTTCATGTAGCTGTGTGATGGTGTTGCATCTAAATAATAATACAACTCTTTTACATCCTCACCATGGTTCCCTTCGCTACCAGTTAAACCAAAAAAGCGTTCTTTAATAATCACATCTTTTTTATTCCATAGAGCCACCGCAAAACACAATAATTGTTTGTCATCACAAATGCCAGCAATACCTTCTTCGCCCCAGCGGTAAGCTTTACTACGAGCCATTTCGTGATTGGTATAATGCCAAGCATCTCCGTTGGCACTATAGTCTTCACGCACAGTCCCCCATTGCCTATCACTTATGTAAGATCCCCATTTTTTACAGTCATCTTTCAATAAACGTTCTTGCTCTGTATTCATTTATTTATGATTTAATGATTGAGATGATTAACATGATTTATAGCTTTATTGATAATCATTTAAATCATCAAAATCATACATATAAATCTTAACCGTTTGTTGTAAAACCCGGGTATAGAGTCATGCCCCCATCAATAAATAAAGTAGTACCGTTAATGTAATCGCTATCATCGCTAGCAAGCCACACAGCAGCATTACCAATATCTTCAGGCTCACCAATACGTTTGTAAGGTATCAATTTTAATAGCTCATTTAATGCTTCTGGGGTGTCCCAAGCTTGGCGATTTATAGGTGTTTGAATTGCACCAGGGCCAATGCTATTAATTCGTATTTTTTGATGTGCATATTCTTGCGAAATACTTTTCATCATCAACATTATACCCCCTTTACTGGCAGCATAATTAGCGTGACCAGCCCAAGGAATTACTTCATGCACACTGCTCATACAAATTATTTTACCTAACGCTTTCGATTTTGTAGTATCCAAACCTCGTCTTAAAAATTCACGTATGGCTTCTCTTGCACATAAAAATTGACCAGTAAGATTTACACTTAAAACCGTGTTCCATTGGTCTAAAGTCATATCCACAAAGGCCGCATCTCTTTGTAAACCGGCATTGTTAATCAGTATATCAACTGTGCCAAACTGTGCTACAACATCTGCAAACATTTTAATCACTTCCTCTTCTTTACTTACATCGCATTGGTAGCTAATGGCTTTGCCACCATTGGTTGTAATACTTTCTACTACTGTATCTGCGGCTGCTTTAGTTGATGGTACAGGATGATTTACAATAACTGTTGCGCCTGCATTTGCCAAACTTTTTGATACACCTGCACCAATGCCACTACTTGCACCAGTAACAATTGCTATTTGATTGTTTAATTTTTTATCCATAATTGATTGCTTGATTTTGAAGATGGAATGTACAAGAAAACTTGATGTGTAAAGAGGAAATTTGATGGCGTAAGAATAGGAAAGTGAAGGGTAAAATAATCAGCATTAATTTTTATGGATTTCCTAATTATTTTAATGTTAAGCCCCAATAACGCAAAAATCTATGTTATTATAGTTTATTTTTCTATCATTTGTTCAAAAGCACTTCCACCTCTATATCTTTTTGTTGTATATCTTGTACTGTATATTAGTTCTTCCTTAATACCAATTAATATTTCTAATTCTGTAATATCCGAGATTAAATCTCCATGAATTGTCTTGTAAATTACTTCAATTACAGTTTTTATACTTCTTCTTTGTTTATCTTCTGGTGTAACAAAAAGCTGAATATTTAATGTTTCACTATGACCTGGCATTAATGATCTAAACTGCTTTAAAGTGTAGTTAATAGAGGACTTATCAAAACCACCTTTAATTACCTCTAAATAGCTGTCGTTTTTAAAAAGAAGTGCTGCTGGTTCAACTGCAGATTGAGAGCCTATATTTGTAATATGTATGTTTATTTCCAACAAATTAGAATCAAGATTTTCTTGTCCAAATGCCTTTAATATTAATAATGGAATATTTCCACTTTGAATTAAAGAATTTAGCCTGTTAGAATGAATTTCATCCTTTAACTCAATTTTTAATCTTTCTTTTAAGTCTATTGAGTTCTTAAAAGACCAATACCAATTATTTTTTTCTGTATTGCTAAGTTTTTCATGTTGTTTTATTATTTCGAAAAGTCTAATATCTTTTTTTTCTTTTACCCACTGAAGTACTTTTATATTTTGTGTTTTTGAAAATGCGATATAATCCGCTTCTAGCTTGTCTCTAACAAATACTATTGTCTTAATATTGTTTTTTACCGCTTATAAGTATTCAATATGAGTCGCAGATAAATCTCCAAAACCAGCTTTTTTCAAACTTGGACCATACCTCTGTGAAAGAATAATAATTACAACTTTGCAACTCACTAAATTTATTAAACATGTTTGAATTGAGTTTTGGTCTTTAAATGTAGTAAATTCAGTGTCGAGATGGTCTGATAATACTGGCTTTAAATCAGTAGAATAAATAAACTCTTTGAGTTCAGCTCTTAAATCAATAAGATCGTAGCAAGTTGAACTAATAAATATTCTTTTGCTGTCGTTCATGGTGTTCGTTTTAATAATTACTTATAACACCTGCGTTGGCATTATAAGCCCTAATATAATAAAAAAATTTATCATTGATATACAAATATGTAGTCTCATTTTTTAAGTATTATCACAGCATCAATGCAATTTTATTTTTAAACAGGTTCTTAGAAAACAAGTAACGGCTAATGTCTGCGTAAATCTCTTTAATCCTTGTCATCCGTGTTCCATTTTGGATGTGAATAAAAAAATTAATTAAACGTTTGTTTAATTCAAACGATTGTTTAATATTTGCATTTTTAACTTAATGAAATGGTAACAGATAAAAAGCAACATATTATTGAACATGCTATGAAACTATTTGCTGAAAAGGGTTTTGAGGCAACGAGTATTAGAGATTTAGCTAAAGCTGCTGATGTAAATATTGCTATGGTAAATTACTATTTTGGCAGTAAAGACAAATTAATGGAAGCGATTATAGAAGAGAAAGCTGCTTACATGAAGGATAGAATAGAAGAGTTGAATGCAAATAAAACATTGGCTGAAATAAATAAAGTAAACACATTAATAGAAGATTATGTAGAGCGAATTACTGGTAGCCCAAATTTTCATAAGCTATTGTATAAAGAATTAATGGGTAACAATAGAGAAAACCTGCACCAACTTTTAACCAACACATTTGCAAGAAACTCTAAAAATTTTGCAAAAATTATTGAGCAAGGCATTAAGAAAAAAGAGTTTAAAAAAGTTGATGCAACATTAACTGTCGCATCAATTATTGGTTCTATTACACAAGTAATGATGTCTAAAGGCATGTGCAATTTGCTAATAGATAAGCCAGCCGATTACGAACCTTATACCGATAATGCGTTCAAAAAAAGGCTGCTGACACATATTAAGCAAATGATGGCATCGCATTTATTAATCAATCAATAATATCAAAACATAACAACAGCACTAATGGAACAAGAAGCACAAAAACAGAAAAAAGGTTTCCCAATTCGCCCTATTATTTTGGGTATTGTATTACTAGTTGGTGGTTACTTTGGCTACAAGCAAATAAACTTTGCATTAACGCACGAAACAACTGATAATGCACAAATTGAAACACAGATAACGCCAGTATTACCTAGAGTTGCAGGCTATGTAAAAAGCATAGCTGTTAAAGATTATGATAGTGTAAAGACTGGCCAATTAGTAGTAGAGTTGGATGATGCTGAACTACAAAGCCAGTTACAAGAAGCTCAAGCTGATTACACTCAAGCAGCAGTTGATATAATTAACGCAAATGCTGCTGTACATAATGCCTTGGTATCGTTAAAAGTTAATCGTGGTAATATTGATTTAAGCGATGTAAAGCAAGAAAAAGCATTGACAGATTATAACCGTGACAAAGCTTTATATGCTGCTGAAGCCATTACCAAAAAGCAATTGGATGATAGTAAATTTATGTACGAGTCATCCAAAAAAACAACTTCCAATTCTCAGAACGATTTAGGTTCGGCACAAAGTAGAATTGCTGTATTACAATCATCGGTAAAAAAGTCAGAAGCCGCTATGGCAGTGAAACAGGCCAAGATTGATCAAATAAAATTAAAATTGACATACACCAAAATATATGCACCACAAGCTGGTAAAATTGGTAAGAAAAATGTGAGTGAAGGTCAATTTATACAAGCAGGCACGCCACTATTTTCAATTGTAAACGACAGTACTTATTGGGTGATTGCCAATTTTAAGGAAAACCAAATTGCAGCCTTAACCCCTAACAAAAATGTTGAGTTACGTGTAGATGCTTATCCCGATGAAAAAATTACTGGTTCAGTAGCTAGTTTAAGTGATGCAACAGGTGCAAAGTTTGCATTGCTGCCACCAGATAATAGCAGTGGAAATTTTGTAAAAGTTACCCAACGTGTGCCAGTAAAAATCTGGATAAACGATGTGGCTAAATACAAGAACATTTTGCGTGCTGGGTTAAGCGTGTATGTGGTAGCACAGAAATAGTGAGAAATTTCAGATGTATGATTTGGGATGTTTGATGCGTGTCAATTTTCAAATCATAAATCATAAATCACAAATCATAAATCATAAATTAAGTATGGCAACCCCTAAAGGTTTTGCAAGAGCAATTATTGTAATTACCACCATCACGGCCGCTATAATGGAACTAGTTGATACCTCTATTGTAAACGTGGCTTTAAACGATATGAGTGGTAGTCTTGGTGTAAGCATTGAGGATATTAGTTGGGTAATTACATCTTATGCCATTGCCAACGTTATCATCATTCCGCTTACTAGTTTTTTAGGTGATTATTTTGGGCGAAAAAATTATTATATCGTCTCAATGATCATTTTTACGATTGCCTCCTATATGTGTGGGCAATCGCATTCGTTAATAGAAATTATTGGTTGGCGTTTTGTGCAAGGTATTGGTGGCGGTGCCTTATTATCAACATCACAAGCCATTTTGTTTGATGCGTTTGAACCAAAAGATAGACCAATGGCCGCAGGCCTTTTCGGTATGGGTATTGTGCTTGGGCCAACATTAGGGCCTACGTTGGGTGGTTATATTATTGATCATGCTTCTTGGCCATTAATCTTTATGATTAATATTCCAATTGGTATTATCGCAACCATTTTATCATTCTCTTTTATTGATAAAAAAGAAGGCGAGGGGCAGAAAAAAGATAGCATTAAAATTGATTATACAGGCATTTTATTACTCATGGCTGGTATTGGTTGTTTGCAATATGTACTAGAGCGTGGTGAAAGTGAAGATTGGTTTAGCAGTGAAGTTATTAGAATATGCTCAGCCATTGCAGCAGTAGGTTTAATTGCTTTTATCTTCTATGAATTAAGCATAAAACAGCCAGCTGTAAATCTACGAGTAATGAAAAATCGTAACCTTGCATTCACAACCATATTTACGTTTGTAGCAGGTTTTGGTTTGTTTACTTCGGTGTTCGTATATCCAGTATTGGCACAACGTGTACTAGGTTTTACAGCTTACGAAACAGGCTCATCTTTACTTATACCAACATTAGCAGCCGTTATTTTAATGCCAGTTATTGGCAAGCTCATGAGCAAAGGGGTGTCGCCAATTCCATTTGTAATACTTGGTTTTATACTTTTTGCAGTGTACAGTTTTATGAGTGCTGGTGTAAGCCCAGAGGCCAGTAAAAGCGATTTCTTTTTACCATTATTAATCCGTGCTATGGGCATTGCATTTTGTCAGCTACCGCTTATAAACCAAGCTGTGGTTGGGTTACAGCCTAAAGATTATGCAA
>JAYVNQ010000217.1:0-11561 GCA_043758365.1 Chitinophagales bacterium
TATAAAGCCCACCTTACAAAATTTTAGCAAAGCTGCGCTAGATGCTATTGCTGCTTGTGGCGATGTAAATAGAAATGTTGCTTGTGCATCGCACCCACACCAATCGGCCATTCATGCACAAATACATGCATATGCCGACAAGATTAGCCAGCTACTATTACCTAAAACAAGGGCTTACTACGAAATATGGTTAGATGAGGAAAAAATTGAAGAGCTTAATGAGGTAGACCCTTTGTACAAAGACAGTTATTTGCCTCGTAAATTTAAAGTAGGCATTGCTATTCCTCCCAATAATGAAGTAGACGTTTTGACTAACGATTTGGGCTTGATTGCTATTATTGAAAACGATGAATTGAAGGGGTTTAATATTGCTATTGGTGGTGGTTTGTCGGCCACACATGGCAATGAAAATACTTATCCAAGATTGGCTACAGTAATTGGTTTTACAGATAGTGAAGAAAAAACCTTGAAAGCCGTTTATGAAGTGTTAACCATACAAAGGGACTTTGGAAATAGAGCCGATAGAAAACTTGCCCGATTGAAATACACTTTGGATAAAATGGGTGTTGATGCTTTTACAAAAGAGCTAGAAAGTCGCATTGGCTTTACATTAGAGCCAGCTAAGAAAGTAGTATTCACTGCAAGAAAAGATGACTATGGTTGGGTAAAAGATTACCAAAATAAATGGCACTATACCTTGTTTATTGAGAATGGCAGGGTTACTGATGAGAACGACTATAACCTAAAATCTGCATTACTAGCAGTGGCAGAAAGTGGTAAAGCCAACTACAGATTTACAAGTAATCAGAACCTTATTTTAAGTGATATTTTAGAAGCTGATAAAACAACCGTAGAAAGTATTTTAACCGAGTTTGACATCATCAACAAACAAAGTAAACTATCGGCTTTACGCTTAAATTCTATGGCCTGTGTGGCATTGCCAACTTGCCCACTCGCATTGGCAGAGGGACAACGCTATTTGCCAGAATTAATTAACAAAATAGAACCGTTGTTAGCAAAATATCAATTACAAAATGATGATATAATCATGCGAATGACTGGATGCCCTAATGGCTGTGCAAGACCTTATGCTGCAGAAATTGGGTTGATTGGCACATCAAGTGGGCAATATAATCTACATATTGGTGGCGATAGAGAAGGTATCAGATTGAATAAAAAGTATAAAGAGCATTTAAATGAAGTTAGTATTTTAAAAGAATTAGATACACTATTTTCATTTTATAAAAACGAGAAAGTAGAAGTAGAAACTTTTGGCGATTTTGTAATGCGCAAAGGATTAGTATAAATACAAATAAGCCTCAACGTATTGCGGCTTATTTGTATGTAATTGAAAAGTTACTATCCAACTTTAGCCTTAGCTTTTTCTACAGGGGCAGTTTCACCTTTATTTTTTAAATGCTTTTTATTGGCATTTAAATGTTTACGGTGGGCATTAATATGCTTTTGCTCCTGATGAGCAGCTCTAAACTTGCCATGTGCAAATTTTGTATTACGATCTTTACGATCTTCTTTAAGTTCCTTAACATCGTGTACCATTGCTTTTTCAGCAGCTT
This sequence comes from Chitinophagales bacterium, assembly GCA_043758365.1. GTDB lineage: Bacteria > Bacteroidota > Bacteroidia > Chitinophagales > Chitinophagaceae > Parasediminibacterium. Next base: position 1,575 of record JAYVNQ010000217.1, read on the forward strand.
TTTTTGTAGGTGTTGTTTGTGAAGGAGCTACTTGAGCCATAGCACCAGCAGCAAGACCAGTACCTAATAAGATAAGCATTAATTTTTTCATTTGTATTTATTTTTATACCGTTATAATAATAATAATCGTGCCACCATTAGTATTGCTATTTTCAATTAACTTTTTTAGGTTAAAAATATTTGTACATAAGTCTACTGTTTTAGTAGAATATTTTTATATTTGCAATCTCAATCAAAAAAATAGCAATGACTTTTAGAAAAGCAGCCACATCTTACTACACGACTTATCCATTTATTAGCATAGTCATACCTTGCCCATTGGGGCAAATTTTTTGTAATCAAGGTTGATTTTTTTTATGTACTTAGTCTACTAAAATAGAAGACTAAATGCTGGCAACTATTTTAGTAACTATCCAAATAATTATAAACAGTATATGAAACAACATTTAGTAAAAACGCTATTTCTATCGGCCATCTCATCGGCAGTTGTAGGCATTAATTATGCACAAGCGCAGCAGGTGATTGTAGGTAATGTGAAAAATAAACAAGGTGCAAAAATATCAGCAGCAAGTGTTACTATAAAAGGTACTAATGCAGTAGTTATAACAGATAGCGTAGGTGCTTTTAAAATTAGTACAAATAAGGCATTACCAATTATTGTAGAAATAAGTTACGCCGGCTATTTTAAACAACAGCACAAGCTAAATACACTTGATGGTTTACCTGTAATAATTACATTAACAGATGATAGCCAACTAACTGAGGTATTGGTTACCTCAAGACGCAGACAAGAAGTGGCACAAGATATTCCTATTCCTATTACTGTTTTAGGTGGTACTAAAGTAGAGGAAAGTGGTGCTTTTAATGTAAATAGATTAAAAGAATTAGTACCATCTGTGCAGTTGTATAGCTCTAATGCAAGAAACACTACATTGAATATTAGAGGTTTAGGATCAACGTTTGGTTTAACAAACGATGGTATAGAACCTGGTGTTGGTTTTTATATTGATGGTGTATATCATGCTCGTCCAGCAGTGGCTTCGCTAGACTTTGTAGATATTGACCGTATTGAGATTTTACGTGGCCCACAAGGCACACTATTTGGAAAAAATACAACGGCTGGTGCATTTAACATCTTTACCAAAAAGCCCACATTTACCCCATCGGCTAAAGCAGAATTAAGCTATGGCAATTATAATTTTATTCAGGCAAAAGCATCTATCTCGGGCGGTGTAACAAAAAGTATTGCGGGTAGATTATCATTTTCAGGCACACAAAGGCAGGGTACTATTTTTAACGACAAATCGCAACAATACTATAATGGGCAAAATAATGTGGGCATAAAAGGCCAGTTATTATGGCTGCCTACTGATAAATTAGATATATTAATTTCTGCCGATTATAATGTACAGAACCCAGATGGCAGTGCTTTAGTGGTGGCTGGCGTTACCAAAACACAACGCTCTGCTTATAGACAATACGATTCTATTGTAAAAGATTTAGGCTACACTTACCCAACCATTGATCCATTTGCAAGAAATGTAGAAACCGATGGTTGGAAACACAACCAAGTAATTAGTGGTGCACATATAAACATTGATTATAAAATTGGTAAAGGCACGTTAACCTCTACCACAGCTTGGCGGTTTTGGAATTGGGATCCGTCAAACGATCGTGACTTTACAGCAATACCAGCACTCACAAAATCGCAAGGGTCATCTAGGCACAATCAATACTCTCAAGAACTGCGATATGCTGGTAATATAAACGAAAAAATTAGTGGTGCAGTTGGTGTATATTATCTAAACCAAAACCTATTTACACCTACTGCACAACTTGAAGAAGTAGGTGCTGCACAATGGCGATTTGTACAAACAAGCAAAACTGGTACACAAGCACTTTACAGCACACCAGGTTTGTTAGATAACCACGGCATAAAAACAGACTTTAATTTAAAAACAATATCGTCTGCTATTTTTGGACAATTAGATTGGGAAATTGCCAAAGGCTTACACATTTTGCCTGGTATAAGATATAATTACGATAAAAAAGATTTAGACTATTCTAGAAGCACGTACGGTGGCTTACAAACCACAGACCCAGCTTTACTAGCTTTAAAAAAAGCAGTATATTCTAATCAAGCCTTTACATCAACTACCAGCAACTCAAATGTATCTGCAAATATTACGTTATCGTACAGACCTGCTCAGAATTTTAATGTTTACGCCACTTACTCAAACAACTATAAATCTATTGGTTTAAACTTGGGAGGCTTACCTACAAAAGGTATTACCGATTCTGCTGATTTATCCTTGGCAGAGGTAAAACCAGAATACGTACAACATTACGAATTAGGTATAAAAACAAGACCATTTAGAGGAGCGATTTTAAATATCACTGCGTTTAATACTGCTATTAGAGACTACCAAACAACGGTACAAGTACCACAAATTGGCTTAAACAGAGGCTATTTGGCTAATGCAGAAAAAGTAAATGTAAAAGGTGTTGAAGTAGATGCAACTTATCAATATAGCAAAGATTTTAGTGTAAATACCGCTTTAGCTTATACAGATGCTAAGTATGTATCATTTACCAATGCACCATTACCGATAGAAGAAACTGGTAAAACGGTTGGTAGTCAACAACTAGCCTTTACTGATGCCTCTGGTGGTGTGTTGCCAGGCGTATCTAAATGGAATGTTTCTGGTGGCTTTGACTGGAGTTTCACAAAAGGTAAATTTTTAAATAGAGTTGGTAAATATTTCGTTGCAATAGATGCTTCGCATCGTTCAGGTTATTCGTCAAATCCAACACCATCAGCTGTGTTAAATATTGATGGTTATAACTTAGCAAATGGTCGTGTAGGATTTAAATCCAACGATTTCACCTTCTTTATTTGGTGTAGAAATTTAATAGGCACTAACTATTTTGAGCAATTACAAGCAGCGGCAGGTAACTCAGGTTTGTATGCAGGTGTACTGGGCGACCCAAGAACTTATGGCGTTACCTTACGTTTTAACTTTTAATAATTTTCATTCGACATCTTAAATTGTGTAAGAGCGTTGCCAACTTCTGAAAGTTGGCAACGCATAATACGAAAAATATATTTATGAGAGTATTTAAAAAAATGAAGCAAGTATTATTATTTATCGTCATTATTATTAGCCTAAAAACGACTGCACAACAAACCACAACACCTAACCTAACTTACCCCAAGCCCGTTGGTTATTTCAGCATAGTGCACCCTTTAGTAACGGTTGATAAAGAGGAAACGGTGTACAATTTTTCTAATGGTGCTTACACGGTAGGTTTTCCTTTTGGGGTAAATATTTTAACCAGCAATACCACCGGTTTCAGTTTCGAGGTAGTGCCATTTATCCGTTCGGCAAACGGTATTAGCAAAACCAATAATGTATTATTTCACCCAGGTTTTATGTTTCGCAGGCCACATGGCTTTACCATTTTAACCCGAGCAGCTTTTGAAACTGCTGGTAGATATGGTGCCACGCTAGTGTTTAATAAAATAATAGCCAAAACAAAAACTAATAATATTTTTATTGCCACGCCCATACCTATTCGTTTTGGTAACGACAGACCAGCCTCTATTGGTATTAATTTTCAGTTAGGAATTACGTTTTAAACTATCATTTTACCATGCAAGCAATGAAAGCAAATTACACACTACAAGAACTAATTATTTATTTCTTAAAGCTAGGCAGTATTGGTTTTGGTGGCCCAGTAGCTTTGGTGGGGTATATGCACACAGACTTAGTTGAGAAAAAACAATGGCTTACAGAAGATGATTATAAGGAAGGGCTAGCACTTGCGCAACTTGCACCCGGCCCTTTAGCGGCACAATTAGCTATTTACATAGGTTTTGTTCATTACCGTGTACTAGGTGCAACTTTAGTTGGTTTAGCCTTTGTGTTACCATCTTTTGTAATGGTTGTACTATTGGGTTTAGCTTATAAGATATTTGGTGGCTTACTCTGGATGCAAGCTATTTTTTATGGTGTAGGCGCTGCCGTTATTGGCATAATTGCGATTAGTTCGTATAAATTAACTACCAAATCTATCGGCAAATTCAACGTAGTTTCTTTTAAAAATAATTGGTTGTTATGGCTATTTTTTGTTGTGGCTGCAGCGGTTACTTTTCTTACCCAAAAAGAAGAATTGTTGTTGTTTATTGCCGCAGGATTTGTCTACATGCTTATTAAAGCACCGCCAAAAAAATTATTGAAAAATACTGCCAACACCTTTCTGCTATTAGGTTTTAGCTTCGCCGATTTTCAAAAATCCACATTAGTTAAAATAGCTATTTTTTTCACCAAAGCTGGGGCTTTTGTATTTGGTAGCGGCTTGGCAATTGTACCCTTTTTGCATAGCGGCGTGGTTACCGAAAATCATTGGCTTACCGAGCATGAATTTATAGATGCCGTGGCCGTGGCCATGATTACACCTGGCCCGGTTGTAATTACCGTAGGTTTTATTGGTTATTTAATTGATGGGTTTGCTGGGGCTGCCGTTGCCGCTTTGGCCACTTTTTTGCCCTGTTATTTATTTACCGTTTTGCCTGCACCTTACTTTAAAAAGATAGCAAAAAATACTTCTATTAAAGCTTTTGTTGATGGCATAACGGCGGCAGTAATTGGTGCATTAGTAGGTTCTGTCATTGTAATTGCCTTAAGAAGTATTATAGATATTTATACCTTATTAATAGCTGTTGCAACGGCTGTGGCATTGCTTTACATCAAGAAAATTAAAGAACCTTATCTCATATTGGTTGCTGCTATTTTGGGCATTATTTTAAAATTGGTTAGTAAATAAGTTAGAGTTGCTAGAGCTAATGCAAAACAATACAAGTAATCTACTAAATTTGTAGATTATTATAAATACCAAAAATTTTGAAAGAAACAAATAACCTCTTCCCCATATTTTTAAAACTAGAAAACCTACGCTTGGTAATGATTGGCGGCGGGTTAATTGGTCTTGAAAAATTAGAAGCCGTTCTAGCAAATTCACCCAATACATATATCGAATTAGTTGCTACTACAATTAGCGATGAAATTAAAGCCATTGCCAAAAACCATACGAATATTCGGTTAATTGAAAAGCCATACGAACCTTCAGATTTGGATAATGCCGATGTGGCAATTGCCGCTGTAAACGACAAAGATTTGGCAACCATTATTTCTGCCGATGCCAAACAAAAAAGTATCCTCATTAACGCTGCAGATAAACCCGAATTGTGCGACTTTTATTTAGGAAGCATAGTAAAAAAAGGTAACTTAAAAATCGCAATTTCAACCAATGGTAAATCACCAACGGTGGCCAAACGTGTTAAGGAAGTATTTAACGAAGTAATACCAGAGGAAATTGATGAGTTGTTAAGCAATATGGCAGCCATTCGCAACAAACTAAAGGGCGACTTTGCTAATAAGGTTACCCAACTAAACGAAGTTACAAAATCGTTGGTAGCCAAGCAAGAAGCGGCAGAAACATTGGCGGCAAAATTAATCATTCAGCCCACCGATAAACCTGAACATAAACAATGGCAACAAATTGTAAAATGGTGTTTACTAGCCTTCTTTTTTATGATAGTTGGGCATACATTTTTTACTTATGTGCCATTTAACAATATAATTTTAGGTGTAAAAAAAATACCAGACTATGTTGATACAACCTCTTTTTTATTAATGTTATTAACTGGTTTTATAGCACAAATGGCCGATGGCAGTTTAGGCATGGGTTATGGTACCATTTCAACCACATTTTTATTGGCCATGGGTGTAAATCCTGCCATTGTAAGCAGCCGTGTGCACTCGGCAAGAGTATTTAGCAGCGGCGTTTCTGGTTATAGTCACCATCGGTTTGGTAATATTAATAAAACCTTATTTAAAGCATTGGTAATTCCAGGTATTATTGGGGCTATTGCAGGTGCAATTTTAGCAGTTATTGCAAAAGAATATGCCATTTATGTAAAAATACCTTTATCTATTTATACCATTTACTTAGGCTATTATATTATTCAAAAAGCCTTTAAAAAGAGGAATGCACAAGATAAAGTTACCCGTGCTGGCTGGTTGGCAAGTGCTGGCGGCTTTATGGATGCTTTTGCTGGTGGTGGCTGGGGTGCTTTGGTTACAAGTACATTGGTATCTAAACGAAAAAATACCCGTTATGTAATTGGTTCCGTTTGTTTGGCTGAATTTTTTGTGGTATTTGCAAGTGCTACCACCTTCTTTATTCTATTAAAACATATACCCATTTTTGACGTGGCAGGTTTAATTATTGGCGGTGTAATTGCAGCACCAATAGCTGCAAGATTAGTGGGTAAATTACCCGTAAAAACCATGTTAATTGCTGTGGGTTTATTGGTAATTGTTACTAGCAGCAACACATTAATTAGGGCAATTTTAAATGTAATGAAAGAGCTTGCTAAAGTTTAATATTTGACTTGTATAAACGTACTTTTTCTATAAATAACACCCAAAGATTTTCTTTATAATCACATTGAATACTGAAAATAAAATATCATTGCAATGCATAAAATTAAAATTAAGAAAAATGAAAAAACTATTATTTGTTACATTACTATTTACAGGTTTACAAATATTTGCCCAAGAAGGAGCTAAACAAATTTTTGAAGCCCCTAACATGAAGGAAGCAATTGGTAAGCATAAAATTGTAGCTATTTTACCTTTTGAAGCCGCTATCGCATACAAACGTCCACCAAAAAATTTCGATCCAGCCGTAAATAAGGAAGAAGAAAAAAAGCTAGCACGTGATTTACAAAATGAAATGTTTACATTCCTTTTAAGGAAAAAAGATAAATACACAGTTGATTTTCAAGACCCTGACAAATCAAACACAATTTTAAGAAAGGCAGGGTTTTTTGATAAGATAGATGAAACAAGTGTTGACTCTTTAGCAAAAATATTAGGTGTTGATGCAGTAATTAAATGCAGCTATTCATATGAAAAGACTTCTTCTGAAGGTGCAGCAATTGCAAAGACTATTTTATTTGGCGGATTGGGCTCTAAAACAGGAAGTGGGAAATTAGTAATGCAAATAAAAAATGGTAAAGACGGAGAGCTATTATGGAGATTTTCAAAAGATATGAACGATGGTGTTTTTTCGTCTGCTAGTGAACTAATGGAACGCATGATGCGTAAAATATCTAGGAATTTCCCTTACGAAAAATAATACAAACCAACCATTTTTTAGAAGCTACTTCACACAACGAAGTGGCTTTTTTATTTTATTAATATTTCACGCCTTTCACTATTCACTTTTAACTATTCGCTTTTCACTTTCAACCAAACAACTAATCAACTAAATTGCAACCATGATTGAGCTTAAAAACATTAAAAAATCGTTTGGCGATAAACTAATATTGGATGATATAAATGGAGTAATGGAAACAGGCATTTGCAACCTTATTATTGGGGCAAGCGGCAGTGGCAAAACCGTACTCACAAAGTGTATGGTCGATTTGTTTCAACCCGATGAGGGCGAGATTATTTATGATGGAAAGAACATTACCACCATGCAAAATGATGAACGTAAAATGTTACGTCAACAAATTGGTATGCTATTTCAAGGCTCTGCTTTATTTGATAGTATGACGGTGGAGCAAAATGTGATGTTCCCGCTAGATATGTTTACCAAACTAAGCTTTGCTGAAAAGAAAAAACGGGTAGATGAAGTGCTTGAAAAAGTAAACCTAACAGGTGCCAATAAAAAAGCTCCTTCGGAGATTAGCGGTGGTATGAAGAAGCGTGTTGGCATTGCACGAGCAATTGTTTTAAACCCAAAATATTTATTTTGCGATGAGCCAAATTCGGGTCTTGATCCACAAACATCTTTATTGATTGATAAACTTATAAAAGACATCACTTTAGAGTATAACATTACTACCATAGTTGTAACCCACGACATGAACAGCGTAATGGAAATTGGCGATCATATTGTGTATATGCACCAAGGCAAAAAACAATGGGAAGGCAGCAACAGAGAAATTATTTTTAGTAAAGATGAGTTACTAAATAAGTTCATTTTTGCTTCAGAATTTTTACAAGATGCCAAGCAGATGCGGATGATGGAGGCAAAAGACAGCCATTTTGATTAAACTTCATTATTTCTAATTTGAGATTTGATATTGAATCTCAAATCAAAAATCATAAATGCATATTACACACATCCATATTTACAAATATTCCATACCCATGGTGCCGTTTACCATTGCTACTGGCACGATGGATTATGCCCAAAATATATTCATCCGTATTTATACCAATTCGGGTATTATTGGTGTTGGTGAATGCTCCGCCTTTCCGATGATTGTTGGCGAAACACAAGCGACTTGTTACGAAATGGCAAAAGATTTTGCAACCATTTTTAAAGGCAAAAATCCATTAGATATTGAAGCGAGAATGACAGAGCTGCACGGCTTTACCGCAGGTAATTATACCGCAAAAAGTGCCTTCGATTTGGCATTGTACGATATTGCTGCAAAGCATGCCAATCAACCGTTATACCAGTTTTTAGGTGGCAGTAAAAAATCTATTGAAAGTGATTTGACCATTGGCATTGATACCCCAGAAAATATGGCAAAACAAGGCTTTGCATTTAAAGCTAAAGGTGTAAATATTATTAAGGTAAAATTGGGTAAACAACCCGATGCTGATGTTGAACGCATTCGCCAAATACGTGTAGCTATTGGAAACAATATTACCTTACGCATTGATGCTAACCAAGGCTGGGATTATGAAAGTGCATTAGCTGCATTAACGGCTTTAGCAAAATATGATATTGAGTTTTGCGAGCAGCCAATGCGTAAACATAACGACCATTTATTGCCCCAACTTTGCAAGCTTTCCCCAATAGCTATTATGGCCGATGAAAGTGTTTTTGACCATTACGATGCACAACGAATTATCCGCACTAATGCCGCTAAATATATCAATATCAAGTTCTCTAAAAGTGGCGGCATTTTAGAAGCCATTAAAATAAATACAGTTGCCGAGCAAAACCAAATTCCTTGCATGATGGGTGGTATGTTAGAAAGCAGAGTAGCATTAACGGCCAAAGTACATTTTGCTATGGCTAATAGTAATATCAAATTCTACGATTTGGATACCTGCCTTCTTGGCCATAAAATAGACCCTGTGATTTGTGGCGTTACCTACAACAATATGCACTTGCAACTCAGCGATGCCATTGGTATTGGTGCCGATGTTGATGACGATTATTTGAGAGGTTTGCAGCAGATGGTTGTGTAACGCCAAATAAACCGTACATCCTTTTATCTTCGCTGCTAAATAAGCAAGCAACATGGACGCAAAAAAAGCAATGGAAAGTTTTATCATCATGAACGAATTGGTACTGCCAAACGATACAAATACGTTTGGAAATTTAATGGGTGGCAGATTGATGTATTGGATGGATATTGCCGCTGCCATTGCTGCCAGCAAACATTGTAACAGCCCTTGTATGACTGCTTCGGTAGATAATATCAGTTTTAAAAACCCAATTAAATTGGGAAACATTGTTCATATAGAAGCGAAGGTTTCCCGTGCTTTTACTACCTCAATGGAAATACATTTAAAAGTTTGGGGAGAGGATAGTTTGCACCAATATGTTTATGAAAGCAACGAGGCTTATTTTACGTTCGTTGCCCTTGATCCTAATGGCAAGCCTCGCAATGTACCAGCATTAACCCCTGAAACTGAAGGTGAGCACAGGTTATACGAAGGAGCTTTACGCAGAAGGCAATTACGTTTGGTATTAGCAGGCAAAATGAAGGCAGTTGATGCAGTTGAGTTGAAAGCGTTATTTGTGTAAGAAAGTAATCGGTTTTTAAGTAATAAGTTGTAAGTAAAAATCATGGTAGTGGTTCAAAATGTATGCTGTTGAATTTGCATGTAATTTTTGTAACTATAAACGTCATTGCGAGGCACGAATCAATCTTATTTTGCACCTAGA
>JAYVNQ010000218.1:0-3760 GCA_043758365.1 Chitinophagales bacterium
AAGTTGTCATCAGAATTCTAATTGTTGCCCTTATAGGCTAAGGGTAAAAAAAGTGGCAGACTACTTCCATCGCACCGCTACAACCGTTTATCCTTGCTGCATTCCTACCCTGGGGAGGTTCAACAGGAGCTGGTCGTGTAAGGCCTGCCGTTGCAAATGTAAGGGTTGAGATGAATTTGCAAAACAATAATTATGTTGGTAGTTGATCGTTGGTAGTTTGCAGTTGTTAGATGTTAATTTTTAATTTTTTATCTGCCTATTGTGTCTATGCGGTGAAAGATTTTCTAAAATAGTGTTTGAATGCCATTTTGTAATCTAAACTCGTGTTGTAACAACCATTTTTTACGCCAAAGTCCGCCACTGTAGCCTACCAGAGTTTTATCTGTGCCAATAACCCTGTGGCAAGGAACGATGATGGCAATTTTATTTTTACCATTTGTTGTAGCTGCTGCCCGAATACATTTTGGATCGCCGAGGCGTTTGGCAAGGTCTAAATAACTAATAGTTTTACCGAAGTTGATGGCTAATAATTCATTCCAAACGCGTTTCTGAAACTCAGTACCTTCTTGATGTACTGGAATATCGAAGGCTCGTCTTCTACCTTGAAAAAATTCTATTAATTGCTCAGTACAATAATGTATCACATCGCTAATGCCAGGTTCACCATGGGAAATTTGGTGCTTATTATCTACAAAACTTAACTCATTAATATACGTATCTGTACCGCCAATTTTAAGCAAACCCACCGGGCTTTCGTAATAGGTATAATATAATTCCTGCATTGATGAAGTAACTGCCATCTGTAAAATTTAATTTGAAATTACAACTCCCACTATATTCTTAAACTATTAACGCTTTTATGTTTATGCTATTGTGGTTTGCAAAGAATGGATATGAAAAAAGGCTTGTTTAATTTGAAAGCCAACACCGTAATATTTCATCCTTAAAAAAAATAATTACCCACTATAAAAGAAATGTACGGCGAAAGATAGAATTGCCTATTTTGCCGTGTATAAAAAATATCACTAAAACTTAATTACCCATTTATGAGTTTATTTACAAAAAAGCCTTTGAGTATATTAATGGCCGAGGCTAGTGACAGTGAAAAAGGGTTGAAAAAGACGCTAGGGGCAGGATCGTTAATTGCCTTGGGTATTGGTGCCATTATTGGTGCAGGTTTATTTGTACGTACCGCTTCTGCTGCTGCACAAAATGCTGGGCCGTCTGTAACGCTTGGTTTTATAGTTGCCGCTATAGGCTGTGCTTTAGCTGGTTTGTGTTATGCCGAGTTGTCGTCATCTATACCTATTGCAGGTAGTGCTTACACGTATAGTTATGCCACCATGGGCGAGTTAGTTGCCTGGATTATTGGTTGGGATTTGATTTTAGAATATGCCGTTGGTGCTGCCACGGTTGGTATTGCTTGGAGTGAGTATTTAAATAATTTATTGGTAAATGTAATTGGATGGAAAGCCATACCATACGAATGGTGCCACTCTCCTTTTGAACATAGTGTTGATGGCCTTAGCCATGGCATGATAAACTTACCAGCACTATTTATTGTTGCTGCATTAACGCTGCTTTTAATTAAAGGCACTCAAGAATCTGCTTTAGTGAACAGCATTATTGTAATAACTAAAGTTTCAATTGTTATTTTAATTATTTGTTTTGGATGGAGCTTTATTAATCCTGCAAACCACACGCCTTATATACCGCCTGCTAGTACTTTTACAGATCATCAAGGTATTTCGCACAGCTTTGGCGGTATTATGGGAATTCTGGGTGCTGCAGGGGTTGTATTTTTTGCCTTTATTGGCTTTGATGCTGTTAGTACGGCTGCACAAGAAGCTAAAAATCCTAAAAGAGATATGCCAATTGGTATTCTTGGTTCGTTGGCCATTTGTACGGTGTTGTACATTTTGTTTGCACACGTTTTAACGGGTATGGCCACAACCGAAGATTTTAGAACATCTGGTAAAGAAGCATCAGTTGTATTTGCTATTAACAAGTACATGATTGGTTATGGCTGGTTAGGCAAATTGGTAACTGTGGCTATTCTTGGTGGTTTTTCATCTGTAATATTGGTAATGTTATTGGGTCAGTCTCGAGTATTTTATTCAATGAGTAAAGATGGGTTATTACCGAAAGCCTTTAGTGCTGTGCATCCTAAATACAAAACGCCTTATAAAGCCAGCTTGTTTATTTTGATTTTGGTTGGTTTATTTGCTGCTTTTGTACCTGGCGATATTGTTGGCGATATGACGAGTATTGGAACATTGTTTGCGTTTATGTTAGTGTGTGTAGCTGTAATTGTACTTAGAAAAACTAACCCTGAATTAAAACGTGAGTTTAAAACACCTTGGGTACCAGTTGTACCAATTTTAGGTATTTTAGTTTGCGGTGCCATGATTTTTGGTTTAGGCTGGACAAACTGGGCAAGGTTATTTGGCTGGTTGGCTATAGGGTTTGTTATCTATTTTGGATACAGCCGTAAGCATAGCAAATTGAACAATCCTGAAAAACAAGATTAAAATTTTAATAAAATATAATCACAGCCTCACCCTAAAAAGTGGGGCTGTTTTTATGGGTTGATGATAAGCAGTAAGTACCTTATTTTTGCCGCCGCATTAAACATTTCATTAGGGTACAAAACAAAAAGTGGCACAAAGCTTTTGATATAAATTTTCTTTGAGATTCTTTATGGCTTAGAGTCTTTGTGGCAAAAATACGGTTGGTAAAAGTTCAATAAAGTATCTAACAGTTGCAGTGTGCGACGCAACGATGCTTAATTGAAAAACAAAAGCTGGTTACAGAAATAAAAACTTAATTATAAAACGACTACGATAAATGGGAAGGATTTTTGAAGTTAGAAAGGCCACCATGTTTGCCCGTTGGGATAGGATGGCAAAACAGTTTACACGTATTGGTAAAGAAATTGTAATTGCGGTAAAAGCCAATGGACCAGATGTTTCTACGAATCCTGCGTTGCGTAGGTGCTATCAAAATGCGAAGAGTGTTGGTATGCCAAAAGACCGTGTAGAAGCGGCTATTAAACGTGCCATGGGTAAAGACACTGCCAACTACGAAGAAATTTTATATGAAGGTTATGCCCCTCACGGTGTAGCGTTATTAGTAGAAACTGCAACCGATAACCATGTGCGAACTGTGGCCAATGTGAAAAGCCATTTTAATAAAGGTCATGGTGCTATGGGTAATACTGGTAGCGTAAGTTTTCAGTTTAAAAAAGTGGGTAGTTTTAAATTAAATCCTACTGGTTTAAGTATGGACGATTTAGAGTTGGAACTGATAGATTTTGGGTTGGATGAACTAGGCGAAAGCACTGGTGAAAATAATGAAGAAATTTTAGTATTGCGTTGTGCCTTTGCGGATTTTGGAAGCTTACAAAAAGCGTTAGAAGATAAAGGTATTACACCTTTAAGTGCTGAGCTTGAATGGATACCTACAACCACCGTGCCTGTAACTGATGAGCAGGCAGAGGATATTAGTAAACTTATAGAACGCCTTGAACAAGATGAAGATGTGAATAAGGTGTTTCATAATATGGGGTAATTGTAACCACTGATTTAAATGATTTTGTTAATGGACATGATTGGAAGAAACCTAATTTCACTCGTACTTCGTACTTGATATATAATACATAAAAGGTAGTGATCTAAAATGTATGCTATTTCGGATGTATAAAATTACAGTGGTTTCTGATACGTTAAGGTGTAGTTATGTGCGAAATAACTATCCAAGT
>JAYVNQ010000219.1:0-11487 GCA_043758365.1 Chitinophagales bacterium
GCTGTTTTAGCAATAGCACTAACTCTGATTCGTTGTATTTTTTTACGACTTCCAAGTAGTTTGTGTAGGTTAAATTTCTGATGGGTTAATAAAGTTACGGCGTTTGATGTGCATTGGATTTAAATGTATTGAAATATATTATCCAATCACCAAACATGTAATAGTTATGCAACAACGTTTTGGTAAGCTGTTGCGTCCATTAACGCTTCAAAGTCTGTAATATTTGCAACAGTAATTTTTACCATCCAACCATCACCATAAGGATCGGTATTTACAAGTTCTGGCTGCTTTAACAGCAATGCATTTACCTCGGTTATAGTACCTGCAATTGGTAAAAATAAATCACTTACTGTTTTTACTGCTTCAACTGTACCAAACACCTCCTCTGCCTTTAATTCTTGACCAACAGTATTTACATCTATATAAACAATATCGCCCAACTCGCCTTGTGCAAAATCTGTAATGCCCACTGTGGCAATATTGCCGTCAAGACTTACCCATTCGTGATCTTTTGTATAACGCAAGTTTGAAGGAAAATTCATGAGGTATAAATTTAGAATTACAAATATTGAGATAAATTTTCATTACCGCAACTAATTCAATAACCTAATTTTCATTCTAATATTTTCAATAGGTCTATCACCAGGTTTTGTAGGCGCTGTTGTTACTTTATCTATTACGTCTAAACCGCTAATTACCTCACCAAATACAGTATAGCTTTGGTCTAATTGTGGCGTACCACCAATCCGTTCGTACACTTCTTTTTGTGTTGCTGAAAAATTAAATGCTGGGTTTGCAACCTTTACCCTACTATTAAAAGTGGTTTGCAATTGTGTAGAATCGTACTTTTTGCCTTGCACAATATAAAACTGGCAAGTGCTGCTCGCTTTTGCAGGGTTGCCATCTCTTGCAGCGGCCAAAGCGCCTTTTTTATGGTAAATATTTGATATAATTTCAGCGGGTATTTTTTCGCCGGTTGCAGCACCACCACCTACTTTGGTTGTATCGGTTGCATATTTACTAGTTGGGTCGCCACCTTGCATCATAAACTCTTTAATTACCCTATGAAACAACAAACTATCGTAAAAACCTTGTTTTATTAGTTTGATAAAATTATCTCTGTGTAAAGGAGTTTGATTGTATAATTTGGCAACCATTACACCATAATTAGTGGAAATTTCTACTAATTGTTCTTTTGGTGTAGGCGAGGTTTTTAGAATTGATGCATGGATCTTTTTTGTAGGAACTGTTTTTTTGCTGGGCAATTGTGTTTGTGCATTAGCTGAAACAAAAGCCACGAAGACTAAAATGGAGAGGTAATATCTAATCATACATTCGTGTAATTAGTGAAATTGAATTAATTAGTGCTTTAAAATCCCATTTGATTAAAATATAATAGAACATGATCTTTTAAAATATTCTCTTGTTCTATTAAGCCATAACCAGGCATTTCTTTTAATTGTTTAAAGTGCGGCCAATTGTCGGGGTCTTTACCTTCTAATATAAAATAACCACTTGGTTGTAGCAAAGTGCAAACTGCCACATGCATTAAATCTTGCTTTTGTTCTTTACTTATTTTCTGTTCTTCAAAACCCGTTTCTTGTAAACCAATTAAAAATAAAATTGCTTCCATATCGGGCTTTTTGCCAAATCTTTCTAGCAATTTAGCTTCTAAAGCCCACCAACGTTGCTGTAAATCATCTGATGCTAACATGTGGCAAATGTAAACCGCTGATTATTGTGATTGAAATGAATTTATATGATTAAAAAGTGGTCAATTTTGATGAAGCACTAATTTATCCCAATTTTTCTGGCTTTCAAGCTCTCCGACTTTCGGTCTATCAAACCAATCCTACCCATCACAATAATCAGTGGTCTATATTTGCACCAAAATTCACAGAAACATGTTACAAGTAAGTGTGCTGCGCAACAACCCAACTTGGGTAAAAGAGCGTTTGGCAGTGAAGCATTTCAAGCAGCCAGAACTGGTTGATGAAATTATTACATTAGACGACGAAAGAAAGAGTTTACAACTTAGTTACGATAATGCCCAAGCTTCCATTAATGCAGCCTCTAAGGAAATTGGCAAATTAATGGGGCAAGGCAAAAAGGAAGAAGCTGAAGAAGCAAAGGTTCAAGTTGCAAGGTTCAAGTTACAAGTGGCAGGATTTTTAGACCAGTTAGCAATTGTAGAAAAGCAATTACAAGATGCATTGGTGCAACTACCCAATTTGCCAGCGCAAGAAGTACCCTTAGGCAAAACACCAGAAGAAAATGTAGTGGTGCGTGAAGGTGGTAGCAAGCCAACTTTGCCAGAAGGTGCTGTACCACATTGGGATTTATTAGACAAATACAAACTCATCAATTTTGAATTGGGCAACAAAATAACAGGGAGCGGTTTTCCTGTATATATTGGTAAGGGTGCTAAGTTGCAACGTAGTTTAATTCAGTACTTTTTAGATGTTAATACTGCGGCTGGCTATACCGAATATTTGCCGCCATTTATGGTAAATGAGGCTAGTGCTTATGCTACTGGCCAGTTGCCAGATAAGGAAGGGCAAATGTATCATGCTACAGAAGATAACTTGTATTTGATACCTACGGCAGAAGTGCCGGTTACCAATATTTACCGTGATACGATTGTAAAAGAAACGGAGTTGCCAATAAAAATGACGGCTTACAGCCCTTGTTTCAGGCGAGAAGCTGGTAGTTATGGTAAAGATGTGCGTGGCTTAAACCGTGTACATCAATTTGAGAAAGTAGAGATTATACAAATAGTTGAGCCTAGTAAAAGCTACGAGGTTTTGGATGAAATGGTAAAACATGTAGAAAGCTTGTTAATTGCCCTCGAATTGCCATACCGTATTTTACGTTTATGTGGTGGCGATATGGGTTTTGCAAGTGCTATTACCTACGACTTTGAAGTGTATAGTGCTGCACAACAACGTTGGCTAGAAGTAAGTTCTGTAAGTAATTTTGAGAATTTTCAAAGCACCCGCATGAAATGCCGTTATAAAGATGAAGCTGGTAAAATGCAATTGGTGCATACATTAAACGGTAGCTCTTTGGCTTTGCCACGCATTGTGGCTTGTTTGTTAGAAAATAATCAGGCAGCAGATGGTATTTATTTGCCAAAAGTGTTGCATAAGTATTTTGGAAATTCAGTAATTAATTAGAAGAGGATAGGAACACGGATTACGCAGATTGAAAAGGATTTACACTGATTTTAAAATTCTGCGATATCTGTGTAATCTGCGAGAAAAAATCATAAAAGCAACTAGTGAGAAAATTTAAGAAGCCAGTTATTTTAGAAGATGTGTTGGTAGAAAGCTACGCTGCCCAAGGCAAAAGTATTGCTCGTGTTGATGGTAAAGTGATTTTTATATAACATACTGTACCTGGCGATATTGTAGATATTCAACTTGGGAAAAACAAAAAAGACTGGGCTGAAGCGTATCCTTTACAATTTAAAAAATATTCGGCAGACCGTGTAACGCCTTTCTGCAAACACTTTGGCGTATGTGGTGGCTGCCAATGGCAAATGCTACCTTATGCCCAACAACTGATTTTTAAACAACAGCAAGTAGCTGATAATTTAAGCCGTATTGGTAAAATTGCCCTGCCAGAAATGCTACCAATTGTAGGTGCAGATGCTACTAGAGAATATAGAAATAAACTTGAATTTACATTTGCTACAAGGCGTTTTATACCAAAAGAAGAGTTTCAACAATTACGAGCTGCTGGCAAAGCCACAGAAGAAATTGAAACGATGAGTGGTGCTGCAGGTTTTCATGCAAAAGGGCAGTTTGATAAAGTGGTAGAAATAGATGTGTGCCATTTGCAAGAAGAACCAACCAACCACATTCGTAAAGCGATTGTAAGTTTTGCAAAAGAAAAGGGTTACTCGTTTCACAATGTAAAAGCCCACGAAGGTTGGTTGCGAAATATGGTGATTCGCATTGCAACAACGGGCGAAATAATGTTGAATATTGTGCTAGGTTTTGAGGACAAAAAAATGCAGAATCAACTGAAAGACCATCTGTTAAGTCTGTTTCCTGAAATAACAACTTTACTCGTAACTATTAACCGAAAATTTAATGATAGCATTTACGATTTAGAGCCTGAAACATTGTATGGCAAAGGCTTTATCATAGAAAAATTAGAAGAATTCCAATTTAAAATAAGCCCAAAATCTTTCTTTCAAACCAATACCAAACAAGCCGAAAAACTGTACAAAATAACAAGAGATTTTGCGGAATTGGATGGCACACAAACCGTGTACGATTTGTATTGCGGCACAGGCAGTATTGGTATTTTCTGTAGCCAACAAGCCAAAAAAATTATTGGAGTTGAGTTGATTGAAGATGCTATAAAAGATGCACACGAAAATGCAGCGTTAAACAACATTAATCACTCTTTTTTTACGGCAGGCGATGTGATAACTATTTGTAATGATGCTTTTTTTGCTGTACATGGTAGGCCAGATGTGATAATTACCGACCCACCAAGGGCTGGTATGCACGAAAAATTGGTTAAAAAATTGTTGGATATTGCAGCACCAATTATTGTTTATGTAAGCTGTAATCCTGCAACGCAGGCAAGAGATTTGGCATTGTTAGATGAAAAATATATAATAACAAAAATTCAACCAGTAGATATGTTTCCACACACACACCATATTGAAAATGTGGTACAGTTAAAATTGAAAAATACCTCCAACCCCTAAAGGGAAGCAAAGGTGCGGTTTTATGAATTTAAAAACTTAAATCCAGACGATGGATTTAATACAAACAATTTCCCTTTAGGGATTAAGGGTATGCAGTTTAGACCAAACAGATTTGAAGTATTACCAATAATTGTTAAAAACCTACTAATTATTAATGCCTTGGTTTTTTTGGCGCAAAAAACACTGGGTAGTCAATTGCCATTTTCGTTAGAAGATAAGTTTGCATTACACACTTGGCAAAGCCAATTATTTCAGCCTTGGCAATTGATAACGCATATGTTTATGCACGGCGATTTCTGGCACTTACTTTTTAACATGTTGCCCTTGTGGATGTTGGGTTCTACACTGGAAACTTTGTGGGGGCCGAAACGGTTTTTAACTTTTTATATCATCTGTGGTTTGGGTGCAGCATTTTGCCACATGGGTGTTTTATATTTTGAAAATGAACAGTTACTAAAATCATTTCAATCGCTTAGTTATGAAGATCAAGAAGCCGACAGGGCCACCGTTACCGCCATTTTAAGTCAAGGAACACTTGGTGCATCGGGTGCAGTTTTTGGTTGCTTAACAGCGTTTGCCTACTTGTTTCCAAATACAGTTTTTTTAATTTACTACATAATTCCACTAAAAGCAAAATGGGCCATTCCTGGGTATATTTTAATTGAATTATTTAGTGCCGTGCGCAATTCAGCTGGCGATAATATTGCACACGTAGCACATTTGGGCGGTGCGTTAATTGGTTTTATAATGGTTTATTTTTGGAACAAAAACAACCGAAAAACGTTTTATTAATTGTGTAGAAAATTGGATTCTTTTTAGGAGTCCAAAGCTCAATTATCTTTATAAAAATATTTATTAAAGTGCCCGATTATAAACAACGCCGAATACCATTACTAGGTCAAGATAGCAACGCCTTAACTTGGCTCATTATTATTAATGCCAGCATGTTTATTTTATTAAATTTTTTAAAAATAGTTTACAGTCTATCCGATATTCCTGATGAATTTTTTTATCGCCAAATAGTAAATTGGTTCACATTGCCAGCCTCTTTAGAAAAATTAGCCATCAAACCATGGGTAATTTTCACATACTTCTTTACCCATTATAGTGTTTGGGGTTTAATAAGTAGCTTGTTATGGCTTTGGGGCTTTGGCTACATTTTGCAAGATCTTACAGGGAATCAAAAGCTAATCCCTATTTACATTTATGGTGGAGTAATCGGGGCTGTTTTTTTTCTATTAACCAATAATATTTTCCCGGTATTAGCCAAAAGTGTTGATACAACACCCGATATGATTGGTGCAGGTGCAAGCTTGATGGCTGTAGCTGTTGCTACTACTACTTTAGCCCCCGATTATCGTATTTTTCCATTGATAAATGGCGGCATTCCTTTGTGGGTTTTGACCTTAGTTTTTGTGGCGGTAGATTATGCATCTATTGGTAGCGGTAGTGCAGGTACAGGCGTGGCACATTTGGCTGGCGGCGGTATGGGTTATTTGTTTGTAAAACAACTTGGTAACGGTAAGGATTTAGGTAGCTGGATGCACACGTTTTGGAACTGGCTAGATGATTTGTTTAACCCCGAAAAAAAGCATGTAGCCAATAAAGAAAAAGACAGGTTATTTTATAAAAATACCGCTCAGCCGTTTAAGAAAACACCCAATCTTACACAACAAAAACTAGATGAGATTTTAGATAAAATTAATCAAGAAGGCTACCATTTATTAACTACAGAGGAAAAGGAATTTTTAAAACGTGCCAGTAAAGAAGAACTCTAATATCCAATGGCATTAAGCTTTTCATTTATTTTTAAAAAAATTTCTACAGCAATTATTATTATAGTTGCTATTGTTTATTTGGCTGGTAGTTTAACGCCTTATATCAACCCCATTAACTTCAATTGTTACACTTATATTGCTTTGGTTTTTCCCTATTTGTTGTTGGCAATGTTGGCTTGTTGTATTGTCAGCTTTTTTGTTGTAAAAAAATACACTTGGTTGTTTTTTCTATTGATTTTTATTGGCTATAAAAATATTTTTTCTACCACGGCGTTACATTTTACAAAAATATTTTTACAAGATAAAAAGCCTAATACATTTAGATTATTATCATGGAATGTGAACGACTTTGTAGATAACCAAGTACAATCTGATAAGGCAGACGCACCACGCAGGAAAATATTGGATTTTATAAAAAAATCCGATGCAGACGTTTTGTGTTTTCAAGATTATCGTGATTATCCCGAAGGCGTAGGCTACTATTCAAGTGCTAAGTACATTAAAGACACATTGCACTATCCATACTACTATTTTTCAGTAGATATGTTTTACAATACTTCGCCTTCAAAAGAAAGCTATGGAACAGCTATTTTTTCAAAATTTCCAATAGTTGATACTGGCAGAACCCGCTATGATTGGCCCGATTATCCAGAACATTTAAACTACGCCGATGTAAAATTTCCAACAAAAACAATTAGGTTTTATAACACACACTTACGGTCTATGCACCTAAATAGTGAAAGAAAATCGAACGGTTGGGATTATACTTTTGTGCAGGATGACACATCTATACTTTTTAATAAAACAAAGTTTGAAACAATTGCTTATTTCGACTCAATTCATATACGTCAAGCACAATTAATAAAGCAGCAATTAACTGCTTGCAAAAGGCCTTTTGTGTTTTGTGCTGATTTAAATTCTGTACCATCAAGCTATGTTTACCAGCATATTAGCAAAGGCCTAAACGATGCTTTTTTACAAAATGGTTTTGGCTGGGGTGCAACGTACGATGGGCTTTCACCAACTTTACGTATAGATGTTGCATTGCTGCATCCCCAATTAAAAGCCACCCAATACTATTGCCCTAAATTAAAAGCGTCCGATCATTTTCCTTTGTTAATAGATATTGCTTTTCCTTAACATTTTTTGCTATTTTTAAGGCATGGCAAAAAGCTTAGGTAGGTCTATTTTTAAAACTTTTATATTAATACTTACTGTAATTGTGAGCATAGCTTTTTTGCATGTTTGCTTGGTGCCATTTTTAAGCCCTGCCAACTTTTGGTGGGTTGGTTTTGCGGGGTTGGCAGCACCATATTTGATTTTATTATTACAATTTGCGTTGATATTTTGGTTATTCGCAAAACCCAAATGGGCGTTGCTACCGTTAGTAGTTTTATTAATAGGGTACCAACAAATTTTGGTAATATTTGCCTATCATTTTAAAGCGGTTTTTAAACAAGAAAAAACGGTGGAAACTCTTCGTGTTGTTGACTGGAACGTACAAAGCTTTAATGGATTAACCACCGATAAACTAGTAAAAAAATTAGTGCCAAATGATATTGCAGAGAGCATTAAAAAGCTAAATCCCGATGTAATTTGTTTGCAAGAATTTAATAATTCTAACACGGAAGCGGGTAACAATATCGGGCTATTTAGCAGCACATATCCTTACCATTATTTTTCTAAAGATTATAAAAGAAGCATTAATACTTATTTTTCTGGCTGTATTATTTTTTCAAAATACCCAATTATAGATACTGGAAAAATAGAATATCCCAAAGCAGAGAGCCTAATTTTTGCTGATATTATTAAAGGAAACGATACCATTAGAATTTATACAACTCACCTACAATCTTTCAAGTTTAAAAAGAATGATTACGATGATATTGACAAAATAAAAGAGCAGGAAGAAGATGCATTAAACGCATCAAAAAATGTATTTAATAAAATGAAACCGGCTTTTAAAAGGCGGGGTGATCAGGCAGATATTGTACAAGCCGCAACGGCTCAAAGTCCTTACCCAACAATAGTTTGCGGCGATTTCAATGATGTGCCAAATAGCTACACATACTTTACTATTAAGGGCGAAAAACAAGATGCATTTTTAAAAAAGGGCTTTGGCATTGGTAGAAGTTTTATATCAATTGCACCAACCCTTCGCATAGATTATGTTTTGCCAGATAGCCGATTTGATATACTACAATTTGATATGGAAGACGAAGGCTTAAGCGACCATATTATGTTGGTAACAGATCTTATTTTAAAACCAAAACGCTAAATAATTAGTCAGCGCTTATATTTGTTATGTAATGACATTTATCTACACTATATACTCTTGCTTTTGCTGATACAGCCATCCGCTATTTTTGTAGCGATCTTGTTCCCTCTTATTTTATCAAATATCAATAGACCATCATGTCTTTAAAAGTATATAACTCATTAAGCAGAAAAAAAGAAGTTTTTAAAAGTATTACCGATGGCCATGTGGGCATGTACGTTTGCGGCCCAACCGTTAGTGGCGAAAGCCATCTAGGTCATGCAAGGCCTTATATAACCTTTGATTTTGTACATCGATATTTAAAGTATTTAGGCTATAAAGTACGTTACGTACGCAACATTACAGACGCTGGACATTTTGAAGAAGAAGGTAAAGAGGCTGAGGATAAAATAAGTAAAAAAGCATTACTAGAAAGGCTAGAGCCGATGGAATTAGTGCAAAAATATACCAACCTTTTTCATTGGGCAATGAACGAGTTTAATACCATTGCGCCAAGTATAGAACCAACAGCCACGGGCCATATTGTAGAGCAAATTGTAATGATTGAAAAAATTATAAAAGATGGCTATGCTTACGTGGCAAACTGTTCTGTGTATTTTAATGTAGAAAAATATAATACCGATTTTTCTAAATTAGGGATGCCGTATGGTATGCTAAGCGGTAGAAACTTAGAGGATCAATTAGATACTACAAGGGATTTGGATAACCAAGATGAGAAGCGTTTTAAGGCAGATTTTGCACTTTGGAAAAATGCCCCACCAGAACATATTATGCGATGGCCAAGCCCTTGGGGTGATGGTTTTCCGGGTTGGCATATAGAGTGCAGTGCCATGAGTAATAAATATTTGGGCGATGAATTTGATATACATGGTGGCGGCATGGATTTACAGTTTCCGCACCATGAATGTGAGATAGCCCAAAGTGCCGTAGTGAACCATAAAACCATGGCTAAATATTGGATTCATAACAATATGATTACCATTAATGGTCGCAAGATGGGTAAGAGTTATAATAATGTGATTAAACTGAGTGAAATGTTCACTGGTTCGCATCCTTTGTTGGAGCAGGCTTATCACCCAATGACTATTCGTTTTTTCATTTTACAAAGCCATTACAGAAGCACGTTAGATTTTGGAAACGATGCTTTAAAAGCATCTGAGAAAGCATTTAAAAGGTTGTGGGAAGCGTATGAAAATTTGAAGAAGTTGGAAGTTCGGAGTTGGGAGTTGGTGGGCGAAAAGCCAGTAACCAGCAATCAGCTACCAGCAACAGAAATTGATGATAAAGTAAACAAGCTTGTAGACGAGTTTGATGAGTTTATGAACGATGATTTTAATACCGCAAAAGTATTAGCCAATATGTTTGAACTGGCGCCAATAATTAATGGTATTAAAGATAAACATATTGCATCTGATGCATTACAACCCAATACCCTTAAGCGTTTGCAACAACAAATGACAGCTTTTATAGAAGACGTATTTGGTTTAAAACATGACGAAACTGGTGGCGAAAAATTAAGAGGCATTATGGATTTATTAATTGCTTTACGCAAAGATGCCAAGGCAAAAAAAGACTTTGTAACTAGCGATAGAATTCGTAATGAATTAGCAACACTTGGTGTGCAATTGAAAGACGAAAAAGGTGGTGATATGAGTTATACGATTGATTGATTTACAAATTTTAAATGTGTAAACGTACAAAAGAAAACATTATTAGTCAATCACTAAACGACTGTGCTGCTCTGGGTTAAATTGGTGTTTCCACCTGCGGTGACTCCACAAATAATTAGAGGGTTCTTTCTTAATAGAATCCTCTATTTTTTTAATTAATATCTTGGTTATTTCTCCGTCCTTATAATCATTTGGGGTAGTGGTTATTAACTCAAAATTACCTTTGTAAAACCCTCTTTTTACTTTATAAAACTCTGTATAAACAATGGGTAGATTATTCATTTTCGCACCACGCTCTGGCCCTTTTACCAAGGGCACTTTTTTGCCGAAGAAATTTATCCAGTATGCTTTTGATGGGTTAAAGGCATTTTGATCGGCTACTAAAATTAACGCATAATTACTTTTAGATAAGGGCTGAAAATCTTTAGCAAAATTGGTAGATGAAACCAACTTAGTTCCAAACCTCGAACGGATATGGTACATCAATCTATCAAACACTTTATTGGATACTGGTTTGTAAGCCACCACAAAAGGAAATTTACTAATTAAACCAACAGCTAAGTTTGCAAATTCCCAGTTAAAATAATGCCCCGTAATTAGGTGTACGCGTTCATGCTTTTCAACCAGTTCGTTTACTACTTCTATATTAATTACAAAGCGCTTTTTCATCTCGCTTTCAGATATAGAAACTAGTTTAATCAATTCAATAAAATTATCTGTAAATCCCTTGTAAAAGTTCTTTGCAATGCGTGTTCTTTCTGACTCGGTTTTTTCTGGAAAAGCAATCAGCAAATTATCCATTACAATTTTTTTGCGATACTTAAATACATAATAAATTAAAAAATAACAGCCATCGCTAATTGCATAAATCACAAACCACGGCAACAGAGACAAAAGGTAAAATATGGCGAAAACAAGGTAGTACATATTAATTGACAGTTGTTAGTTGACAGTTGTTAGTGCAGTCTAAATTGTATCATCTGCCAACCAACATCAATCATATTATTTAAAGTATAATATTCTGTAGCAAAGCAC
>JAYVNQ010000220.1:0-3722 GCA_043758365.1 Chitinophagales bacterium
ATGTTCTTAATGTTATTTTTAATTAAACCATTGGCTTTGGACTATCACTCCGTACTGCATCTTCTCAATTTGTATATAGCGTTTCTTGCAAACATTAACATGCAAGGCACTACTGTATTAATTATCATATTACTTACATTGTTGTTTTTTTCGTTTGTATTAAGTGGCTCAGAAGTAGCTTTTTTTTCGCTTACCTACAAGGATATTAATTTGCTAAAAACCAAACAGCAAGGGTCTTACAAACGCATTATTGATTTACTAGAACAACCCAAAATTTTACTTGGGGCTTTGTTAATAGCCAATAACTTTATAAATATAGCCATAATTATTATTTCTAATATCTTAATTAGTAATGCCTTTGATTTTGCAAAGGCAGATGCTGCCTGGCTAGAGTTTGTAATTAAAGTTGTTTCTGTAACATTTTTTTTATTATTATTTGGCGAAATAATGCCAAAGGTATTGGCAACACAAAATAATATACACTTTGCAAAAGAAGCTGGACCACTTATAGAATTGGTATTTTATACTTGTAAAAGAATGAGTACTTGGTTGGTAAAATATAGCGACATTATAGAAAAAAGGTTATCAAATAAAAACAACCCTTATAGTTTAGAAGAACTTGACCATGCCATTGATTTAACATCTGGCACCGATGCATCTGTAAAAGAAAAAAACATTTTAAAAGGCATTATAAAGTTTGGCAACATTACTGTAAAACAGGTAATGAAAACACGAGTTGATGTGAATGGAATTGATAAAGAAACTACTTTTCCTGATTTGCTAAAACTAGTTGGCGACCTGCATTACAGCCGATTACCTGTGTACGAAGAAGATTTAGATAAGGTTGTAGGTATGATACATACCAAAGATTTAATTCCGCATTTAGAGCAGCCAGATAATTTTGATTGGCACACATTAATTCGGCAAGCTTTTTTTGTGCATGAACAAAAAATGATAGAAGATTTACTGAAAGAATTTCAAACAAAACGTACCCATTTTGCAGTAGTAGTTGATGAGTTTGGTGGCACAAGTGGTATTGTTACATTAGAAGATATTTTAGAAGAGGTAATTGGCGATATTAAAGATGAGTTTGATGAAGAAGAGGTAGATTTTAAAAAAATTGATGATAATAATTATTTGTTTGAAGGGCGTACAATGTTAAATGATGTTTGTAAGGCTATGGATTTGGTGGTTAATACGTTTGATGCCGTAAAGGGCGAAAGCGATTCGTTGGCTGGTTTGGTTTTAGAATTAGCTGGCGAAATACCTGTTGCCCAGCAAGTGGTGCCTTGCGGCGATTTTGAATTTACAGTTTTAGAGGTTGTAAAAAATCGTATTCAGAAAATTAAGGTGAATATTAAGCCACAAGTTAGTGAGTAAGAGAGGGCTATTTTAAATTATGAGTTATGAGTCATGCGTTTAATAAAAAGATAATTATTGCAACACTATTTCCTATTTCCTATCTCCTAATTACAGCTTGCAACAGCATTTATGTACCAAAACCAAGAGGTTATTTTAAAATAGATTTTCCTAAAAAAAAATACCAACTTTTTAATAAACTAGGATATCCTTATACCTTTGAATATCCTTTGTATGCCAATGTGGTAAAGGATTCTACCTTTTTTGGAGAAGCTACAGAAAACCCGTGGTGGATAAATATTGACTTTCCGCAGTTTGAAGGTAGAATGTATATTAGTTACAAACAAATTGGTAAAAATAAGTTTGATACACTGCTAAACGATGCATTTAAAATGACGAGTAAGCATAGTACCAAAGCAGCATCAATTGATGACTCGCTAATGGTAACACCTAACAACATTCACGGTATGTTTTTTAATGTAGGTGGTGATGTTGCTACAGCTAATCAGTTTTTTCTAACAGACAGTACTACCCATTTTTTGCGTGGTGCTTTGTACTTTAATACTACGCCAAATGCAGATTCGTTAGGTATTGTAAACAGCTTTTTAGTTGAGGATGTACGGCACTTGATAAACACATTTAAGTGGCGACAGTAAAACTAAATATTTTCTTTTCTTTTGGCTTTATCCCACAAAACAGTTTGCTTTTTTGTAAAAAAGTATTGATAAATTCCTGCTAGCACACAAAAATTCATAAAACAAAAATAGTATGGAATGAAAAGGATTTTTATGCGTACCTCTTTACTTTCTAATAGCCAACCAAGCGTGGCTAAGCTATAAAACCCAAATTGCCCCAACAAAATTATTGCTAATATCAAACTGAAATTAGTGTACAACAAATAGACATTTAAGAATATCACTAAAATCATTAAAAAAGGTGTAATCGTCCAGCGTAGTACACGGTGACTAATATATTGAAAGCCCAACAAAGGCATAAAAAATGGATTAAACAATTTGCTAGTTCTGATAATAGATTGAATACCACCAGCAGCAATACGCACTTTACGTTTGTACTCTTCTTTCAAATTTTGTGATGATGATTCTAGGGCATAAGCATCTGGGTCGTAAGCAATTTTAAAACCCTTCATGGCTATTTTCATCGATATCATAAAATCGTCTAACAAAGTATCTGGTTCTACCGCTACATATAAGTCAGTTCGTACACTAAACAGCTCACCTGCAGCTCCAACAACTGAGTGCAGTTCAGCATCCCATTTCTTTAAAGCAGATTCGTATTTCCAATAAAAACCCTCACCAGCAGTTGCATCAGAACTGGTTCGTATACCTACACGCTTTTCGCCAGAAACCGCACCCACCTTAGGGTTAGAATAATGCTTGGCAATACGCAACAACGCATTTTCGTTTAAAAAAGTATTAGCATCTGTAAATACAACTATCTCTGTTTTTACGTCATTCATTGCTCTGTGTACGGCATTTATTTTACCGCTTCTGCCATCTTTATGTAGTAGTTGAATTTGAGGATAATTAAAAATAATATTTGGTGTATTATCAGTTGAGCCATCGGTTATAAATATGATATGCAGCTTGTCTTTCGGGTAAATAAGTTGTAGCGTGTTTAGTATCTTTTTTTCAATTATATAGGCCTCGTTGTAGGCGGCAACTATTAGAGTTAAGGTTGGTGTGAAACTGCCATCAATTAAATGCATTGGCTTTACAAACAATCTCTTTATGCGTATTAAAACATATAACAAAATGCCATAACCAACGTAGGTATAAAAAATAATAAAAAGACTTATCCAGAAGATGATGGTCATATAAATTATTTTAAAGGATAACCAAGTTTTTGGCTGTTCACATTGTTGGTAATATTCCACCATATGGCTTTTAACAGCCACTTAATAAAGCCAAATTGTTTGTGTTTGATATAGTTGATGATATTACGTGGCGTAACTATTACAATAAAATAAATACTAAATACCAAAAACTCAAAAGACGAAGCATTTCTACGTTCAAACAATATTCTATTACGATTCATAAAATATTCTTTTAAGGCACTTTGCTTGCCCACAGAAATAGATTCTTTATGGTAAATGATAGCTTCTAGATTTACCATTATATCAAAACCGGCATTTTTCATTCTTGCACACCAATCTAACTCTTCGTAATACAAAAAAAAATTTTCAGCCATTACCCCTACTTTTTCAATAGCATGTCGGCTAATCATCATAGCAGCACCATGGGCAAAACCTGTGCTACCGGTTACGTAATTGTACTGCCCATTATCTAGTTCAAATTGCCCAATTTGTTTATTGCGTGCTGTGTAATAATTCATATTAGTATAGC
>JAYVNQ010000221.1:0-11388 GCA_043758365.1 Chitinophagales bacterium
ATCTTATACTAATTCTGACCGCAGAAATCATCAAATACACTGAATTTATATACTAAAATGTTTGGGCATTTTATAAGTTAATTATGACAGACTACTTAATACAAATTAAGTACGTTAATTTTTCCAATTATTACTATGCTTTCTACACGTCATGAAATATTTATTGAAGTAGCAACACAGCTTAGTTTTTCTAAAGCAAGTGAAATACTTTTTATTAGTCAGCCTGCCATTAGTAAGCACATGAAAATACTTGAAGCATATTATAAAACCACTCTTTTTGAGAGAAAGGGAAATGCTATTTATTTAAGTGAGGGTGGCAATCTTTTATACACTCGTTTAAAAGAAGCAAAAAAAATTCAAAATCAATTGGAGTTTGAATTAAGTATTCTTAAAGATCATTTAAAAGCAAAAGGTCAATTAAAATTAGGAGCAAGTACTACTGTAGCACTCTATATTATCCCTAAAGTTTTATCTGAATTTCATCAAAAATATCCTGAGGTAAAGATTAGCTTACTCAACAGAAATACAGACACTATAGTTAAAGCATTAATAGATCAAGACATTGATATTGGTATTGTTGAAGGCAAGAAAAAGAACTCCTCCATTCTGTATCAGCCATTTATGACAGATGAAGTGGTTGCTGTTTGTAGTTCAAAAAGTGCCATTGCAAAAAAAAGAATGCTTACTGTACAAGAAATTAAGAACTATCCAATTGTGTTAAGAGAACAAGGCTCTGGTACACTTGCAGCTTTGAAATATAACTTAGCAAAAAATGGAATCCAGCTATCGGATTTAAAAGTAAGTGTACGCCTTGCAGGCACAGAAGCACTTAAAAATTTTTTGAGAGAGGACAATTGCTTAGGCTTTTTACCAAAGGGTTCTATAACAAAAGAATTAAGAGATGGAGATTTAGTTTCTATTAAAATTGATCAATTTCAAATCGTTAGAAACTTCTTTTTTATTCAGCGTCATGGTACAGATAATAACGAGCTAAATAAGGCTTTTATTCGTTTCTGCAAAAAAGACACATAACTAAAGGTTATACCCTATAATTATTTAGATTGTAAATGTTATGGTCTCCATTTTACTTTTACCAAATGTTAACATTAACGAAGCCATTTACATTCGCCAAATCTCTTCATTGTTCTAATTGCGATAAACAGTATTCATTATCTCAGCCACATACCTATGCTACCTGCTGCAATAAGCCTTTAATTGTAGAATATGATTCAGAATTAAATTTTCCAAAATCTCAACTCAGGTTTCGTAATTCAACTATGTGGAGATATGCAGAAATGTTACCTGTAGTAAAAAAAGAAAATATTATTTCGCTTGGGGAAGGAATGACTCCTCTATTCTCATTAAATAAACTTGCACAAAAACATGGTTTTGATAATTTATTAATGAAGGATGAGTCTAGCAATCCTACAGGCTCTTTTAAAGCAAGAGGAATAAGTGTTGCCGTGTCAAAAGCTAAGGAATTTAATATAGAGCAATGCATAATACCTACTGCTGGCAATGCTGGTGGGGCTTTAGCAGCGTATTGTGCTAAAGCAGATATACAATGTACTGTTGTAATGCCAAGGCATACACCAGAAATTTTTAAGCAAGAATGCAAATTGTATGGGGCTGAACTTGTTTTAATTGATGGCTTAATAAACGACTGTGCTAAAAAAGTTGCTGAATTAAATAAAAACAATGATTATTTTGATATATCTACTTTAAAAGAGCCCTATCGTTTGGAAGGCAAAAAAACAATGGGTTATGAAATTGCCGAACAACTAGATTGGCAATTACCAGATGTAATTATTTATCCGGCAGGTGGCGGTACAGGATTAATTGGCATTTGGAAAGCATTTAAAGAAATGAAAGCCATGGGATGGATCACTGGTCGTTTACCAAGAATGATAGCTATACAATCTACCAAATGTGCCCCTATATTACATGCACTAAAAGATGGTGCTAACTGGAAAGAAAATTTTATTCCTCAACCTACCATTGCCAATGGTTTAGCAGTGCCTTACCCTTTTGGTATGGACATGATGCTTCAAGTTTTAAAAGAATCTAATGGAATTGCCTTTGCAGTTAATGAAGAAGAAATCATAAATGGTGTAAAAGAAATTGCAAAAACAGAAGGCTTAATAATTTCACCAGAAGGTGCTGCAACATGGAAAGCATTATTGCACTTAAGAAGACTTAAGAAAATAGATTCTTCTGAAACTATATTGCTACTAAATACAGGAACTGGTTATAAATATTTGGATAATCTGGGAATAAACTAAATGCTGAATTAAATATTATTACCATGCTTTTCTTTAGGTTATATCAGCATTAGTTCAAAGCTGTATTTAGTTTACGGAATATGTTGCTTCAAACTCAAATAAAGACCATTACAGTAAAACTTTAATATGCCATAACAATCTCTAGCACTACTGTACATGTTTCAGCTTTTTTTATTGAAATATTTTTGCGTTGTAATACCAAATATTTAAAGTATAAATCCTCTTAGCAATAACCATTTCTAAACAATTAACTCAAACAGCTTCTAAATTTCTATTAACAAATACTAACAAACATTTCATCCACAGCTTTTAATAAATACTTTATACTCTCACAATCATTCCTTTACATTTGTAAATTGCATTTTTCGCAAATGGGTTGGTTTTCTGCCAATCGTCAATATCAATTTACAACCAAACATGGCTTTACCGTATCTCGTTAAACATATCTATAACAATGGTTCGGAGGAAGTAATCAGACGTGGCAAAAAAATCCATGCTCTTGGCAATGTTGAACTAATGGAATACGATGAGTTGATGGCATCGGTAAATTTTCGTGTAAAAGATGATAGTTATTCTACTTACTACAAGGTTTATATCACGCAATTTAAAGATCCTTCCACACTAAAACTACGCTGTACTTGCCCTTACAATTTAAGCGAAATATGCCGCCACAAAGCTGGTGCATTGTTTACCATGCAAGAAATGCTCGACAAGAATATGTTGGGCGAACGTGAGTTAGTATACGATCAAAAACACACGGTTGTAAAAATGAAATTGTTGGATATGAAGATGATACGGATGTTGTCTTCACCCGAAAGTTTTATTACCGCAGAGA
Source organism: Chitinophagales bacterium (assembly GCA_043758365.1). Taxonomy (GTDB): domain Bacteria; phylum Bacteroidota; class Bacteroidia; order Chitinophagales; family Chitinophagaceae; genus Parasediminibacterium. Next base: position 3,118 of record JAYVNQ010000221.1, read on the forward strand.
ATTTTTTGCAAGATAAAAAAGCCAAAATAGCCAACGCTAAAGATGAACGTGTAACTGCTAATGTAGAGATGGGAGGCATTATTTATAATTTGCTAATCCTAAAAAATGAAGAGCGAAATTTTGATACAAGCTGCACTTGCAATAGCGATTCAAAGCACCCATTATGTGTACATAAAACCATTGTTTTCTTACAATTATTAAAAGCAAAAGGGGTAAATTATTTTGATACAATCAGAAATTGGGATGCCGTAAAAAATAAGCTGTTAAGTATTTATGGGTATAGCTTAGATGATAATTTAAAAGGTAAATTTGAGTTTACTTACACCGAGGGGAAACCATATTTACGGGTGCTTGATACCTCAATAAAAAGGGTAATTGCGATAAACATCCCTAGCGAAGTAAAGCCACAGCCTGTAGTGTATGAAAAGCCTATAAGTACTGCAAACACTGTACATGAAACCAATGAAGCGTTTGAAGCAACGGCGATAAAAGAGCAGGTTTTAGATAAAGCTCCGTTTAAATTAGGCGTCGTTATTACTACCAATGAACAGCAATATCCCTACCTACAAGTAGAAGCCATTCAAGGTGAAACCGACGATGATTTCTCTAAATATACTGGCAATGTTGAAAAGCTAGACCTCAACAAATTCATTAATACAGAAGTGTTTAATGAAGATGATAAAATGATGGTACAGCAGTTGCGTAAATTATTACCAAGCGAGGTGAATAAATATCTTAACCGTAACTCGCCTTTTAGTGGTATTTGGGAAAACATTATTCAACAGCATGATGATGAATTACCCGAAGAAACCCGTAACCTGATACACGAATATCTGCAACCAAAATACAAGAAACTATTGGCAGAATTAGCTGGTAGTAACTTCTTATTTTATTTGCCTGCAAAAAAACAGTTTACTACTGCAAACCTAGAGCTAGCCGAGTTTTCATCGGAATTTATCACCCCAACTTTTTTAATAAATTACACCAATAATATTTACACTATTGAGTGTGATGTTAAGTTGCCTTCGGCTGAATTGAACATTACTGAAAATGAATGTGAAGGCGTTATGCTGTTTCAATATCATAACCAATTTTTTACTTGGAACCGTAGCGAAGATATTGCTGTTGTAAGCAAATTTTTGCCAACTGGAAAAATGGAAATTGATGAAGCAACTTGGGCCAAACAATTACAAAGTTTCATTTTGCCATTAACTAAAGATTATAACGTAAACTTTGGTAATCTTGAAAAAGAAGAGATACGCGATGTGTTGCCAGATTGTAAAATATTGCTAAAAGAAAAAGGCGATTATTTGGTATTGGAACCTGTGTTCAGTTATAAAGGTTTTGAAATTAAGCAAACGGATAAAGAGAAAATTATACTTCCAGTTGCTGAAAAATTATTAGTTATTCAACGCAATATTGAAGCAGAAAAAGCCTTTATACAAAAGATAGAAAATCTACACTCAAACTTTATAAAACCTGTTGATAGTAATACGTTGGCGTTAAAAGGTGCTGATGTGTTAAAGAACAATTGGTTCTTTTTGTTTATAGATGCGGTGAAAGATATGAACGTAACTGTGTATGGCTTTGATGCCCTAAAGCATTTCCGTTTCAACACTGCAAAACCATCTACTAAAATATTTATTAGTAGTAATACTGATTGGTTTGATGCCAAGGTGCAAATACTGTTTGGTGACCAGCAAGTAACTGTTGACGACATTAAAAAAGCACTTGTAAATAAGCAACAATTTGTGCAACTGCAAGATGGCACATTAGGTATTTTACCAGAAGAATGGATTAAAAAATATTCTTTATTATTCCGTGTTGGCGAAGGCAAAAGTGGTAACATAAAACTAAGTAAATATCACTTTAGCGTAATTGAAGAACTGTATAATGAACGTAATGAAGAAGAGCTATTTTTTCAGTTAGAAGAAAAATACGAGAAGCTAAAAGAGAATTATGCCATTAAAGATATTCCTGCACCGGCACATTTAAAACCCATTTTACGACCTTATCAAGAGAGCGGTTTTCAGTGGTTAAATTATTTACGTGAAGTGCAATGGGGCGGCATTTTGGCCGATGATATGGGATTAGGTAAAACCATACAGGCATTGAGTTTCATGCACCATTTAAAGGAAGAAACCGGCAGCTTAAAAGCCTTGGTAGTTTGCCCAACAACGTTAATGTACAACTGGCAAAACGAGATTACAAAATTTACACCAAGCCTTACATTTTACATTCACCAGGGTGGTGGTAGGTTGCGAGATAATTTGCAGCAAGATCATATTGATGTTATCATTACAACTTATGGCACACTGCGTAGCGACATTAAACAATTTGTAGAATTGAACTTAGATTATGTGGTGCTAGATGAAAGTCAGGCGATAAAAAATCCGAGTAGCAAAGTGGCAAAAGCAGCTTGTTTACTACGCTCAAAAAATCGCTTGTGTTTAAGTGGTACGCCTTTACAAAACAATACGTTCGACATATTTGCACAGATGAATTTTTTAAACCCTGGTATGTTGGGAAGCGTTGAATTTTTTAAGCAAGAATTTGCAGTGCCAATTGATAAGTTTGGCGAGAAAGAACAGAAAGAACATTTACGCAGATTGCTATATCCATTCATTTTAAGGCGAACTAAAGAACAGGTTGCAAAAGATTTACCAGAGAAACAAGAGATGGTACTTTTCTGCGAAATGGGTGATGAGCAACGTAAAATTTACGATGCATTTAGAAATGATTTTAGAGAGAAGATTTTAGGTACAGTTGATGCACAAGGTGTTGGCAAATCGCAGTTAACCATTTTGCAAGGCTTGATGAAACTACGTCAAATTTGCGACAGCCCGTACATTATGAACGAGCAAGACAAATACCCTAATGTGTCTGTTAAGTTGGAAGAGATTGGGCGTGAAATAACTGAAAACATCAGTAACCATAAGGCTTTGGTGTTCTCTCAGTTTTTGGGGATGTTGGCTTTAATAAAAGAACGCTTAAAAGAATTAGGGGTATCTTATGAATATTTTGATGGAAGTACATCGGCTCTTGACAGAGAAAAAGCCATCCAGAATTTCCAGAATAATGATGAATGTAGAGTGTTCCTAATTTCTTTAAAAGCAGGTGGTGTGGGCTTGAATTTAACTGCTGCAGATTATGTTTATATTGTTGATCCTTGGTGGAACCCTGCGGTTGAACAACAAGCAATTGACCGTACGCACCGTATTGGTCAAACCAAAAATGTATTTGCTTACCGAATGATTTGTACCGATACCGTTGAAGATAAAATTCTCAAACTACAAGACCGGAAACGTGCATTGGCCCGTGATTTAATTACCGATGATGATGGTTTTGTTAAGAGCTTGACGAGAGAAGATGTAGAATATTTGTTCAGTTAAAATGGAACTTTTTATAAAGCATACTAACTTAAATATTTACCTACAATTGGCACACGTCTACCAACCCCAAAAGCCTTTGGCGACACCCGAATAATGGGACAAAATTGGTTCCGTTTATACTCGTTGGTGTTTACCATTTTTATCGTTCTATCTACAACTGCAGCGTCAAAACCTTGTGCCTTTATTTCAGCTGGTCCTAATCGTTTTTCTATATACTGAAATAAGATTTTATCCAACACTTCGTAGTCTGGTAAGCTATCGCTGTCCTTTTGATTGGGGCGTAATTCTGCACTTGGGGCTTTGATAATTATGTGGTTGGGTATGATTTCTTTATCACGATTAATGTACTTAGCCAACGCATACACTTGCAGTTTGTAACAATCACCCAAAACCCCTAAACCGCCTGCCATATCGCCATACAGTGTACCATAACCCGTTGCTAACTCGCTTTTGTTAGATGTGTTTAGTAGAATATAACCAAACTTATTGGCAATAGCCATCAATAAATTACCACGGCTGCGGCTTTGTATATTTTCCTCTGCCAAGCTAAAAAGCAAGTCTTTAAATATTGGTTTTAATGTAGATATGAACGCCTGGTAAACATCATTAATACGAATGATATCGTAAGGATTATTTAGGTTTTTGCTGAGTGCCACCGCATCATTTACTGAATGCTCGGTTGAGTAAGGCGAAGGCATTAAAATAGCTCTCACATTGTCATTACCTAAAGCATCGCAAGCTAAAGCCAAAACTACCGCAGAATCAATACCACCGCTACTTCCAAGGATTGCTTTGGTAAAACCCATCTTTGTAAAGTAATCTTTTATTCCTAAAATTAACGCATCGTACACTTGAGCAATATTCAAATTTTCCTCAAGCGTTGCAGGGTTTAATTCTTTATTGGGTAAGCGTTCAGCAGGCTCTAAAATGGGTGCATCAATAGTGCCATCATCGTTTACAATAACACCATCAACTGCTTCGGCAAACATGGGAAAAGCCTTACATAAATTGGCATTTTTATCAAAAATTAAACTAGCCCCATCAAACACAATTTCGGTTTGGCTACCTACTGCATTGCAATAAAACATAGGTAGTTGATATTTCAACACGTTGGCTTTTATTACGGACTTTCTATCTTCATCGTGTGTATAATCAAATGGGCTTGCACTAAGGTTAATCATGATGTCAGGCTGCTGTTCCATCAATTTATCCATTGGGCAAATGCGATACAATGGGTTATCGCCAAGGTTCCAAATATCTTCGCAAATGGTTATTGCCAAACGTTTGCCTTTAAAGGTTACAATGTTCCATTCGTAAGCAGGTTCAAAATAGCGGTACTCATCAAACACATCGTAAGTGGGCAATAAGGTTTTATGAATTTCGGCCACTATCTTTTGTTCGTATAAAAAGAAGGCAGCATTAAATAAATCCTTGCCTTTTACGTTCGGGTTTCTAGCTGGTGAACCGATTAAAACACCAATGGTATCGGCATGTTGTTTTATCTCATCTATGGCAGCATAGCATTTATTTATAAAGTCGTTAAACTCAACAAAATCTCGGGCCGGGTAGCCACAAATACTCATTTCGCTAAATACAATTAAGTCGGCATTTTGGGCTTTTGCTTGATTAATTGCCGCAATAATTTTTTGTGTATTGCTCTCGAAATTGCCAATATGATAGTTTTGCTGTGCAAGGAAGATTTTCATGGGGCAAATTTAGGCACACGAATTTGAATAGACGAATAGGCAGTTTAACTGAGTTAATTATCACTTAGGTTACCATCATCTATATAGCTATGATGTGCCTAATGGTCAAAAATATTAATTAACTCAAACAGCCTCTATATCTTTTTAGCTAATTTGTAATCGTTCTTTAACAACCATTGCAAAATTTTGTCACGATTATCACCTTGAATAATAATTTCTGCATTTTTTGCAGAACCACCTGTGCCACAAAAATTCTTGAGCTTTTTACCTAAATCTTGCAGGTCATCGTCGTTACCAGTAAAACCTGTAATCAATGTAACAGCTTTACCAGCCCTGTGTTTAGTCTCTAATTTAATTCGTAGTTTTTGCTGTGCTGGTAGTAAGATTTCCTGCACAGGTTCATCGTCTTCTAGTTTAAAATTTGGGTCTGTACTAAAAACTAAGCCGTTAGTATTTGAAGTGAATTTTTTAGCCATTTAATCTAGATTTAGTGTAATCGAGTAATGTTTTAATTGCACTACTAATCATTTGAGATTGCTTATCATCACTTAAAATTTCATCGTATTTAAGCTGCAGATTTTCATCTGAACCAAACGTTAATGTAGCAAATGCGTATGTAAAATCGACACTAAACTTCGATACTACATCAAAATGTACAGTAGCTTTTCTAAATGCTTTAAAACTGCGTTCATACTTAATCAATTTTATTTCATTAAACTGAGTTGTTGAACGGAAAGTCAAAAATTCATCTATGTCCGTATTATGAATCTCACCTGTTTCATTGTATCCTCTGGCTACGGTTATAAATATCCCTTCTCCATTTTCCGAAAAAAATTCATTTAGTTTATCAAGTTTCTTTCTAAAATTAATAATTAGTGGAAATATTGTTTCTGCTAAAAATCTTCTAAGAACCTCAGGGCTATAAAATTCTTTAAAATAATCATCCCCCAAACTCTTCTTAAACAACGCTAACTCTTTATCGATATCATCATCTTCCTCAATGCTTTCGCCTTTGGCTGCTTTTAAGTAAATATCTAAACTATTTATTGTTAATGCACTCATGTATTCGGTAATTGGCACCATTTCGCCTGCATCGGCTTGCCGCAATACTTGGTAATAATTTAGTTTATCGTTTTGCTTTACAACTATTGGTGGATAACCTTTTTGTAACAGCATCAAGTTCAATAACAGTCTTCCCATTCTACCATTCCCATCATCAAAAGGGTGAATATTTGTAAACTCATGGTGAAATAAGCTTGCCAAAACAATAGGATGCACCAATTTATTTTCTTTGGCCAATTTGTACCAATCCATCAATTCGCCCATTTTAATAGGCACTTCTTTTGGTGTAGCGTAATAGTGTATTTCACCAGTGGCTGTTTGTACATGATTTGCCGAAGATTTATATTGTCCAATCTTAATTTCTTTTCTTGTTTTCTCGCCGTTTGGAGTTAATGCATCTACAAAATAATTTTCTTTTAAAAGTAGTTTATGTAAATTTCTAATATCTGCTTCGTTCATAACATACTCCTCATTTTTTACAATTTCAAGCAAGTATTTTATCGCTTCATCATGGCCTTTAATATCCAAATGATCCTTCAGCGTTTTACCTTTTGCAGTAATGCCTTCCATTATAAAAGCCACAGTTTCGCCATAAGATAATTGGTTACCTTCTATTGCATTTGAATGATAATTCCATTCTAACCTCAACTTTTGTAGAACCCTTTCTTCAGTTTCTTTGGGTAATGGCCGCAACGCATCAACCGACGTTTTTAAATCATCAATAGAGATTAAAAATTGTAGCTTACTTAAAGCTTCAGCAGTATAAATGGTTAATGACATGGCACTAAATTATAGAATTACCGCTTTTAAACTCAAATCTAAACTTTGTGCCTGATGAATTAAACCGCCCACACTAACATAATCAACACCAGTAGCTGCAAAGCTTTCAACCGTTTCTAGGTTAATGCCGCCACTAGCTTCAGTTTCAAATGCACCATTAATAATTGGTAAAGCTTGAGCTATTTGTTCTGGGGTAAAATTATCCAACATTATCCTAAATACTTTGCCGTTACCAATATTGCAAACAGTTGCTACTTCTTCTAAAGTTCTAGTTTCTACTTCTATTTTTAAAGATGGATTAGTGGCTTGTACATAGTTGTAAGCCTTGCTGATAGCTTGTTCCAACCCACCAGCATAATCTATATGATTGTCTTTTAACATAATCATATCGTACAAACCAAAGCGGTGATTGATACCGCCGCCAATTTTTACAGCCTCTTTTTCTAATAGTCGAAAGTTGGGTGTAGTTTTACGAGTATCTAATAATTTGGTGTGGTAACCTTTAAGTTTTTCAGCGTATTGATGCGTTAAAGTAGCAATGCCACTCATACGTTGCATACAGTTTAAAACCAATCGTTCGCATTTTAAAATGGTGTGTATGGATGCTTCTACTTCAAATACTTTATCGCCATATTTCATTGCGGCACCATCTTGAATAAAGGCGGTAAAAACACTGGAAGGCTCAACAAAATGAAATATTTTTTCTGCAACGCTTACACCAGCTAAAGTGCCTGCTTGCTTCACTTTTAAAATAGCTTTACCTTTTTTATCGGCAGGTATGCAGCTAAGGGTACTATGGTCGCCAGTGCCAACATCTTCATGTAAAGCTTCGGTTACTAAATGCTGTAATTGTTCGTTAAAACTATTCATGGTTGCAAAATAAGTCGCTACAAAGAAATAAAGGAAGTAATAATTGCTGAGAAGTTTTCGTAGAAAGTGGCAAAAGCTATAACGTAATACGAAAACTAATAATCGTATAAAGATTATTAGACTTTTTATAGTGTGAGCCGTAATACAACCCTTCACTTTTTTTATTGATTCAATCAATCTTTTGAAAATAATGAAACCCTTGACGGATAAGGGGTTTACTTATTTTTTATGTACATAAAAATTATTTGTTTTGTACATAAAGAAGTCTTTTTGATGCTGTGCTCGGGTAGTGCTTGGGTTTCGAGTACAATCCAGTAATGAGAATAGTAGTAAAGAAAAAGTTGTAGTGATTTAAAGTGTATATTAACCTGTTGGCGGAATTAAAAAGCTAGAGTATGTTTAACTCTACCGACAGGTTGGTTGTTTATAAACTTGTTTAAGAACTGCAAAGTTGTGAGTCC
>JAYVNQ010000222.1:0-11373 GCA_043758365.1 Chitinophagales bacterium
AGAATTAGGTGCATCGGCGTAGCCATCACCCCTTAATACCCAGCTTTTCTTCAATTAAATATACATTTCGTTCTGCGGCATTACGTGTTACCAATTCAGCAATAAAACCTGTTACAAATAATTGCACACCAATAATCATAAAGGTTAGGGCAATATAAAAAAATGGGCGATTTGTTAATGAAAATTCTTTATCAATCAACTTGGATACACCTAAATATAAGCTGGTAGCAAAGCCCAATAAAAAAGCTAAAGTGCCATACAAACCAAAAAAGTGCATTGGTCGTTTACCAAATTTATTTAAGAAAGTAATGGTCATTAAATCTAAAAACCCATTTATAAAACGTTCCCAACCAAATTTAGTAACGCCATATTTCCTTACCCTATGTTCAACTACTTTTTCGCCTATTTTTTTAAAGCCTGCCCATTTGGCCAATACAGGAATATAACGGTGCATCTCGCCAAAAACTTCAATACTTTTTACAACTTTTTTACGGTAAGCCTTTAGGCCACAATTAAAATCGTGCAGATAAATGCCAGAGCTTCTTCTCGCAGCAGCATTAAATAGTTTTGAAGGAATATTTTTAGTGAAGGTGTTATCAAATCGTTTCTGTTTCCAGCCGCTAACAATGTCGTATTTCTCTACTAAAATCATACGTATTAATTCTGGTATTTCATCTGGACTATCCTGCATATCAGCATCCATAGTAATAACAACATTACCCAAAGCAGCTTTAAAACCTTCATTTAATGCTGCACTTTTGCCGTAATTTCTTTGAAATTTTATACCTTTTATGGCGGTATTTTTTGCCGATAATGCTTGTATTACTTCCCAACTATTATCGGTACTGCCATCATCAATTAAAATTACTTCGTATGTAAAGTTATTGGCAGCCATAACGCTTTCAATCCATGCACATAATTCGGGCAAAGATTCATCTTCATCTAGCAAGGGAATAACTATTGAGACATCCATAAACAACATGAATTCTATTGATTGAAAGGGGTGGTCTCTGGGTTCTTTTTTGCAATTGCAGCACCAATTAAGGCAGCAATTACACCAACCAATAAATACAAAAACAAAGCACCACCAATTGCAAATGGGACAAAGAATTTTTGCATCATGCCCAATGCTTGATCTATTTGTTCAGGTGGCATTTTCTTTTCTAGCATGCCTTTTCTCGACTCTTCAATTGTTAGGTTAATGATATCTGGCATAATAAACTTCAACGCTAAAAAAGTATATACCAAAAAAATGGCGGTTGCTGCAGCCGATGTTTTAAACCCATCGGCAAAGGCATTGCCAAATGTTACATTGCCTTCTTTTTGTTTTGCATAATAAATGCTAGAAAATGCAACAGCTATTGCATATAATAATAGTCCAATAGAACTAAGGGTTTTATTTTGGGTTTGGCCTGTAAAATAAATTGCTAGGCCTATTACGATTAATACTAAGGCTATAATAGTACCTTTAATGGCTGGTGTTGTCACTTTCGTTTCCATAATGGTGGTTGGTTTTGGTTACAATTTTTTATTTATTCAAATGTAACTGCGATTTATGAATAATTCCAATTACTTCGCCCTGTAATGTTGTATTAAATAATGGTGAATTGGCTGACTTGCTTTTATTGGTATCTTTTGTTAAAGTGGTAGTACCCTCTTTCTTAAATAAAGTTAAGTCTGCAACCGCACCTTCTACAATAGTTGCTGGCGGTAAATTAAAAATATGTCTAGCATTGTTGCTGAACAGGTCAACCAACAGTTGGCAGTTTAATTGTGGTAATAATTGGTTAATGATGGCATATGATATTTGCATACTAATCATACCATTTTTAGCATACTCGAATTCGCAGGTTTTACTGTCCCAATTTTGAGGTAAGTGGTGTGATGCGATACAATCAATTTTACCATCAACAACCGCTTGCCGCAATGCCATCATATTTACCCTAGAACGTAGTGGTGGATTGGTCTTTAGGTTAGTATCATAGTCAGCTAAATCTTCATCACAAAATAACAAATGGTAAGGTGTAACGCTGCAACTTATATTCAAACCCTTCGCTTTTGCTTCAGCTATTATTGCCACACTATTTGCCGTAGATACACCAGTAATATGTAATTTACTTTCGGTGTATTGCAGTAAATCAATATCTCGTCTAATCATCAATTCTTCTGCAATGGCTGGTATGCCAGGTAAACCTAATTGGGTTGATGTAATGCCCTCATTCATTAATCCGAATGCACCAATACTTTTATCGTTAGGTAGTTGCATTATTACCCCATCAAAAGCCTTAACATATTGTAAGGCTTTTAGTAGTAAACCAGAGGATTGTATTGTTTGTAAACCATCGCTGAAAGCTACAGCACCACTCAGTTTCATGTCGTACATTTCTGCCAGTTCTTTACCTTCAATTTGTTTGGTTATAGCACCTAATGGATGTATGGTTACTGATAATGTTTTCGATTTTTCAACCACATACTCAACCTGTGTTTTTGAAGTAATTTGTGGTTGTGAATTTGGTAAAATAAATACTTGTGTAAACCCCCCCGCCGCTGCTGCTGCTGCACCTGTAGCCAAGGTTTCTCGGTGTTCAAAACCAGGGTCGCAAAAATGTGAGAATAAATCTATCCAGCCAGTTGAAACGATTGTATTTGGTTGATTTATAATGGTTGTAATGCTTGTATCTATCGAAATGTCATCCGCTATTTTATTAATAGTACCATTAACAATTAAAATATCTTTTGTGGTTCCGTTATGTGAGGAATTATTGTCTGCAATTAATACTTTTTGTAGTAATACTTTCATGTAGTAATTGTAAATTTTTTGTGCAATATAGCTTGAAATTTATAAGCTTTTTGCATTTGCAAAGCGAGTTAAAAACTATAGTAAAATCTATATGAATTCATTTTTTCATCACCGGAATAACGTATAGTTTCTAATTTTAGCTATTTATTTATGGACGTATTTTTTTCGTGCTGATAAAATATCTGTACAATTATTATTCGCCCATAAGCATAAATTTATTAGTTGTGGAAGTAGTGTTTTACCAAGTGTTGTTAATTGATAATTAACCCTTGGTGGAATAGTAGCGTAGCTTGTACGCTGCACAATACCATCTTCTTCAAGAGACCGAAGCGTTACAGCCAACATTCTTTGTGAAATATCTTTAATACCAGTTTTTACCTCGGTAAAACGTAATGTGTTCTGTTTGCCCAGTAATAAAATTGTATGGATTGACCATTTATCGCTGACTCTAGCTAATATATCTTTCACAGGACAAAGGTTTGCAACGGCACATTTATCTTTAAAAAGGCTTTCTATTTGTCTAGTAATGTTTTTATTGTCTAAAAAAATGTCCTCCATAAGGTTTTTTAACCAATTCTATTTTGTTTTACCTAACTTTATTTGTATCTTTGGTATTCAAAAGTAACTAAGTAAACTTAAGTAACCAAGTTTGCTTGCAAATAAAATAAATATACACAGATGAAACCTAAAGAAGTCGTTGAGATTATTGAACCAAAAAAAATAATAGTTGGTAATAAGCAAGCTCCAATAACAATCATGCAGTTTGGTGATTATGAAAGTGAAGAGTGTGCAAAGGCAAACGAGGTTGTAGCAGCATTGTTAGAAACTTATCCAGATAAAGTGAACTTTAATTTTAGGCACTTTCCATTGTTAAAAATTCATCAAAAAGCCCACAAAGCAGCAGAAGCCGCTATTTGCGCTGCACAAGAAAGCCCAGAAAGATTTTGGGAATTGCACAAAGAATTGTTTAAAAACCGCAAGAACTTAGGTACAATAAGTTTAAAATCTTATGCCAAAGAAGTAGGCACTACCAATAAGAAATTTTTAGAAGAATTAATTAATGGTATGTATGGTTGGAACGTGCAAGATGACCTACGTGACGGTATGAAAATGGGAGTTACAACTGTACCAGCTTTCTTCATCAATGGCGTGTTGTTTGATAAAGAGCCTACATTTAAAAATTTAAGTAGCTACATTACAAACCTTGTAGATACCAAACAAAAAAAGGTTGTACCCGCTGTAAAAAAGGTAAAAACATCGTTAAATTAAATACGATTGTACATAAATATGAAAAGCCTGTAACTAAAAATTACAGGCTTTTGTGTTATTATAAACTCAACCTTTTAATCCAAACTTAAAAACTGCCCGTTAATATAATCAACAACCCTTTCCATGCTGCCAGTATCTTCATAAACTTTTAATTGTCTATCGGCACCAGTACCTCTTTCAAGCATTTTAAGAACATGGTTTATAAAATGGCGGCTGCCGAGTTCATCTACAACATCGTCAATAAAATCTAATAATTCTAAAATTAGTAAACGTGTTGGCTTCTCAGTTTCGTTACCAAAATCTATTAAACTACCATCTAAGCCATAACGGCTTGCTCGCCATTTATTTTCGTTTATCAATGCACGTTGGTAAATCATAAAGTTCATATTCTGGCTTCTTAATTTATACAACTTGGCACAGATTGCTTGAAACAATGCAGCAATAGCGATGGTTTCGTTAATGGTCATTGGCACATCGCAAATTCTAAATTCTACGGTATTAAAAAATGGGTGAACCCGTAAATCCCACCAGATTTTCTTGGCATTATCAATACAATTTGTTTTAATAAGTAGGTTTACATAGCTTTCGTAAGCCTCAATACTTTCAAAAAATTCTGGTATACCAGTGCGTGGAAATTTATCGAAAACCTTTGTTCTGTAAGATTTATACCCAGTTAAACGACCTTCCCAAAAAGGTGAATTAGTGCTCAAGGCATAAACATGGGGCAAAAAATACCTGGCACTATTAGCTAAATGAATGGCCATTTTTCGGTCTTCCATACCAACATGCACATGTAAGCCAAAAATTAAATTACTTCTTGCTGCATCTTGTAACTCATCTACAATCTGGTGGTATCTATGGTGATCGGTAATTAACTGACTTCCCCAATTGCTAAAAGGATGCGTACCACTTGCCCCAACCCAAAAGCCTAAGTTGCCAGCTATTTCAGCAATATTGCCACGCAAGCCAGCCACATCGTCAAAAGCCTCGTTTACATCTTTGCAAATATCTGTACCAACCTCTACTACGGCTTGGTGCATTTCGGCTTTTACTTTATCCTTCAAAATCTTCTGACCTTCAATAACGATGCGTTGTTCATGGCTTTTTAATTCACGAGTAATTGGGTCAAGCACCATATATTCCTCTTCAACACCCAGTGTAAAATGTTTGTAGCTCATAGCAATAATTTAGAATTAGAAAATGTGCAATCATGCAAATGTGAAAATTCGTAAATCTGCACCTTTGACTTTTTATTTGCACATTAATACAAAGGCATCTTAGCACTGCCTCTTTTTACATATTCACCCCAGGTTAAGTTGTCTATATTATCAACTTGTGTTAAGGCTTTTTCTATGGCATAGTTGGCAGCGGTTTCAACTACCCAAGCAAAGTTTTCTTCGCCAACACTAGTACGTTCAGCATCGGGTGCAGGGTTACAGAAATCAATGGCATAAGGCACACCATCGCGTATGGCAAGTTCTACGGTATTAAAATCGTAACCTAAAAAATGGTTTATTTTCAAAACAATTTCTTCCATTTCTTTTAAGCGTTCAGGGCTTGGTTTAAAGTCGGCCACATAACGCAAATGGTGTGGATTGCGAGGTTCGTATGGCATTATTCTAACGTGTTTGCCACCAATGCAGTAACAGCGATAATATTCTGTAAACACAATTTCTTCTTGCAACAACATTACTAATTGCCCAGTTTCGGAATGTTTGTTGTAAAAATCTTCAATGCTTTCAAGTTTGTAAACGTTCTTCCAACCGCCACCAGCAAAGGGTTTCATGTAAGCAGGAAATCCAGTGTAATCAAAAATACCTTTCCAATCTAGCGGGTAAGCTAGGTTGCTAAAAGATAAATCAGAAGTATCATCTGGCATTTGATAGGATGGCAATATTGCAGTTTTTGGAACAGGTACTCCAATTTTTGTAGAAAGACAATTATTAAAAAACTTCTCATCGGCACTCCACCAAAAAGGATTATTTATTACAGCCGTACCACACAAAGCAGCATTTTTTAAAAAGGCACGATAAAAAGGAACATCTTGACTTATACGATCTATAATAACCGAATATCCCGAAGGTTCGCCCTGTATTACTTTATCAATTTTAACTGACTCTGCAATAATGCCATCAATTTTTTTACTATTAATTCGTTCAACAAAAGCTTCTGGAAAGCTTCTTTCTTTACCGTGTAAAATGCCAATTTTTTTCATATTCTAGGTTTGTTTGTATTACGATTTTATAATCATTCGTATTGGGGTTCAATATAAATAAAGTAAAGGATACAAAAGCTTGCTGATGCCAATAAAATGTAGATTTATTTTAAAAATATCCTTTCCCTATTTTTGAAACTTATGTTACAAAGCCAAACACTGATTCAACCATTAATAATTATTGAACAAAAAACAATTTACTCCCAATATTTAGAAAGAGACGTGATTGTAGATGCTTACTTGCCCACAAATGTTTTACTGCCAGAACAAATGAGTTTATTGTTAATTAATGATGGACAGGATTTACCAAAAATGCCTTTTGAAACAATTCTAACTGAACTGATTGAAAGTGACAAAATTGAACCACTAGTTTGCATAGGCATACACTGTGGCGAGGAAAGACGGATGGAATATGGAACGGCTTATAGTAAAGATTATCAAGGGTTTGGTGGTAAAGCAGGTTTGTATAGCAAGTTTATTTTTGATGAGTTGCTGCCATTTATCCGTAAAATTTATAACATACCAAATTTTAAAGACAAATCCTTTGCTGGCTTTAGTTTGGGCGGTTTAAGTGCCTTAGATATTGTGTGGAATAATTCGACAGAATTTAATAAAGTAGGCGTGTTTAGCGGTAGTCTATGGTGGCGTAGAAAAGGCTATGATGAAGGCTATGATGATGAGATGGATAGGTTAATGCATTTGCAAATTAGAAAAGGCGGGTTCTATCCTTGGTTGAAATTTTTTTTACAATGTGGTGCTTTTGACGAAACTAAAGATAGGAATAACAATGGCATAATAGATAGCATTGATGATGCCTTAGATTTAATTGTAGAACTTAAAGCCAAAGGTTACACCGATAATCACATTGAATACTTACTATTGGCAGATGGTAAACATGATGTGCCGACTTGGGGCAAAGCTTTACCTGATTTTTTAAAGTGGGGTTGGGGGGTGAAAGAATAGTTTAATGGTTGATTTGTTCACTGGTTTATTTTGTTTTATTGTTTTAATTGAAACGTAGTTTAATGGGATTTTTTAAAAAATTGATTTACCGCTTTTGGGTTGTGCTTCTTGCCCTTGCGGCAGCTTTTGATAGTTGCAATCAACCAATAGCCGCCACTGAAAAACCAGCAGTACCTGCTGTACAAACCGCAACAGGGCTTAATAGAAACCCTACACATTTTCATTATAGCAAACACGCCAAATGTCGTATGGCTTGCAGACATATTGATGAAACAGAAATTGCCGATATTTTAAAAAATGGTAGTATTAACTATAAAAAAAGTGAACTTCAAAGCGATGAATGCCGAAAGAAATATGCAATAGAAGGCTACAGTAAGGACAACCAACATTTGCGTGTAATTTTTGCACCCTGTGGCAGCGATGTAACAGTTGTAACCTGCATAGATATTGGTGTTGAATGGACTTGTGATTGTAGGTAAATGAGTCATTAAAAGTGAAAGAAATTTTAAAATACACTTACAATATCTTGTTTTGAAGTTTGTAATCTCAAATCCCAAATTTCAAACAGCATTTATCCCTATGTTTGCGAATCTCTTTAAAATAATAACAAATGAACTTTACCAAGATTAACAACCTAGTTGGTTGGGTCGTATGCTTATTAGCTTGCACAGTGTACATTTTAACATCAGAAGCTGGTGGTAGTTTTTGGGATTGTGGCGAATTTGTAAGTAGCTGTTTTAAAGTACAAATTCCGCATCCACCGGGGGCACCTTTATTTGTATTATTGGGCAGGATTTTTATTGTTGCCTTTGGCAACGACCCAAACACAGCCGCCAAAGCTGTTAATATTATGAGTGCTTTGGCAAGTGGTTTTACCATTTTGTTCTTGTTTTGGACCATCACACACTTTGCACGCAGAATAGTTAAAGTAACTATTACCGATAACATGACAAGCTACCAAATTTGGAGCGTAATGGGGGCAGGAGTTGTTGGTGCATTGGCTTATACTTTTAGCGATAGCTTTTGGTACAGCGCAGTAGAAGGTGAAGTTTACGCAATGAGTTCTTTTTTTACAGCCATTGTATTTTGGGCTATTTTAAAATGGGAGCATGAAGCCGATAAACCTTATGCTGATAGATGGATTGTGCTAATATTTTTTTTAATGGGGTTATCGATAGGTGTGCACTTATTAAACTTATTAACCATTCCTGCAATTGTAATGGTGTATTATTATAAAAGACAAGCCACTTTCAATTACCCGTTAATCCGTAAATGGTTTATTCGTTTGTTGGCCATTGGTGCTTTGTTAGGTATAATTATTACACTATACATGGCAAGCAAGGAAGCCAGCGAAGAACGTAATATCCCTTCTGACCCAACAATGGCAGGGCTTGTAATACTAGGTGCTTTAGCTGCGTTTGGCTTTTTATATTTTGTTGAAGGCGTTAACAAGGCCAAGAAAACATTGTACGGTGGAGTGTATATTTTCTTTATAATAGGTTGTGCTATCACAGGTATTGTTCAAGTGGGTGTTATCCAATCTAGCATTGGGTTAGCTGGTGCTTTTGATAGAACTTTTGTAAACAGTTTCGGCTTGCCTTTCTTCAGTGGTTTTACATTCTTCTTTGTGTTATTAGCTGTTTTAATTTGGCTAGGCTTGCGTTTTGCAGCAAAAAAAGGCTGGGCTTATATGCGTTTAGCTTTGTGGTGTTTTACGTTTATGTTAATTGGTTACAGCACCTATTTAACCACTATGATTCGCAGTAATGCAGATCCTGTGGTAGATATGTACAATGTAGATAATCCGATGAGTTTGGTGGGTTATTTAGGCCGTGAACAATATGGCGATTTCCCTTTAATTTATGGACAAAAATTTAACGCACAACCTGTAAACTATAAACAAGGTGCTGCCAAATATCAAAAAGGAAAAGATAAATATGTAGAGATTGGTAAAGACTTTGGCTATGTGTATATGCCAGATGATAAAATGGTGTTACCTCGTGTTTGGGATGCTAGTAACGATCAAAACCATGCAGATTATTATTCCTATTTTTTAGGTATCAATAAAAATAAAGATGGCTCTTACGAACGCTCGCCAAACCAATTAGATAATATTGAATTCTTTTTTGGGTATCAATTTTATTGGATGTATTTCCGCTATTTTATGTGGAATTTTGCGGGCAAGCAAGATGATGTGCAAGGTTTATTTGCCGGTAACGTTCGTGATGGTAACTGGATTTCTGGTATCGGACCATTGGATAACTTATTGTATGGCGATCAAAGTGCGTTACCAGATAGCATCAAAAATAACAAAGCTCATAACAAACTATTTTTACTGCCATTCATTTTAGGGTTAATTGGTTTGTTCTACCATTTTAAACAAAAAGGCGACGATGCTTTTGTAAGCATGTTGTTATTCTTTTTCACAGGTTTTGCCATTGTTATTTATTTAAACCAAGCGGGTTATCAACCTCGTGAGCGTGACTATGCATATGTGGGTAGCTTTTATGCTTTTGCTATTTGGATTGGTATTGGGGTTTTAAAAGTGAGAGATTGGATTGCCAAAGGCGTGGTGCAAACTACAGCAGCCACTATTGCAACTTTAGTTTGTTTATTGGCTGTACCAACTTTAATGGCACAACAAGAGTGGGACGATCATGATAGAAGTAAAAAAGTTTTGGCAAGAGATTTAGCAAAAGACTATTTAGAAAGCTGTGCACCAAATGCCATTTTAATGTCCTTTGGCGATAATGATACTTACCCATTATGGTACGCCCAAGAAGTTGAAGGTATAAGAAAAGATGTGCGTGTTATTAATAATAGTCTGTTAGGCATAGATTGGTATATTAATCAGTTACGTTACAAGGTAAATGAAAGTGATGCTATTGATGTAATATGGACTGCTGAACAAATTGAAGGTGCCAAAATGAATTACATCCGCTACAAAGCAAATCCTGCAATTCCTGAAACAAAGTATTACGATTTGTTGGATATGATGAAGAATTATATTGGTGGTAAAGTAGGTGCAGAGGATCAAGGTGATGGCAATGCCGAACCAACTTTTCCTGTACATAAAGTATCTGTGCCAGTTAATAAAAGCATTGTTTTAGCTAATCATACAGCAAATGCAACTGATAGTATTGTAAGCGAATTACAAATTGACATTCCTAAAGGGGCATTACAAAAAAATGACTTAGCTGTATTAAATATTATAGCTGCTAATAATTGGAAACGCCCTATTTACTTTACCTCAAACTACGATGAGTTGGGGTTTGGTAAATACTTACGTAAAGACGGGTTAAGCTACCGGTTAGTACCAGTTTTAAGCGATTATATGAACGCAGATTGGGCAATGGATAAAATGATAAATAAGTTCAGCTTTGGCAATGCAGACTTAAAAGGCGTTTATTACGATGAGGAAAACCGTAGGCATTTAAACACTATCCGTGCAGCTTATGCCGAACTTGGAAGCTACTTATCATCTAAAAATAGAAAAGAAGATGCTAGAAAAGTGTTGAATAAAGTTGATAAAGGCATGACTGAAGAAAATTTTGCTTATGGTTTGGTAAGCCGCGGCAACCAGCACAACCGTACAAGCCTTATGTTCTTAGATGCTTGCTACCGTGCAGAAGACAAAGCCTTAATTGCCAAAGTATCGGGTTCGGTTAAGAAAGATTTGCAACAGCAAATTAAGTATTACAATAGTTTAGAAGGACGAAATGCAGAGAACATGAACGAAGAAAAGCGTTACGCAGAAAGCTACTTGCAAGCCCTAGATCAAATGGAAAAACAATATACCATGCCTAAAATTGCTTTACCAGAAATTGGTACCAAAGTAATAATGGATAGCGGCAAACAATAGGATTTAAAAAAGATAATTATACAGCAAAGCCATCCAAATTTGGGTGGCTTTGCTGTATAATAGTGTAGTAATTTTATTAAGGTGGGTTTCTAAAATAAAATAAAAATACCTCTCGTAAAAACAAGAGGCATCAACAAAACTAACTGTGTGTAAAACCATTTTATAAAATGAAGTTGTTTTGAATTTAGTTTGTTGAATATCAATAAATTATATCTTTTGCAGCAAGGCAACACAAAGTAAGAAACCCAATGTTTTCAGAGGTCT
>JAYVNQ010000223.1:0-3694 GCA_043758365.1 Chitinophagales bacterium
AATTCAATGTCTAATTGTGCTAATAAACCTTCTTTTTGTGGGCTTACAAAACCCATTGCTAGTAAAGCCAATTCACAAGGTATTTCTCTTTCGCTGCCAGCAATTTCTACAAACTGAGCTGGTCTACCATCGGTAGTAATTTTCCATTCTAGGTCTACAATTCTTAACGCTTTTAAGTTGCCGTTTTCATCGCCAATAAAGGCTTTGGTGTTTACAGCCCAATGTCTTTCTGCGCCTTCTTCATGCGATGACGTGGTTTTTAATACCATTGGGTAAGTAGGCCAAGGCATATTTTGTGTTCTTGTCGCAGATGGTTTTGGCATTAATTCAAACTGTGTAACACTTGCTGCACCGTGACGGTTACTTGTTCCTACGCAGTCGCTGCCTGTATCGCCACCACCAATTACAACCACATTTTTACCCGTAGCTCTTAACACATTTGCATAAATATTACTTTCTATTGCAGCATTCGCATGTGCATCCTTACCAGCAACAGTTTTATTGTTTTGCTTTAAAAATTGCATGGCAAAATATACACCGTTTAATTCTCTACCTGCAATTGGTAAATCTCTTGGTACAGTGCTGCCGCCTGCTAAAACTATCGCATTGTATTCACGCAATAAATCGCCAATTTGAATATTTACCCCAACATTAGTGTGACATTTAAACGTAATACCTTCTTCTTCCATAACAGCAACACGTCTGTCAATTACCCGTTTTTCTAACTTAAAATCAGGAATGCCATAGCGCAATAAACCACCTGGTGCATCATCTCTTTCAAAAACAGTTACCGCATGACCAGCATAATTTAATTGTGCCGCAGCCGCCAAACCTGCTGGGCCGCTACCAATTACTGCCACTTTTTTACCAGTACGCAAATTGGGTTTACGAGGTACTACAAAGCCCTTATCAAAAGCTATTTCTATAATATGTTTTTCAATTTCTTCAATAGCTACTGGCGGTTGATTGATGCCCAACACACAGGCACTTTCGCAAGGTGCGGGGCAAATTCTGCCAGTAAATTCAGGGAAGTTATTGGTGCTGATTAGTATCTCGTACGCCTCTTTAAAATTGCCATCGTACACGGCATCATTAAATTCAGGAATTACATTGCCCAATGGGCAACCGCTATGGCAAAATGGTACGCCGCAGTTCATGCAACGGGCAGATTGCTGGCCTAATTCCTGCTCAGAATAAGGTTGTACAAATTCGTTATAATCTTTCCTGCGTTCATCTACCGAACGCTTTGATGGTAAGGTTCTTGTGAACTCTAAAAATCCTGTTGGTTTGCCCATGCTTTTGAATTATAAGTTATAAGTTATAAGTTTTTGTTAACTAGTTACGGTTTTTCACCCCGATAGCAATCGGGAAAACTTCGTTGCGTCGCACACTGCTACGGTTAGATACTTTATTGAGTTTCAGTTTTCTAATTTTACAGCGTTCAAAATCTCATTTTGTAAATTTTCGCTAAAGCCAACTAATCTTACATAACGTGTTTCACCAACCTCTTTTTGTGTAATATAAATGCTGCCACCTTCTTGCAAGATTCGTTTTTCTAAGTGTTCTAATTGCCTTTCAGCTAATATCTTAATTAACATCTCGGTGTTTTGAATGACCATTTCAGCTAATTCGTTGGTTGATGGTGCGAGTTTCACAAATATTTTCATGACCTAATGTTTAAAAGTCAGACGCTTTTGATTTTTTTTGCATAGCATCGTTAAGAAGCATTATTGTTTGCTTGAAATCATCATTTACTAATTTTTTTAAGGTTATATATTTTTCATTTGTTTTGGCTTCGCTATAATATTTCCAGTCAACAGGTGATTTTATTGATGAAGTCAGAATGCCAAAAACTTTAAAGCCTTGAGGCATTTGGTATGTAGAAGTATTATACATTTCTGAGTTATTGAAATTCTCAAAAACATATTTGTATTTACCATCCTTTACAAAAATTGAAAATGAATAATCTATTTTAAATGCCATGTAGCTTTTTATCCCCAATGTTTTAAATTCTAGATCCTTTATCATCAATGCTTTACAGGCTATTTGCCCACTTTCTTTATCGGAAAACTGTATTACATCTTTGCCGCTTTTATAAGTTTCGTTTACCCAAAGTCTTGCCCGTTCAAACAGTTCAATTTTACTTACGCTATCTACATTAACAACGCTTGAATAACTTATGGCTGTATCCTTTTGAGCAAAAGAATTTAGTGAAATGATTAGAGTTAAAATAGTTAAGTTTTTTTTCATTATTTATTGATTTGATTATTGTCGATACTATTTTTAGCCCAGATACGTGTTTTCACGTACCTATTGTTCGCCTTTGTGTTGCGTGAAGACACGCAACACGGCTATAGCTATTTTACACCAAAACCTTTGTTTACTTGGCTTCCTTTGTTTCTTTGCGTGAAATGCTTGACCTTTCTGCCAATACTTTCTTGTAATCTCTCGGAAACACTTTTACAAAGTTTTTCAATTGGTTATCAAAATCATCTAATACAAATTTGGCAACGGTGCTTCCTGTATAGTCAAAATGCTTGGTAATAAAGGCTTTCAGCTCTTCGCCATCTTCATTACTCAATGGATCTAGGTCTATCATTTCCATATTACAATTGCCAGCAAAAGTTCCTTTCACATCGTACACAAACGCAATACCACCACTCATGCCAGCGGCAAAATTTCTACCAGTATCGCCCAAAATAATCACACGGCCACCAGTCATATATTCACAACCATGGTCGCCCACACCTTCTACCACTACATTGCCGCCAGAGTTACGAACCGCAAAACGCTCACCAGCTTTACCACGAATAAATACTTCCCCATCGGTAGCACCATACATGGCCACGTTACCAATAATGATATTTTCTTCTGGTATAAATCTGGCTTTTTTAGAAGGATACACTATTAATTTAGCACCACTTAAACCTTTACCAAAATAGTCGTTGGCATCGCCTTCTAGTTCTAGTGTTACACCTTTAGTATTAAAAGCCCCAAAGCTCTGACCCGCAGTACCATTGAATTTGAAGTGAATAGTATCTGGCGCTAAACCTAATGAGCGGTAACGTTTTGTAATTTCATTTGAGAGAATGGTACCAACTGTTCTATCTGTATTTTTTATAGTAAAAGTGCCTGTTACTTTTTCTTGATTATCTAAAGCTGGTTTAGCTACTTCTAATAATTTCCAGTCAACTACATTGCTTAAATCGTGGTCTTGTTCTTCGGTATTGTACAAGCCAACATATTCTGTTGTAGGTTCTTTGTACAATATTGGCGACAAGTCTAACTTACTATATTTCCAATGTTTAATGTCTGTTTTTTGTTCTAAATATTGTGCTTGACCAACCATTTCGTTCACGGTTTTAAAGCCCAATTCTGCCATAATTTCTCGTAATTCTTCCACCATAAATTTGAAGAAATTAATGACGTGGTCAGGATCACCTTTAAAGCGTTTACGCAGTTCTGGATCTTGCGTAGCAACACCAACAGGGCAAGTATTTAGGTGACATTTACGCATCATAATACAACCTTCTACCACCAAAGCGGCAGTTGCAACACCCCATTCTTCAGCACCCAACAATGCAGCAATGGCAATATCTCTACCGGTTTTCATTTGCCCATCAGCCTGCAATACCACACGGCTGCGCAGCTTATTTTTTACCAATGTTTGATGACTTTCTGCCAAGCCAAGTTC
>JAYVNQ010000224.1:0-3658 GCA_043758365.1 Chitinophagales bacterium
TCTGGTACGATTTGAAAAACTGACAATAACTTGGTGGAACATGCTATGGTTAAGCATTATAGCCATTTTTCTCAAAAAATTAAAATGTTAAACAACTTCGATAATAAAATCATTGTTAAAGTGGAATATGCTAAAGCTTGTGACAAATATCATTGTAGCCAATTATGTAAACATCAGTAGTAACAAATGAAGGCAAAGGAAGAAAAAAGGGGGCATTTTAGCTTGGTATAACATTTTAATCGGTTGTTGTACCTATGTTATACCCGAAGAAATCGAAACCTCGTAAGTGTTTGACTTACAAGGTTTTATAGATTTAACTTGCGGGCTGGACGGGACTCGAACCCGCGACCTCCGCCGTGACAGGGCGGCATTCTAACCAACTGAACTACCAACCCTTTTCCGCTTGTTGGGGTGCAAATATAAGGGCAACTTTTCTTGTTAAACAAATCTTTTCTTAAAAAATTTCCTTCCCTTAATTTTACCCACTTAACTGATAGCATTATGCCCCAGTACCCCAATAGACAATTTTTAGAATTTGAACAACCTATAAAGGATTTATACGAGCAAATTGAGCAAACAAAAAAGCTGGCCGATAAGAATCCTAAGATAGATTATAGTAGCACCATTGCTCAGTTAGAGCATTCTATTGTAGATAAACGGGGCGAAATTACCGAGCACCTTACGCCTTGGCAAAGGGTGCAATTAAGCCGTCATCCCGATAGGCCATACCTGTTTAAATACATCGAAAAAATAATGACCAATTTTGTTGAGCTGCATGGTGATAGAAACTTTGCAGATGACAAAGCAATGGTTGGTGGCTTTGCTGAATTAGATGGCGAAACAGTGATGATTATTGGTCAGCAAAAAGGGATAAATACTAAAATGCGTCAACAACGAAATTTTGGTATGGCAAAACCTGAAGGCTATCGAAAAGCATTGCGTTTGATGAAGCTGGCCGAAAAATTTAATAAACCCATTATTACATTTATTGATACACCTGGTGCTTACCCTGGGTTAGAAGGCGAGGAGCGTGGACAAGGTGAAGCAATTGCCCGTAATATTTTTGAGATGATACGCTTAAAAGTGCCTGTTATTTGTGTAATTATTGGCGAAGGTGCAAGTGGTGGTGCTTTGGGTATTGGTGTTGGCGATAAAGTATTGATGCTTGAGAACACATGGTACACAGTTATTTCGCCAGAAGGTTGTAGCTCAATTTTATGGCGTAACGTTGACAAAAGAGAAACTGCCGCCGAGCAATTACGTCTTACAAGTCTTGATATGAAAGGCTTTGGCTTGGTTGATGAGATTGTGCCTGAACCAATTGGTGGTGCGCATTGGGATTATATCGAAGCGGCTTCTTTACTAAAAAACATCATAATTTCATCGCTTACCGAACTCAAAAAAATAGACCCGGAAACTAGGGTCAATAACCGTATTGAAAAGTACGGTAACATGGGCTTTTGGGAAGAAATACCGTTGGAAGAAAGCCTTTTAATAAACGGTAAGTAATGGTAAATAAAATGGTAGGTAGCGGGTATTTTTTGTTGTTGAGCATTTGTAATGCCATCAAGCTTCCGTTGCGTCGCACACTGAAACTGTTTGATACTTTGTGCAGCTAACCCTAAATAATTAGTCTTTTAAATAACACATAATTTACAACCCGTAACTCATTACAACCCATAATTCACAATTCATAATTCATAATTTATAATGTCACTTCGTTCAACACTTTCAGGTACAGGCGTAGCTATAGTAACGCCTTTTAAAAGTAATTCAAGTGTAGATTTTAATGCCCTTGAAACTGTCATCAATCACATTATTAACGGGGGTGCAGAATATATTGTAACCCTTGGTACAACTGGCGAAACGCCAACTTTGAGTAAAGATGAAAAGTTGGCAATACTAGATGCAACTATCAATGTTGTAAATGGCCGCACCCCAATTGTAGTAGGTATTGGCGGTAACGATACTGCTGCCATTGTTAAAGATTTAGAGACCTTTCCTTTAGATAATATTACAGCAGTTTTAAGTGCATCGCCTTATTACAGCAAGCCATCGCAGGAAGGTTTGTTTCAGCATTATAAAGTGTTGGCAGAAGCATCTATCAAGCCAATTTTATTGTACAACGTACCCGGTAGAACGGGCAGAAATTTAACTGCCGCTACAACTATACGTTTGGCCCATGAAGTGCCAAATGTTGGCGGTATAAAAGAGGCGCACGATGATATGACGCAGTGCATGGAAATCATGCGGGACAGACCAGTAGATTTTTTAGTAGTTACAGGTGATGATGCCTTGTCGCTACCGCAAATAGCTTGTGGGTTTGATGGTGTAATTAGTGTGGCTGCAAATGCTTTTCCTAAAGAATTTTCTAACATGGTACGCCTTTGTTTAGCTGGCGATTTTGCTGGTGCCAGGGCCATTCACTACAAATTATTAGAGGCATACAATATGTTATTTGTAGAAAATAATCCAGCTGGTGTTAAAGCTTTTATGTACGAAATGGGGTTATTGGAAAATGTGTTGCGATTGCCTGTAACACCTGTAAGCAGTGGATTACAGCAATCTATTAAAGCATTCGTAAGTCAGATAATTTGATAATTTAAGAATGCGATTGCCGCAAATATTTGTGAGTGCAGCTCTTTTAGTTTCTATGCGTGAAATATAAACCATGAAAAAAATTATCATCACGGTCGACGGTTTTTCATCCTGCGGTAAAAGTACTTTGGCCAAGCAATTGGCCAAGCAGCTAAACTATGTGTTTGTTGATAGTGGTGCCATGTACCGTGCTATAACACTGTACTTTTTACGTAATCATACTAACTGGAACAATACAAATGAAGTGATAGGAGCCTTACAAAATATAACGCTAGATTTTGCTTACAACGATGCTGATGGCAGTAGCGATATGATAATGAACGATGAAAATGTGGAAATATTGATACGTGAAATGCTAGTGAGTGAGAATGTAAGTGAAGTGGCCGCTGTAAAAGAAGTACGAGAATTCGCAGTAGCCCAGCAGCAGATTATGGGAGAAAAAAAAGGTATTGTAATGGATGGAAGAGATATTGGTACCACCGTTTTTCCTAATGCCGAGCTAAAGGTTTTTGTAACAGCAGATCCTGTAATTCGTGTGGAAAGACGTTACAAGGAATTGTTTGCCAAAAACCCACATATTATCATTGAAGAAATTAGCCATAACCTTGAAATGCGTGATTATATTGACAGCAATCGAGAAATTAGTCCACTACGCAAAGCCGATGATGCCATTGTGTTAGACAATACCAACCTTACCCGTGAAGAGCAATTGGCCAAAGTGTTAAGTTGGGTAAAGCAAAAGTTGAAGGATTAGGGTTTAATGCTCAATAATTTTTTTATAACGCTGTTTCCAAAAAGTAACATAATCAAAATAGCCAACTTTACTATCATAATGTTTATCTAAATCAATTGGTTTTTTTAATGGGATGTCCTTTGAATCAATTAATAGACCTCTACCATAAATAAAAAACTATAATTGGTAATAGCAAATAGCAGCGATTAGGTCAAGCCTCAATGCAAAACGCCTTCTTCTGTTCCTGTATTTTTCTGCTAGGATCCTAAATATTTTCATAGTCCTGATTACATTTTCTACTATAACTCTTGTAGAAGATAGACGGTG
>JAYVNQ010000225.1:0-11188 GCA_043758365.1 Chitinophagales bacterium
AGGTGCTCTCCAGCAGAGCTTGCTTCCTCTTTTAGCTGATAAAGGCAATTAAAGTGTTTTAATCTAAAATATCACCAACTATTTTTCAGTACATTACCAGAATTTACATCTTTTTCACTTCGCCACTACCAGCAATTTTTTGTGTTACTGTAGCATTACCCTTATAAAAAACCGAACCGCTTCCGGCAATATGAACATCTAATTTCACATCAGCAAACACTTTCGCATCACCACTTCCAGCAATATGCGTTTCTACATTTTCAGCCTTTAAATTCTCACCCCTAAAATTACCACTACCAGCGATTTTAACTGTAACATTTTTGGTTTCACCCGCTAATTCAATATTACCGCTACCTGCAATGCTTACCTTTATTTCAGGTGTGTTTACCTCCAAATTGGCATCGCCACTACCAGCAACACTTACTTTTAGTTTCTCACTACCAGTAAATTTCCCTTTGGTAATAATATTGCCACTACCAGCCAAACTCACTTCTTCAATTTTTGGTGTAGTTATATAAATCGTTAGCTTATTTTCAGTCGAATAATTCATATTGCCCTCCATTTTTATAACCAAAATATCATCTCGTTTTTCGGCTATAACATGTTTTACAATATTATCGTCACCCACAATTTTAAGTGAGGTGGTTTCGCCAGGCGTAATTTCAACATCAAAACTTCCTAAAGATTTAATTCGTTCTGCACTGGTTATTGTTCTTGTTTCAGTGGCTAAAACACCACTACCTTTTATGCTTCTATAATTGCAGTTAGCAAAAAATATAGCAACAATAATTACGGGTATTATTTTTTTCATGTTAGATGTTTTGAGACTTGAAAGATAACGGAAAAGAAGATGCAAGATTGAAGGTTCAAGACCTGAGGCTCAAGGCTCAAAATTCAAGTTTCAAGTTTCAAGTTTCAAGATTAACACTTGTTCATTTTAAAATACATTATGTATCTAAAACTTCGTTCTTGTCCCTTGTTTCTTATGTTTTGATTCATATTTCCCTTAATTTTTCTTGTCGCTTAGTATTTCTTTAAACTTATAACTTATAACCTATAACTTAAAACGTGCTTTCTGTTACTTTTGCCGCATGACCGAAAAAATACTCATCCTCGATTTTGGAAGCCAGTTTACCCAGTTGATTGCCCGTTGTGTAAGAGAAGCTAATGTGTACTGCGAAATCATCCCTTACAATAAAAATTTTATTATTGATGAGCATTTAAAAGGCATCATTTTAAGTGGGTCGCCATGTAGTGTAAACGATACAAATTTCCCTTCAGTAGATATTCCCTTATTTATACAAAAAGTACCTGTTTTAGGCGTTTGCTATGGTGCACAATTAACGGCAAAAGAATTTGGTGGAAGGATTAATAAAAGTAATAAAAGAGAGTATGGCCGAGCCATTTTACAAACATTAAATGGTGAGGATGTATTACTAAAAGGCATTAGCCTTAATACTCAAGTTTGGATGAGCCATAGCGACAGCATTGTTGCATTACCAGAACATTTTGAAGTACTAGCTACTACGGAAAGTATACCAGTAGCGGCTTTTAAGAAAACAACGACAGATACACACCCTTTATATGGCTTGCAATTTCACCCAGAAGTGTATCACTCAAGCGAGGGTAAAATAATAATTAAAAACTTTTTGGTAAATGTTTGTGGCTGCCAACAAGATTGGAATCCTGCATCTTTTGTAAACGAAACCGTTGAAAAATTAAAGCAACAAATTGGCGATGGCAAAGTAATTATGGCATTAAGTGGAGGTGTTGATAGTACCGTTGCAGCAACCTTGGTTAGCCGTGCTATTGGCAAAAATTTATTTGGCATTTTTGTAGATAATGGTGTTTTGCGTAAAGATGAATTTCAGCAAGTATTGGACATTTATAAACAACTTGATTTAAATGTTACAGGCATTGATGCCAAGCAATTATTTTATGATGGTTTAAAAGATAAAAGCGACCCTGAAGAAAAGCGTAAAATAATAGGTAAATTATTTATAGATGTGTTTCAGCAAGAAGCCTTAAAAGTAGATGGGGCAAGGTTTTTAGGGCAGGGCACTATTTATCCAGATGTTATTGAAAGCCTAAGTGTTCATGGGCCATCTGCTACTATAAAATCGCACCACAATGTTGGCGGTTTACCCGAGAAAATGAACCTCAGTTTAATTGAACCCCTTCGTTCATTATTTAAAGATGAAGTAAGAAAAGTTGGTTTAGAGTTAGGCATCCCTTACGATTTATTGTATCGCCATCCGTTTCCTGGACCAGGTTTAGCCATACGTATTTTAGGGGATGTAACTGAGGAAAAAGTTACCCTGCTGCAAGCTGCAGATGCCATTTATACCAAGGGTTTAAAAGATAGTGGCTTGTACGACAAAGTATGGCAAGCCGGCACGATTTTGCTACCGGTAAAAAGCGTTGGGGTTATGGGTGATGAACGAACGTACGAATTTACTGTAGTCCTACGTGCTGTAACAAGTGTAGATGGCATGACAGCGGATTGGGCACATTTACCGTACGAATTCTTAGCAAATATGAGCAATGAGATTATTAATAATGTTCGTGGTATAAACCGTGTGGTGTATGATATTAGTAGTAAGCCGCCAGCAACTATTGAATGGGAATAAGAAACGATTTATGATGTGTGATTTAAGATTTATAACTTGCTATTTGATGCTTGTTTCTCGAAATATTTACCTTGAATTTGCTTCATTATGAAACCTATATTTTGCTTTGTCTTTTCACTTTTCATCAGTCATTTGCAGGCTCAACAGCCGCTAAAAATTGCGGTGTTTGCACCAGTATATTTAGACAGTGCTTTCGATAATGATGAATACAAACTTGGCAATAAAAATTTACCAAGAAATATATTACCCGGTCTTGAGTTTTATAATGGTGTGATGATGGCCATTGATAGTTTACAGGCCGAGCGTAAGGAAGTAGAAGTATTGTTTTACGATAGTAAAGGCAGCGAAAGTATTTACACAATTATCCGCCAGCCAGAGTTTGAAAATATTGCTATGATTATAGCTAGCTTTAATAACCGTGACGATGTAAAACCCTTAGCAGATATAGCTTTGCACCGAAACATACCACTTATTTCAGCGACTTTTCCTAATGATGGTGGCGTTACAGAGAACCCGTTTTTTGTGTTGATTAATCCCGCTTTAAAAACGCATATTGAAGAGATTCACAAATACATTCAACGCAATTATGCTACAAATAATGTTGTTTATATAAAACGTAAAGGCGAGTTAGAAAATATGCTTTTTACCATGTTTAATAATGCCAATAAAAAGTCTCCATCCATCGCTTTAAAGTTTAAAACTATTGAACTTAACGATGGCTTTTCTAGCAAGGATGTAACTTTACAATTAGATAGCACGAGACAAAATTTAGTTATCTGTGGCAGCCTTAACGAAACCTTTGGTGTATCCATTATAAAAGCCCTAAGCAACAATAAAAATTACCGAACAACAGCCATTG
Organism: Chitinophagales bacterium; assembly: GCA_043758365.1. Lineage (GTDB taxonomy): Bacteria > Bacteroidota > Bacteroidia > Chitinophagales > Chitinophagaceae > Parasediminibacterium. The sequence continues at coordinate 3,490 of JAYVNQ010000225.1, forward strand.
GGATGCCCACTTGGGATGGTCTTAAAGAACTTGATAAAAACGATTACAATGGCGTTCCTTTAATCTATACCACCTCCTATAATTTTCCCCGAAACCTACCTGTAATTACCAGTATTACTCAGGCTTATAAAAACAAACTAAAAGCTAGGCCAAGCGATATGTTTTTTAAAGGATTCGAGAGCATGTACCACTTCACAAACCTACTAATTGCGCACCCAAACGATATTATCAATCACTTATCTGATAAGGCTTTCAAGGTATCTAACGACTTTGTTATTGAGCCTTTACCCAACATCATCGACCCTTCAAAAATCAATTACCTCGAGAACAAAAAAATCTATTTTATTAAGAAGCAAGATGGGGGTTACAAGTAGCGATTGATTATAGAAAAAAAGCTATTTGCACTACTGCCAATAATAAGATTACCTCAGCATCCACTTCAAACCAAATTATCTGTACACTTTGGAACACAGCGGAAACGGATTATTAGATGCTCAATTTTTTTCTTTACAACAAAAAATAATTCATAAAAAAATATATTTTTATATATTAGCTATCTAGAATTATAGAGATAAGAAACCATATAAAAAACTGGGCGTAACCGAAAAGCCAAACGAGTAGGACAACCTAAACTAACAAACTATGAAATGGTATTTAATTGTACTAAACAAGTATGCAATTTTTTCAGGTAGAGCAAGAAGACAAGAGTATTGGTATTTTATTTTATTTAGTTTCATTATTTCAATTGGATTGATGATAATTGAAACTATAATCAAAATTAGAATGATTGAAAACATATATTCATTAGCAGTTTTAATTCCGAGTATTGCAGTTGGTGTTAGAAGAATGCACGATGTAAATAAAAGTGGCTGGTTTCTATTAATTCCATTTTACAATCTAATTTTAACATTTACAGAAGGTACAATTGGACCAAACCAATATGGTGCTGATCCTAAAAATACAGACATGGTAGATGCTACTTATAGTGTAAATACAGATATGCAGTAGTCAGCTCCAATCAATCTAATATAAAAGCCTTGTAATTGCAGGGCTTTTTGCTTTTCATAACTTTATCCCCAATCAATTTTCATAACCAATAATTAATCTACCCGAAACTTATATTTGTCGCCATGTCTAAAGCCACTAACGACACACCCTTAATGCAGCAACACAAGGCTATTAAGCAAAAATATCCTGATGCTATTTTGTTGTTTCGTGTAGGTGATTTTTATGAAACTTTTGGTGATGATGCGGTAAAAGCATCTACTGTTTTAGGCATTACATTAACCAAACGCAATAATGGCGATGCAAATAGCAGCCAATTGGCTGGCTTTCCGCACCATGCTTTGGATACTTATTTGCACAAGTTAGTAAAGGCGGGTTATCGTGTTGCCATTTGCGACCAACTAGAAAACCCCAAAGAAGCTAAAGGCATTGTAAAACGTGGTGTAACAGAATTGGTAACCCCTGGCATAGCTACCAACGATAAATTACTAGAACATAATAGCAACAACTTTTTAGCCGCTATTCATTTTACAGACAATGATTTAGGGATTGCCTTTTTAGATATTAGCACAGGCGAATTTTTTGTAGCCGAAGGCAATGCTGAATATATTGACAAATTATTGCAAAGCTTAAAGCCTGCTGAAGTGATATTTCAGCGTAGCTACCAAAAGCAGTTTAAAGAAATTTTTGGCACCAAATTTTACACGTACACAATGGAAAGTTGGCTGTTTGAAAAAGCCTTTGCTACCGAAAGTTTGCTCAAGCATTTTCAAACACATTCTTTAAAAGGTTACGGGGTAGATAATATGCACAGTGGTATTGTGGCTGCTGGTGCGGTGCTATATTATTTAAAAGAAACCGAGCATCCAAATCTGCAACATATCACGACTATTCAGCGGCTAGAAAAGGAAGATTATTTGTGGATGGATAAGTTTACTATTCGCAATTTAGAGTTATTGTCAACTGGACAAAATGATGGTAATAGCCTGCTTAAAACCCTTGACAATACAGTAAGCCCCATGGGTGCAAGACTGCTGAAACGCTGGACCGTCTTGCCTTTAAAGGATATTACCAAAATAAATGAACGGCTGAATGCGGTGGAATTTTTTATTCTGCAAACAGATTTACGTAAGCAATTAGCAGGAGATATTAAAGCCTGTGGCGATATTGAACGCTTGGTAAGTAAGCTGCCGTTAAAGAAAATAAACCCAAGAGAAGTGTTACAATTGGCTAAAGGTTTACAGCAAGTAGAACTTATAAAATTACACCTCAGCCAAGGTAATAACGATTATCTAAAACGCTTGGCCGATGCGTTAAATCCTTGCCACTTTATTGTAGAAAAAATCATTAATGAAATTAGCGATACACCACCAATTGCCATCAACAAAGGAAGTGTTATAAAAACTGGTGTTAATGCAGATTTAGATGAGCTACGAAATATAGCTTCTGGTGGTAAAGAATATTTGATTGGTATTCAACAACGTGAGGCTGAAGCGACTGGTATTTCATCGTTAAAAATTGGTTTTAATAATGTGTTTGGTTATTATTTGGAGGTTACCAATTTACACAAAAGCAAAGTACCAACCGAATGGTTTCGTAAGCAAACTTTGGCAAATGCAGAGCGTTATATAACACCAGAATTAAAAGAATATGAAGAGAAAATAACTGGTGCAGAGGATAAAATATTAACAATTGAAGTATCGCTGTATGACAAGCTATTACTGGCTTTGCAAGATTATATTGCACCGATTCAAATTAATGGGAATATCCTTGCTATATTAGATTGTTTGTTATGCTTTGCAGAGAATGCATTACACTTTAACTACAAAAAACCACAGTTGCATGATGGGTTAGATTTGGTTTTGAAAGAAAGTCGCCACCCCGTAATTGAACGCAACTTACAAGCTGGTGACACCTATATTGCTAACGACATTTATCTTAATCCAGATGAGCAACAAATCATCATTCTCACAGGGCCTAATATGAGTGGTAAAAGTGCCATTTTACGTCAAACTGCCCTAATTACTTTAATGGCTCATATGGGTAGTTTTGTACCAGCTGATGTGGCAAAAATTCCAATAACAGATAAAATTTTTACACGTGTTGGTGCCAGCGATAATTTGAGCGGTGGCGAAAGTACTTTTATGGTTGAGATGAATGAAACCGCCAGTATCATTAATAATATTTCGCAACGCAGCTTGATTTTATTAGATGAAATTGGTCGTGGCACGTCTACTTACGATGGCATTTCTATCGCTTGGAGTATTGTTGAGTTTTTACATGGTTCATCTGCATCGCCAAAAACATTATTTGCCACACACTACCATGAGTTGAACGAACTGGAAGATAAATTATCGAGCGTAAAAAACTACCACGTTACCAATAAAGAAGTAGGGAATAAAATCATCTTTTTACGAAAGCTAGCATCTGGCGGTAGCACACATAGTTTTGGTATTCATGTGGCAAAAATGGCTGGTATGCCACCTTCATTAATCAATCGTGCCAACGATATTTTGAAGCAATTGGAAGCAAGCCGTGATTCTGTTGATAAAAAGCCGTCAACTAATCATGAAGAAGTGTCGATTGCTTATTCCGCCCCTTTGGGGAGGTTAGGTGGGGCTGTAAAAAGCCTTACAAATCCGCAAGTGCAACTCTCTATTTTTGATGCCCATACTGAAACCTTTGATGATATACGTAAACTGCTGAATGCCTTTGATATCAATCGTTTAACACCTATTGAAGCATTACTGAAATTGCAAGAGATAAAAGAGAAACTAAAGTAGTAGTATTTGAATTATACTAAAATTACTTTGGTTTAGCTCCTACAAAACCCCCAATAAACTAATAGTAAACTGATTGACATTATCGCCCAAAGCGGTATAAGTAATTTTACCTTTATGAAGGTCTAAAATAGTGGTAACAATCGCCAAGCCTAAACCATACCCCTTTTTTGTTATGGCATTATCGCCTCTGAAAAATGGCATTTTCATTTTATCAACTTCGCCTTGTTGCAGTTGTTTGCCAGAATTTATAAACTGGATATTCATGTACGGGCTACCAGTTTCTATGACAATATTTACCTTTTTATTATCAGAATATTTGTAGGCATTTTTTATGAGATTACTAAAAACAGACTTTAATAACGAATCATTTCCCTTAACCATTAGTTCATTTTCATCTTCGGGTAAGGTTTTAAAATCAATCGAAATATCAATTTTAGGTAACATTCTTTTACAGCTTGCAACAGTATCGTACAACATTTCATCAACCCTTATTAAAGGCCAATCGCCAGAGTTAGCTATTTTTTCGTATTGAGAAATTAATAGTAAAGAGTTAGTCAATTCTATCAAATCCGTCTGGTCTTCTTTTAAAGATTTCATTACTTTTTTATAGCCCTCAATATCTAAATTTCTGTTCAATGCGGCTTCAGTTTGCGATAGCATTGTTGCCAAAGGTGTCCGTAATTCATGCGAAGCATTTTGTACAAATGTGCGTTGCCGTTCAAAGGCATCATTCAAGCGTTTTAACATTGCATTAAAATTGCGGGCAATCGTATTTATCTCATCGTAATTATTGTTTTCGTCAATTTGTATCCAAAGGTTCGTAGCAGAAGTTTCTTGCATTTGACTACTCAATTTTACCAATGGGCTTAAGGCTTGCTGCACAAAAAAGAAGGCAATTAATCCAGTTATTATTAATGCTCCGCAAAAAACACCAAACAAAATGTATCGAAGGGTTTGTAATTTTTTAAAGCCATTTATATCAATGGCACTAATAATTATATAAGCATTATTGGCATCAAAATAAATCCCAACCGCTTCACGGTTATTACTTAAATTAAAAGAATGAACTTTTTCTTTTTTTATTTTTTGATAGAGAGACGTATCCTTGAAATAGGTAATTGCAGTATCGGATAGCTGCTTATAAATTATCTTGTACCTGCTATTAACTAAGGTAGTATTTAGATAACTTAATGTGCTGTTGGGAAACTGTTTAAAGGAATCTGGAGTGGTGGAGTCAATAATATTTGCGAGGTTGAAAGCATCATTAAAATCTTCTGCCTCTTTAACAAGTCGCTGCTTATAATCCTCTGTGCGGTAGCTTTTAAAAAGTAAATAAATAGTAGTACATGAAACTGCCAAAATAATGGCAACAAGTACACTAAATAGTAAAGCTAATCGTATTTTAAGGTTCATACGTTAGTTTACTATTTAATAAAATAGCCAAAACCAGGTTTTGTATGTATCAATTTATCGTCGTAGGGCTTGTCTAATTTGTTACGTAAAAAACTGATGTAAACCTCAATAGTATTGGTGCCTGTATCAAAACTCAAATCCCAAACCTTTGCCAAAATCTCTTGTTTAGAAATTACTTTTCCTCTATTGCGTGCCAATAAAACTAGTAGTGCAAACTCTTTGGCCGTTAGCGGAATTTCGGTACCAGCTCTTGTTACACTTTTATCACCGAAATTAATTATCAAATCGCCGATAACAATTTTTTCGGGTTCTTCAGTAACATTTTCAGCTCTTTTTAAGAAAACCTTTATCCTTGCAAAAAGCTCATTAAAATGAAATGGCTTTACCATATAATCATCAGCACCTAAACTAAAGGCATCAACTTTATCGTTAATTTCACCTAATGCGGTAAGCATAATAATAGGTATCCGCTTGTTAAGAGAGCGGAACTCTTTGCAAAGCGCCAACCCATTTTTATAAGGAATATTGATATCTAACAAAACAAGATCGTACACATGTTGATTAAACATTTTTTCTGCAACCAACCCATCGTAAGCTACATCGGCTTTATAACCTTGGCTTACCAACTCTTCTTGAATTACTTGACTTAACTTTGGTTCGTCTTCTACTAGCAGAATTTTGTAAGGGTTACTCATTGTTTAATCCTAATTTAAGCTAAAATTAAGCATTTGTGATGAAAGTTAATACAACAATTTTAACATTTTTTTTATTTCTTTTTGTAAATGGTCAGAACCTAACTACAACTTTTGAAAAAAGTGATGGTTTTGAAACCACTACTTACAAAAAATGTATTGATTTTTATAAAACCTTAGAAAAAAACTCTTCAAAAATTCACATACAAACCTTTGGCAATACCGATGCGGGTTATCCCCTGCATTTGGTAGTTTTTAATAGCGATAAAAAATTTGACCCTTTAAAATGGCAGCAGGAAAACAAGCTAGTTATTTTGGTTAATAATGGTATTCACGCCGGCGAGCCTGATGGTATAGATGCAAGTATGTTATTGTTACGAGATATTGTAGTGGGCAAAATAAAAGTGCCATCAAATATTGTACTGGCAATTGTGCCTATTTATAATATTGGCGGCAGTTTAAACCGTAATAGTTTTAGCCGCGTAAATCAAGATGGCCCTATATCTTATGGTTTTAGGGGGAATGCACAAAACTTAGATTTAAACCGTGATTTTACAAAATCTGATAGCCGAAATTCTAAGGCTTTTATGCAGATTTTTCACTATTTAAATCCAGATGTTTTTATTGATAATCATGTTAGTGATGGCGCAGATTATCAACACACAATGACCTTGCTTACAACTCAACAAAGCAAATTGGGTGGCGCAATTGGTAATTACTTACACACTGTTTTTGAGCCAAGTTTATTTGCAGGCATGAAGGATAAAAATTGGTCATTAACGCCTTATGTAAATTTCGAGGAGGGGAATCCAGAAAAAGGTTGGGAAGCATTTTACGATTATCCACGTTATAGTACTGGTTACACAGCTTTATTTCAAACAATTGGTTTTATGCCCGAAACCCATATGCTTAAACCGTTTACCCAACGTGTTAAAAGCGATTATGCCTTAATGCAAACCATTATTGAACAATCTGCAAAGCAAGCAACCATCATTAAACAAAAAAGAAAAGAAAGTATTGAAGCTGTTAAAAATCAACAACAGTTTGCCTTGAATTTTAAAATAGATACCACCAAATTTGATATGATTACTTTTTTAGGCTACCAAGCCGAGAAGAAAAAAAGTGATGTTACGGGCATGGATAGATTGTTTTATAACCACGGAAAACCATTTACCAAACAGGTAAAACTATACAATTATTTTATTGGTGAAATGATGGTAACCAAGCCGAAGGCCTACATCATTCCACAAGGTTGGTACGATGTAATCGACTTACTGAAATTGAATAAAGTTGAGATAAAGAAAATTACAAAAGATACCATTATTGAAGTAGAAGCTTACCATATTGACGATTATAAAACCAGTACAAGAGCTTACGAAAAACATTATCCCCATAGTGGCACAAAAGTGAGTAGCAGCAAGCAATCCATCCAGTTTTTAAATGGCGATTGTATTATTTATACTAGCCAAAAAGCAGATAGATTTTTAGTAGAAATGCTAGAGCCAACTGGAAGTGATAGTTATTTTAGTTGGAATTTTTTTGATGCTATTTTACAACAAAAAGAAGGTTACAGCGACTACCGTTGGGAAGATGTGGCTGCCAAATATTTACAACAACATCCCGAACTGCAACAGCAATTATATGATAAAAGACAAGCTGATCCTAAGTTTGCGTCTTCATCTAGCCAACAGTTAGATTTTGTTTACAAACATTCACCTTATTACGAACCTGCACATTTGCGTTATCCAGTTTATAGGTTGATAAAATAAGTTGGACTACGCTGAGACGATGTTTGAGTTAAATGTT
>JAYVNQ010000226.1:0-3627 GCA_043758365.1 Chitinophagales bacterium
CATTTGTTCGCTGCCAGGCCACTCACAAGTCACAATTTTATTACTGCAATAACTAGCAATAGTTGCTGCTGTGGTTTTACCAATAGCAAACATGGTAACGTTGGTACTAATTGTATTTTCAGAAAAAAAACTATGTACAGCACTAGGGCTAAAAAAAGCTATGCCATTATAGTTTTTCTCAATTATTTGTGGTGTAAGAATGGTGTTATAAACAACCACTTCAGTTACTTCAATACCCTTTGCTGTAAGGGTTTCTGGTAAATTAGTTAAGCGCTGATCACCACAAAAAAATATTAGGTTTTTTACTGTGCCTGCAGCTATAATTTTATCAGCAAGATTAGAAGCACTTTTAGCAATCGCCTTTATTTTGTCTTCGCCAAATGCTTCTATAACAGCATCTTTTGTAGCACCGCCAATACAATAAATATCCCAATTGGGCTTGTTTTTTATAATTGATGTAACTGTTTCAATAGCATTTGTACTTGTAAAAACTACTGTAATATCTTGTTGGCTGTACGCTTCTATTTGTGCAGCAATAACATCATTCGTAACCGATAACGTTTCAATAAAATTGGTAGTATCTATAAATACTTTTTTCAACGAAGCTTTTTGTAAAAGCATCGCATCTAAAGTGCGGGTAAACAATATATTGGCGGGTTTATTTAGCATAGTTAATGGTATCTACAATGGCTTGTCCACCTTGCTCTAATATTTCGTTTGCGGCAATATTACCTAAGTTATACGAGTCTGAAATCAATGCTGATTTTTCAATGGCTACTTTCGCTGAACCATCTACTGCTACTATATTTCCTCTAAAGTATATGCTATCATTTTTAATCTCAGCCAATGCACTAATTGGCGTTGAACAGCCACCTAACAAAGCCCTTAAAAAGTCACGTTCTATCTTGGTACATAAAGCCGTTTCTAAATCGTTAAAAACTTGGCAAGCCTTAAAACTATCAGTATCCGCTTCTCTGCAAACCACCATAATGGCACCTTGTGCTGGCGCTGGCAACATCCAATCTAAATCTATACTTTTTTCTGGTCTTAGGTTAATACGTTCTAAACCTGCGGCGGCAAAAATTGCCCCATGCCAATTGCTTTCTGCTACTTTTTTTAAGCGTGTATTCACGTTTCCCCGTAGGTTTTCTATGGTATGATTTGGATAACGATGCAGCCATTGTGCTTTTCGGCGAATGCTGCTTGTAGCGATAGTGATGCCCCCAACCCCTGAAGGGGAGTTATGAAGACTACCTAACTCCCAACCGTCAACCGTTTCTGCCTTTCGAAGCACCAAAATATCTTTATAGCTTGCTCTTTCTAAAACGGAACTTTGTACAATACCTTGGGGCAGTTGTGTTGGTACATCCTTCATTGAATGTACAGCAATATCAATACTTTCATTCAACAAAGCCATATCTAAACTGCGGGTAAAAATACCTTGCACACCCATTTCGTACAAAGGTGTTTTAAGGTCAATATCACCATCGCTTTTTATAAAAACTAACTCGGCTTTATGGCCATTTTGCAACAATAAATTTTGTACCAATTTGGCTTGCCAAACAGCCAATTGACTTTCACGAGTGCCTATGTGTATAATTTTTTGCATGATCTATTTAATTGGCACTTATACAGCCATAAAATCGTTAATGGCCTCTATATAATTACAGCCGCCCTTATTTTGCTTACGCATACTCTGAGCCATATTGTTAATCACTTTCTGTATGCGTTCTTCGGTAGGAAGATCAGTAGTTATTGAGGAAAATTGAGCAGCATAACTAGCGTATAAATCACAATCTTGTAAACTTGATAATTTACTTTTTACTGCAGTAATTACAGGTACATTTTTACGCATTTGGTACCACTCTGTAAACTCATTAATATATAGTTGAATGATAGTTTTAGCTCTTGGAACCTCAGCTTCTCTTTTTTGTAAAGTGGCATCATTAATTTTAGATAAATCATCTACATTAACCAAGGTAATATGTGATAATTCTTTACAAGCTGGGTCAACATTATTTGGTATTGATAAATCTATCAATACCTTACTATTACTGTATTGTAGGCTATCTTTAAAAATAATGGGCTGCTCGGAATTAGTGGCAACAATTACTACATCGGCAGCGGCAACTTCATTTGCCATATCATCGTAAGGTGCTGTTTGTAAACCAAGCTGCGATGCTAATTCTGATGCTTTTTCTTCAGTACGATTGATAAGTGTAACGTTGGTAGTTTGCAAATAATCAACCACATTTTTACAAGTATTTCTACCAATTTTTCCAGTACCGAGTAATACAATTTTTTTATTAGAAATATCGGTTACGTTATCTTTTAAAAATTGAATGGCAGCAAACGAAACCGAAACTGTACCGCCACTTAATTGTGTATTGGTTTTAATGCTTTTAGATGCTTGTAGCACGATGTTTACCAAGCGATCTAAAAATGCACCGATACAATTATACTCTCTTGCCAATTTAACGGCCAATTTTAGTTGACCAATAATTTCGTAGTCACCCAAAATTTGAGAATCTAAACCAGCAGCAACTGAAAACAAATGCTCAATAGCTTCATAGCCACGTTTTATGTAAGCCATTTTTTTGAAAGTGGCAATATCACCAACGGTTTGGGTACAAAGCAAATCTATCAAGTTGTTGGGGCTAGATGCAACACCATAAATCTCAGTTCTATTACAAGTAGATAAAACGAAAAACTCGTCTATATAATGTTGGGTTGTTGAAGATAGTAATGTTGTATAATATTCGTTAGAAATTGCAAAATGCCCACGAATAGATGCATCAGATTTGCGATAGTTGATACCTGCAATATAAAACCTTGAAATATCTATTGGTTGCTTATTGGTCATTTAAAATGGTTCGCCTTAATAATAACATGCAAAGTTATTGTAAGGTTGCTGCGTTGTTGCTTTTGAATGTCATGTTAGTGTCATAATTTACTGCTAACCCTAAAACTTCCATTTTTATAATTGCCTGTTGAACAATTTGTTTGGATAGCGGTTAGTTTTGAGGTTGGTTTCATGCAACGAAAGGAAGCTGGGCAAAGAAATAGAGTTTGAATTGTAGCGTTAGGGATTGAAGTGTAAAGCCCAAAGCAAAGCGAAGTGAAACGCAGCATTTGCGAGGACTTGAAACGAAAAGCCCGACCGCAGGTAACGCCAAAAAACAAAAAAAATTAGTATGAGCGATGTGAAACGTGGTATTATTTTGATGAATTTAGGATCGCCAGATACAACGAAAACGAGCGACGTACGGAAGTATTTGGGCGAATTTTTGATGGACGAAAAAGTGATTGATATACCGTATCTGTTACGGTTGTTTTTAGCAAGAGGCATCATAGTGCCGTTGCGTGCCCCAAAAAGTGCCCATGCCTACAAAACAATTTGGTGGAAAGAAGGATCGCCATTAATTGAGTTGACGAAACAATTGCAAAGCAAAGTGCAGGAAAATTTTGACGAACCTGTTGAAATAGCGATGCGATACGGCAATCCATCGCCAAAGTTTGCTTACGATAAATTGATGAAAGAACACCCAGGAATTGAAGAGGTAATTTTGTTTCCATTGTACCCACATTATGCCATGAGTAGTTACGAAACGGCGGTGGACTATATGC
>JAYVNQ010000227.1:0-3623 GCA_043758365.1 Chitinophagales bacterium
TAAAGCCAGTTTTATTATTTAAGAAAGTAACACGACCACCAGCACCATCTTCTAAATCAACCCATGTTTTTTGATACTCGGTATAAAATTCTTTTTTAACGCCAGTTGCAGGGTTTACATCGTACAATTTCAGACTATCTTGATTACGATTTATCCATTGTACAATCATGCTTTTGCTATCTGGTTTCCAAATAGGCCAGCCAAAATATTGGTCGTCTTTCGCATTAAAATTCGCCCAAACGGTAGCACCGCCATTAGGATTTACAAAACCCACTTTGGTTTCAGGATTTTTATCGCCTACTTTAGGATAGCGGGTTTCTTCTAAGCTGCCATGTTGCCCATCGCTATTGTAAATTGGGAACATTGGCACCATGCTCTCGTCAAAATGCATATAAGCTAATTTCTTACTATCGGGGCTCCACCAAAAAGCACGGTAACGTGTAGGGCGTCCAAAAATTTCTTCGTAATACACCCAACTGGCGTAACCGTTAAGAGATGTAAAACTGCCATCGGTAGTTAACTTAACTTCTTTGCCAGTTTTAAAATTGTAGGTATATAAATTGTTACTTTTTGTGTAGCCGATATAATTACTGTCTGGTGAAAAAGTAGCATTTTTTTCTTCATCTTTATCGTTGGTTAAGCGTTTTTCTTCGCCATTGCTATGCAAATACAAATCGTTGTCTTTACTAAAAACAGATTTACCAGCTGTAGTAGAAATGCCCGCAAAACGGGTTGAGGGAGCGATTTTGATGGTAGATTCAGTTAATGTACCGCTTTTAATATCTAATACATAATTTTTAGCATCCGCCTCTGGAGTAAGTTTTTGATTCAAAATAACATGTTCGTCATCTATCCATTTTACAACGGTTGGCATGGCATTGTAAAAATTTTTGGGTGTTTTATTGGCCAATAAATCGGCAGTTACAAACTGCTTTTGTTGCGCCATAGATGTGCTAGAAGTAATTAATGCTGCCAATATCGGCAGCCATGATGCTTTTTTCATACTTAAATTATATTGAGGGGATGAAGATAGGGAAACACAAAACTTATTCAAAGAATTGCATGACACTTGGTGAACCTAGTTTATAAGTGGTTTTAAAATTAGTATTTCATCATTTAAAGTAAAGTGCAATATGCAGATGAATAGATTTGATAATAGTAGCTACTTACAGTTAAAAAACAAATTGTAACAATTTGATAGGTGTATTAGCAAGCCAATAACCTTACTTTCGCCCAACAATTTTGTAAAAATATAGAGCACTTATGAGTAAAATTACTGCAGCTATAACAGCAATTGGTGGCTATGTTCCTGAAACACGGTTAACCAATTTTGAACTTGAGAAAATGGTTGCCACTAACGATGAATGGATAAGAACTAGAACTGGCATTAGTGAAAGAAGAATTTTAAAAACACCAAATACCGCCACTAGCGACTTAGCTGTACCAGCTATTTTAGAATTATTAAGCAAAAAAAACTTAGACCCAAAAGAGATTGATTGTATTATATGTGCAACGGTTACCCCTGATATGGTTTTTCCGGCCACAGCCAATATTATTAGCGATAAAATTGGGGCTATCAATGCTTTTGGATTTGACTTAAGCGCTGCTTGTAGTGGTTTTTTGTTTGCACTTACAACAGGTGCTAGTTTTATAGAAAGTGGCCGATACAAAAAAGTAATTGTAGTTGGTGCTGACAAAATGAGTGCTATTGTAGACTACACCGATAGAAATACCTGCATTTTATTTGGTGATGGTGCCGGTGCAGTATTGCTAGAGCCTAATACCGAAGGTTTTGGTGTACAGGACAGTATTTTAAAAAGCGATGGAAGTGGCAAACACTTGCTGCACATGAAAGGTGGCGGCTCATTGCGACCTGCAAGTGTAGAAACCGTGTTAGCAAAAGAACATTTTATATACCAAGAAGGTACCAGCGTGTTTAAGTTTGCCGTAAAAGGTATGGCCGATGTTAGTGCAGAATTATTAGAAAGAAATCGCTTAACTGGTGATGATATTGCATGGCTTGTGCCACACCAAGCTAACCTGAGAATTATAGATGCCACTGCTAATAGATTAGGTTTATCAAAAGATAAAGTAATGGTGAATATTAGCCGTTACGGCAATACCACAGCAGCAACTATTCCACTATGCTTGTGGGATTGGGAAAGCCAACTTAACAAAGGCGATAACCTTGTATTTGCTGCATTTGGTGGCGGTTTTACATGGGGTGCTACGCTTATTAAATGGGGCTTTTAAGGATTGTTTGAACGGGGATTTTATAAGATTAAATTGATTAAAAAGATTCATCAAATCAAAAAAATCTCAAAAATCATATAAATCAAGGTTCAGAAAATTATACAAATTAACAAACCAATACTCGATTAGCCTTTATTTTTACAATCCAAAAAATAATACATGAAAAATTTTACGCTTATTTTAAATGTGATTTTAGCTATTGCCGTGGCGGTTCTATTTTATTTACATTTTTCATCATCTAAAAAATCTGTACCAAATACACCAGTAGCAGCCCCTACAACTACTAATAGTTTTAAAATTGCCTATTTTGAAAGTGATTCATTAGAAACTGGTTTTGATTATTACAAACAAATAAGTAAAGAATTAGGTGCCTCTGAACAAAAAAAAAGAAATGATATATTGGCACAACGAAATGCCTTTGTAGAAAAAGTAAAAGAATACCAAGCAAAAGGGCAAAGCATGACACAGATGGAGGCTGCAAAAGCCAATCAAGATGTAGAAGAACGCCAAAAGCAAATTCAAGCAAACGAGCAAACTAAAAGCCAAGAAATACAGGACGAGCGTTTTAAGAAACTACAAGACGTAAAAAAGAAAATTGAGGAGTATTTAAAAGAATATAACAAAAATAATACCTACTCTTTCATTTTGTCTAGCTCATCAGATTTAATGTATTATAAAGACAATACTTACGATATAACCAAAGACCTTATTAAAGGCTTAAATGAAAAATACAACAAGAAAAAATAGTTGTTATCAGTCAAATTATTATCTTACAATCCCATCCTACCAAACAAGGATGGGATTTTAATTATCTAGCTTATGAGTACCACCAATTTCAAGCCAACATTAGGTTTAGTGGATGCTACCATGATTGTTGCTGGCAGCATGATTGGCTCAGGCATTTTTATAGTAAGTGCGGATATTACACGTAATGTAGGCAGTGCAGGCTGGCTAATTGCAGTGTGGTTAATTACTGGTTTCATGACGCTAATTGCAGCCCTTAGCTATGGCGAATTAAGTGCCATGTTTCCTAAAGCGGGTGGGCAATATGTGTATTTAAAAGAAGCGTACAATCCTTTGGTGGGCTTTCTGTATGGTTGGAGTTTTTTCTCTGTAATTCAAACCGGAACCATTGCAGCAGTTGGTGTAGCTTTCTCTAAATTTTTGGCTTATTTAGTACCAGAACTAGGCAATAATTATCAGTTATTCGATTTGGGAATTATCAAGATTTATTCTGGTCAATTGGTAGCGATCGCCATCATCGTTTTGCTCACTTATATTAACTCACGAGGCGTAAAAGAAGGCAAGTTTATACAAACCATTTTTACTACTGCTAAACTATTGGCACTATTAGGTTTAATTGTGTTTGG
>JAYVNQ010000228.1:0-3576 GCA_043758365.1 Chitinophagales bacterium
TATCCATTAAAACGATAAACTAACTTTTTGCAACAGCTAATTTTATCCACTTTTACACATAATGCTAATTCAATAACCCATTTTTAAACAGCTTCTAAGGAATATATTTTTAGCGTGCCGCAGAAAAGCGGCCGGGCTGTCCCCTACAATCTTTTTTTCGTACCTCAAAAAAGTATTTCCGCTACCATCCCTCACGCAATAGTGCAGGCGGGTTGCTGGATATTTAAAAACAAAAACGTCCGAGGTGGTTAACACCTAAAGCGTTTTAAATACAAATAGGTTTTGTATAATCAAGCATCCCTACCGCTAACGGTTGCAACAATTTATCCATTTTCAAAAGGCAATAGCATAGTGAGGTAACCTTACATTACCTAATTTGCAACCTCAAATCTTAAAAACGATAGTATGTCACAACAATTCGATTTTGCAATGATAGGCCTTGGTGTGATGGGCCGTAATTTATTATATAATATGGCCGATCATGGTTTTGCCGTGGTAGGTTATAATAAAAGTCTGGTAAAATTAAAAGCGCTAGAAGATGGTGCAACTGCTGGTACAAAAGTGAAGGGTGTAAATACATTGGAGGATATGGTAAATGCATTGTCCATACCACGTAAAATAATTTTGTTAGTACCAGCAGGTGCCCCAGTTGATGAAGTATTGGGATTACTAAAACCATTATTGCAAAAAGACGATGTGATTATTGATGGCGGTAACTCGCATTATACCGATACCATCCGTAGAATGAAAGAGCAAGCTGTGTTTGGTTTTCATTTTATGGGCATGGGTATTTCTGGCGGTGAGGAAGGTGCAAGAAGAGGCCCAAGTATTATGCCTGGTGGCGATAGAAGTGCTTACGACAATGTTGCTCCTGTGCTTAAAGCCATCGCTGCAAAAGTAGATGGCGAAGCCTGTGTAGATTATATGGGTAAAGGTGCTGCAGGCCATTATGTAAAAATGGTGCACAATGGTATTGAGTATGCTATTATGCAAATTTTGGCTGAAGTATATGATGTGTTGAAACGTGGTAAAAGCTTTACCAACGCTGAGTTGCACGGCTTATTTGCTACTTGGAACAAAGGGGACTTACAATCATTTTTAATGGAAATTACAGCCGATGTATTCTTGCAAAAAGATGATGCTGGCGAAGGCGATTTGGTAGACAAAATATTAGATGTTGCTGGTAGTAAGGGTACTGGTAAATGGACGTCGCAAAGCGCTATGGATATGGGCGTAGCCGTACCTGTAATTGATGCTGCCGTGAGTATGCGTAATATTTCTGGTTTAAAATCAGAACGTGTAATTGCTGCTAAATTATACGATACTATTGATCATATTATTCCTACTGAAAAAGCTGTGTTGGTGCAACAAGTGCACGATGCTTTGTACAGTGCCATTATTGTTTGCTACGCACAAGGTTTGGCTATGTTACAAAAGGCGTCTATTGAATTAGATATGGCTATTCAACTGCAAGATGCGGTAAAGGTTTGGAGAGCAGGTTGTATCATCCGTTCATCTATGTTAGGTGTGTTTTACAATGTTTGTAACAGCAATTCTGGCATCACTAATATTTTGTTAGATGAGAGTATTGCTGGTCTTGTAAAAAATAAAATAACTGGTTTAAGAAGCACCATTTTAGCTGCAACAAGTGCTGGTATTCCAGTAATGGGCTTGGCTAATGCGTTGGCTTATTTTGATGCGTTTACAACCGAAAGATTACCCTTGAACTTAACACAATCTCAACGAGATTTTTTTGGTGCACACACTTACCAACGTATAGATAAAGAAGGTATTTTTCATACACAATGGACATCATCTAATGCAGAATAAAAAATAATTTCACCATCATAGGCACACAGGTATATTATCGCGTAAAAGTGATTTTATCTGCTTGTGTGTCTAGTGGTAAATCCTTACAAATAAACAAACATGTCAGCAACAAATAGAAAACCATCAGCGTCTATTATTTTCATATTTGGTGGTAGTGGCGATTTGAATTTGCGTAAACTCACCCCAGCGTTGTATAACTTATTTATAGATGCCTACATGCCTAAAAAATTTACCGTTGTTGGTATTGGCAGAAGTGTGTTTACCGATGAAGATTACCGTAAACGCTTGTTGGAAGGCATTAAAAATTTCTCTAGAAGAAATGATGTAAAGGCACAATGGGACACATTTTCAGCCAATTTGCAATACCTGCAAATGGATGGCGAAGATGAAAAATCATACAAAAAAATTACAAAAATAGTAGAGGCAAAAGAGAAAGAATGGGGTGAACACCCCAATGTGATTTTTTACATGAGCGTAGCACCACAACTTGTGCCCGATATTGCCACTAACCTGCATAAACTAAACCTATGTAGCGAAAAAGCAACGGTACGAATTGTGGTTGAAAAACCCTTTGGTCACGATCTTGAAAGTGCCAAAGAACTGAATAAATTATTAACCAGCATGTTTGCTGAAGAACAGATTTATCGCATAGATCATTATCTTGGAAAAGAGACGGTACAAAATATTATTGCCTTACGTTTTGCCAATGCTTTGTTTGAGCCAATTTGGAACAGAAATTATATAGAGCATGTACAGATAACAATGGCTGAAACGGTTGGTGTTGAAGGTCGTGGTGGTTATTACGATCAATCTGGTGCGTTGCGAGATATGCTGCAAAACCATGTGTTGCAATTGTTATGTATGGTAGCAACAGAAGCGCCAATTTCGTTTGATGCGAATGAGATTCGCAATAAAAAAGTAGATGTATTAAAGGCTATAAGGCGTTTTAAACCAGAGGATGTTCATGCCAATGCAGTACGTGGTCAGTATGGAGATGGTTGGATGAAGGGTAAGGAAGTTGTTGGGTATAGAAAAGAGAAAAATGTGGATGCAAAATCTAACACGGAAACCTTTGCTGCTGCTAAGTTTTATATTGATAATTGGCGTTGGCAAAATGTACCTTTTTATGTAAGAACGGGTAAGTATTTACACCAAAAAAGTACCATCATAACCATACAATTTAAAGATGCACCTAACTATTCTTTTCCGCCAGAAGCTGCCGAAACTTGGCGCAACAACCGCTTAACAATAAGTATTCAACCAGAGATGGATATTAGGTTGCGTTTTCAAGCAAAAAAACCTGGGCAAGCAATGGTGCTAAACCCTGTGGATATGATTTTTAGCTACGCAGATGCTTACGATGATGGCCATGAACCTGAAGCGTACGAAACTTTGCTATTAGATGTAATGGAAGGCAATGCCACATTGTTTATGCGTAACGATCAAGTAGAAGCGGCATGGGAAATTATTACTCCAATATTAGAAACTTGGGAATCAAGGCCAGCCGTAGATTTTCCTAATTACGGACCAGATTCTTGGGGACCAGAAGACGCCGAAGCATTGATTGCGAGGGATGGTTTTAATTGGGTAACGTTACCATCTAACACAAAAAAAGAAGTACAGCCTAAAGCATAATTAATTGTCAATGAAAAAGGTATAATACTGAAAAATAGTTGGTAAAATCTTCTGTAATATAATACAGCATTGAATTAGAAAGAAGTTTAGTGAAAGTCGTTTCACTAAACT
>JAYVNQ010000229.1:0-65417 GCA_043758365.1 Chitinophagales bacterium
CTGGTGTTTTCTTTTTTGGGGTACAAGCAAAGAGAAAAATTGAGAAAATAATGAGTAGTTGCTTCATGGTGCGAATTAACAATAAAGTTTCACACAAAGCTTCAAAGTAGGCTAAGCACACGAAGGATTTGGTGTTTAGTTAACAAGGCTTTTGATAAATAATTTAGACAGAAGTACTGGCTTCAACTGGATTTGAAAAAACTATGGTTGAAAAAGGCATATAAGCTAATCTTCTATTCTTTCATAATTGATAACAATCGTCTAAATCCAAGAGCTAGGCAAAAGTTCTTTCAACAATCCAGCGTTTTGGTTGAATCACCCAATCTTTTGTATTATCTGTTCTTAAGAAAATATTTAAACTCATTTTTATAGCTACCTACAAGGCTTCTAACAAGGCCACAACGCCTTCTTTTTTTAAGATTAAATATCCCAATCTATCGTTACTAATACCCTCTTTCAATTGGTAGCTAAATACCAATTCATTATCAGAAATACTCGTTTCAAAAAATCTAAAAACAATGTTGGAATATTGCTTTAAATGGTCACCGATCTCGTATAAATGTGTTGATAAAAAAAACAGCGCATTTGGCATTTTATGTAAACCCTCTATAACTGCAATGCTGCACTTCATTGCATCTTGAACGTTAGTGCCTTTAAATAATTCATCAATTAAAATCAACCAACTTTTTCCATCACTAATTTTCACAATCGTATTTTTAATACGCTGTACTTCGTTAAAAAAATAACTCTCGCCTTTAATAATATTATCTGCCACATTAATGTTACTTAACAAGCCATCAAACATGCTTAGTTGCATATTTTTCGCTGGCACACCCATACCAATATGTGCCAAGTAAACACAAATGCCAACCGCTTTTATAAACGTGCTTTTACCAGCCATATTTGCGCCTGTAAGAAAGAGGAAATTTGTGTCTTTATTCAACGTAACATCGTAGCTAACGGGTATGTTCAGTAGCAAATGCCACAAGCCTTTGGCGTTGATAAATGGCTGTTTAGTGGCTTGTATTTCAGGAAAATAAAAGCTGTATTTTTTACTTGCAATTGCCAAACTTAAGTACGCATCTAGTCGGCTATAAATATCCATTAGGTCAGCATTTTTTTGCTTAAATCTGCTACGCAAAAAGCTACCAAATGCCAATAATTTGTAAGGTGGAATTGTGTCGTTTTTATTATACAGCTGCATTTGCTGTACCGTTTGGTCAGCTAGTATATGTGTAATTCTATCGCACCAAGTTTGTAATTGTTTACTAGTTTTTTGTTGCTGTAATAAAGCAACTATTTGCTGTAAGCCTTTAAAAAATATAATAAAATGTCCTATAGAATATTTTGTAAGGGAATAGTCTGGTTTACTGATAACAGAATACACAAAACCATTAATACCATTGGGTTGTGTGGGATAAGCATCCATTTGAGTTTCGTAAAATTTATCCATTACCAGCATGGTACCATTGGTAATTGTTAGCGGAAAACTATCGCCAACTGCTATTAATAGTTGAATGGTTTTTTGAACATCCTGTATTTCATCCAAATCGTCCAAAGGCTTACTCAAAAGCCATCGCAAATATTCCCTACCATCGTTAGTTTGTGTAAAATTAAGATGGTGAAAAACCGACTGTTCTTCATCGCTGTGAAAAATAGAAAGATCTTGTAAAGTGGTTTTATCTATTTGCATTAAAAACAAGTTTCAAGTAGTTAAGTTTCAAGAAATCAAGTTTCAAGCTTTGCTTCTTGATTTCTTCTTTGCTTTTTTATCGCTCAAATTTCAATCGCATCCCTTTTATAGATTCATCAAATATGCCATTTCCATAAACCAAATACCCGTTTACAAATGTGTTAGTAATGGTTGCTGGCACAGTAAAATTTTCCAACGGGCTCCAGCCACATTTATACAAAATATTTTGCTTGGTTATGGTTTGCGGTTGGTTCATATTTACCAAAACCAAGTCTGCGAAATAACCTTCCCTAATAAACCCACGATTATTGATAGCGAAGCATTTGGCAACGCTGTGGCTCATCTTTTCAACTACTTTTTCTAGGCTTATTTTACCTTCATTTACATAATACAGCATTAATTGTAAGCCATGTTGTACCAATGGCAAACCTGCATGTGCCTTCTCGTAAGGTTCGAACTTTTCGGCCCAGGTATGTGGTGCATGGTCAGATGCTATAACATCCAATCTATCATCTAACAAAGCCTCCCATAACGCCTTTTTATTGTTTGGCGATTTTATAGCTGGATTGCATTTTATTTGGTTTCCTAATCGTTCATAATCATCGCTTGTAAAATGTAGATGATGCACACAAACTTCGGCAGTAATCCGCTTATCTTCTAAAGCTACCATGTTGCCAAACAACTGTAATTCTTTAGCTGTCGTGATGTGTAAAATATGTAACCGACTGTTATATTTTTTTGCAAACTGAATAGCTTTAAATGATGACTCAAAACAAGCTTCTTCATTACGGATAATGGGATGATCGCTGGGTTCTAAAACGGGCTTCTTAACTTTTAATTTTGCTAAGTTGGTCTTAATAATACTTTCTTCTTCACAATGCGTTGCTATCAACAACTCACTACTTTCAAACACACGTTCTAACACCAATGGGCTATCTACCAATAAATTTCCTGTTGAGCTGCCCATAAAAATCTTCACACCGCACACTTCATTTTTCTTGTAGTTGGTCTTTAAAATTTCTTCTAAATTATCGTTGGAAGTACCCATATAAAATGAGTAATTGGCCAAAGATGTTTGTTTGCCAATCTCATATTTCTGCTCCAATAACTCTTGGGTAAATACAGGTGGATTTGTATTTGGCATTTCCATAAAACTAGTTACACCACCTGCTACGGCTGCTTTTGCCTCGGTATAAATATTGGCTTTATGAGTTAAACCTGGCTCCCGAAAATGAACTTGATCGTCAATACAACCTGGTATTAAAAATTGGTTGCTACCATCAATTTCAATCACCATTTCCTTAGCTGAAAGTTGGGTGCCAATACGTTCAATACGATTATTTTTTATCAATACATCCCCCCCAAACCGTTTTCCTTCGTTTATAATACAAGTATCTTTTATTAGGTAGGTTGGCATGTTAGCTTATTTTTGAAAATTATAATAAACAAGATTAAGAAATAACCTTGCAAAAGCATCAACAATTGTTATTTCTGCATCTATTAAAGCAAAATATTTTATGAAATTTTTATGTTCGCTTATTTTTTTTACAGCCTTGGTAGCAACTTCTAAACTACATGCACAATCAGACCATATTCAGCTAGGCTCAAGGCAATATGATATTTTGGATAGGTTAGAAATAAAGCTTCGAACCGATTCTGTATTAAATTTTTCGGCTTTAAAACCCTTTGGTCGTAAATCGGTTACGCAGCGTTTAGAGTATATTAAACAGTTAGATGCTGAGGGTAAAATTTCATTATCAAAAGTTGATAAATACAATATCAATTTATTGTTGTTAGATAATTTTGACCAAGGAACAAATCTTGGCGATACAACTATTCCATTAAAAAATCTTTTTACAAAAACAGCTAAAACCAATCCTTTTTATGTTGGTGTAAAACGTGGCGATTTTTCATTTTATGCAACGCTTGCATTTAACAATCAAGTTGGTAAAGACAATGCCTTGCCTAACAGTTTATTTAATACAAATAGAGGGGTTTACATACGTGGTCAATTAACAAAAGGCATTGGCTATTACACTTACTACACCACTAACCAAGAGGTTGATCCATTGTATGCACAACAATATGTTGCCAGCCACAGTGCGGTACCTGGTAATGGTTATTTTAAAAATTATAAAAGTAATGGCTACGATTATTTTGATGCAAGAGGTGGTATCAATTTTAAAATTGGCAAAGGCATTGATGGCGAATTTGCTTACGACAAAGTGTTTGTTGGCAATGGTTTTAGAAGTTTAATCATCAGCGACTTTAGTAATAATTTTTTATTTTTTAAAATCAATACCCGTCTTTGGAAGTTTAATTATTATAACCTTTTTGGTCAAACTGTATCAACTTATCAACGTGGAGCAGACCAATTATTGCCAAAAAAATACTTGGCAATGCACTACTTAGAATTTCAAGTAAATAAGTGGTTAAATATTGGGGCTTTTGAAAACATCATGTTTGGTAGAAGCAATGGTTTTGACATAAACTATTTAAATCCAATCATTTTTTACCGCTCTATTGAGTTACAAAATGGCAGCCCCGATAAAGTAACGCTTGGGTTAAACATAAAAGCCAATGCTTTTAAAAACACACAGCTTTATAGCCAACTCATAATAAACGAGTACCAAATAAAAGAAATATTGCATTATAGCAGAGGAGCAGCCGTCAATAAACAAGCCTTACAATTAGGTGCAAAAACTATCGATGTGTTTGGCATTAAAAATTTAGATATTCAGGGTGAGGTAAATTTAATCCGCCCATTTGTTTACTCGCATTACGATACAGTTGGCTCGTTTACACATTATAACCAACCACTGGCACACCCAGCAGGTGCTAATTTGCGAGAGTTTATTGGCATTGTAAAATATCAACCCTTTAATAAATTAAACCTACAAGCAAAATTTATTTATTATGAGCAAGGATTGGATAGTGCAGGGCAAAATTTTGGTGCTAATCCATTTAGGTTTTATACCGATAGATCTAGAGATTATGGCTACTTTATTGGCAGTGGCGTTAAGGCAAAAACCTTGTTAGCTTCCTTTACAGCATCTTACGAAATATTGCCTAATGTTTTTATTGATGGTAACGCTACACTACGAAAGTTTACAAAAGTTGGTGCCCCAAATTTTGATAGTAATTTTTTCACTTTTGGATTTAGAATGAACATGCAGCGACGAACATTTGACTTCTAAAAATTAGTACCCCATATACAACAAAAAAGCTGGATACTCTTTGAAGAACATCCAGCTTTTTGTTTATTTTAATCCAATCAATTAGGCTTTTTTAACTGTTGGCTTTACAGTTGCAGTGGTAGTTTTTCCCATTTTATTACAACAGTCCTTCCCTTCTTTTTTCTTTCCACATTCTTTATCTTTAGCATATTTTTTATCTTTTTCACCACTTTGTGCAAATACGCTACCCATTACTAAAGTGGCAGCAGCTAATACAAATAATTTTTTCATGTTGGTTTGTTTTTATAGTTTGAAGATAATTTTTATATGCTTTTAAAAGAGTTTTTCTTAATAATTAACACTAGTTTATAGCTTCCCCTACCAAGTTGCCAAAACTGTTACACCCCCTTGTACCACTTGATTTAAAGCCACATTTATACTCGTACCAACTGGCAACAACACATCAACCCTACTACCAAATTTTATAAACCCGTACTCTTCAGTTTGTTGCACTTGCTGACCAATACTTGTATAATTACAAATACGCTTTGCCAATGCACCTGCAATTTGTTTGTATAAAATAGTGCCATAGTTATTTGTAACAGCAACACTCCAGCGTTCGTTTTCCGTAGAACTTTTAGGATGCCATGCTACCAAGTATTTGCCTTTATGATATTGATTATAAACCACTTCACCATTCATTGGGTTGCGGTTTACATGCACGTTTGCAGGGCTCATAAAAATACTTACCTGAATACGTTTATCTTTAAAATATTCCACATCTGTAATCTCTTCAATTACCACTACCTTGCCATCTGCAGGGCAAATAATTTGGTTATCTGCAATAGTTAATGTACGGTTTGGGATACGAAAAAACGAAACTAAAAACAGCAATAAACTCATCGTAATAATAAAAATAATAATTGCCAACCAAGGCATTGCACCGCTTAAAAAAGTAAACGATAGCACATTTACAATACCAAAAACCAATGCACCAATACCGATTGATTGATAGCCTTCTCTATGAATTGTCATAATGCAAATATCGAAGATTTTTTTTGTAACTAGCCAAGTACTACCATTAAGCTTCGTTGCGTCGCACACTTTACGGTTCAGTACTTTATTCAACTTTATCCAAGCATACTTTGCCTTACTCAACGTTCTTATCGTTTTTATGGTTTAAAATATTGAATAAATGTTACCCTATACTTTCAAGCAACCACCTACATTTGCCTTCAAATTATCAATTAAAAATACTATGGTTAAAAATACTCCATTTACCCAAAAGCATATAACACTCGGTGCTAAAATGGCTGCATTTGCAGGTTACAATATGCCGATTAGCTACACTGGTATTAATGATGAACATGCAGCCGTAAGAACCAATGTTGGTGTGTTTGATGTAAGCCATATGGGGGAATTTATGTTAAAGGGAGATACGGCTTTAGACTTGATTCAACGCGTAACTAGTAACGATGCCAGTAAACTAACAAATGGTAAAGCCCAGTACAGTTGCTTGCCCAATTTGCAAGGTGGTATTGTAGATGATTTGATTGTTTATTGCATTGAAGAAAATAAAACCTATATGTTGGTGGTTAATGCCAGCAATATTGATAAAGACTGGAATTGGATACGCAGTTTTAACAGCCAAAATGTTGAGATACAAAACATTAGCGATAGAACTTGCCTGTTGGCTATTCAAGGGCCAAATGCTTGCAAACTGCTGCAACCAATAATCGATGTAGATATTATGAACCTGAAATATTACACATTTCTTCGTGGTACTTTGGCTGGTGTTGGCAACGTAATTATTAGTGCCACAGGATATACTGGTGCAGGTGGTGTAGAAATTTATTTTGAACAAAAAGACAATGCTGCCGAAATTATTTGGGATAAATTAATGGCACTAAACGTTAAGCCAATTGGGCTTGGTGCAAGAGATACACTTCGTTTAGAAATGGGTTATTGCTTATATGGTAATGATATTGATGACACCACATCGCCATTAGAAGGTGGCTTGAGTTGGATAACAAAATTTACCAAAGATTTTAATGCAAAACCTATTTTAGAACAACAAAAAGCTGAAGGCATTACACGCAAACTAGTTGGCTTTGAAATGATTGACAGAGGCATTCCTCGTCATGATTATTTATTAAAAGATGCAGCAGGAAATACTATTGGAAATGTAACAAGTGGTACGCAAGCACCGAGTTTAAATAAAGCCATTGGTTTGGGTTATGTAACTACCCAATTTGCAAGTATTGACAGCGAAATTTTTGTTGATATCCGTAATAATTTGGTGAAGGCGAAAGTGGTTAAAACTCCATTTATATAAATCTATTTTTCAGCTTAAGAAGGCTAATAAGATTCAAAAGAAATACCTATTGCTTATAGCTTTGGCAAAGCAGCTAACGCGGCTTTTTGTTTCATTTTTTTTACCTTGGCTTCGGCAAATATTTTATCAATAAAAATAGCCCCGCCAATGCTCCAATACCAACCATCAAAATTGTTTTTTAGGTCACTTTCAAAAATGGTTTTGCGCAATCCCGTCATTGCATTAATACCAATGTAGGTTAAAAAGTGTAAGCCTTTAATTTCTGGTACTTTAAAGTTGAAAGAGATGCCTACACCTGCTGGAATAAAATCTTGCTTGTCCTCGGTGTAAACTATTGTGGCAGGCCTTGTACCATTACGCTTGCTATTAGCAGAATCTAAAATGGCGCGACCATAACCAATTTCAAATACCAAACTCATTTCAACAACTTCTTTCCTAAACAAAAATGGCTCGTAATAAATAGTACCAAAATATAATTTACGCTGTAATTTACTGGTTGGCCTACCTAGTGCATCTGTTTTTACAATGGTTGTATCTTGATTTAAAAAATAGCCGCCAATACCAACCTTAAATTTATCGTTAACTACAACACCAATACGGTAGCCCCAAATATTTACGTCTTGTTTATCTAAAAATGAAAAGCGTTGGTCAAAATCAGTAGTAGGCTTTAAATTGAGTTTTTTATATGGCTGTAAGGCACTGTCAGTAACGGTTTGGGCAAAAGGAAACTTTACATTACAAATAGCCATAACCAGTAAAAAAGCGGTAAGAAGTAACTGGTTATAACGTTGTTTCATGTAAAATATTTCAATAGAATATAAAGACTTTTGTTTGGTTACATCTACAAAACTTAACTAACACTTAAATCATTGTAAACATATTACAAAAGAGGCAGAGTTAATTTGATGTGCTGCTTAATAAAACTCTTTTTGCAATCATTTCGTTTACAACAGTCATTTTAAAGTCAACCCCATTTTTAATAGCAGTGCTTAATGGAGGAATAAAAACGTCTGGCATAATACCATGACCGTTTTTTAGCCTTGTACTATCAACAACCAAACGAGCCAATGGCAAAACCACACGTAGTTTGCTATTGGGTAAAACAATAGTTGGTAAAAATAAAGCTGTGTTACCATAATAACCCCCACCAGTTTCTTCTCCTACAACGGTTACGTTTTTTTGACCCTTTAAATTAGTTACAAATAAGGTTGCCGCCGAAAAGGTGTAGCCGCCTTGTAACAAGTAAATATTGCCTTCAAAATGATTGGTCTGTTTGGGCTTATAATAATGGGTTTCCTCTTTTCTTTTATGATAACGACCATCTTCTTTTTTGCCACTAAAGGTTTGCATTGCAAACCAAAATGGATATGCTTGAGGCATATATTTTTTATAATAAATCCGCTTCGTAATGGCTGCAATTGTATCGCCCGTTTTAAATGGCTTATTAGTAAAATACTTGGTAAGCAAGGTGCTGCTATTCAATTTACCACCAGTATTTTCTCGCAAATCAATTATTACATTTTTAATGCTTTGGTGGTGGATTGTTTTTAGGCTTCGCCTGAAAAATGACCGCAACTTACCATTACTAAAAGTGGCAACTCGCAGATAAGCCGTTTGTGTAGCATTATCAATATTCAACGAACGTTTAGTTAATAGTTGCTGTTTTTTTACGTAGTGTCGAGATGGTTTTTCAGTGATGATTGGTGGTGGCAATAACTGTATTTTTCCAGTATCTCTTTTAGATTTTACTACTTCTTTTTTTAGGGTAAAATTTTTTATGGTTACGCTTTGATGATTGCCCAAACTATCAATAAGACCAACGGTATAAACACTATCTACCCCAAAAGCTAATTTGTACCAAGCAGGAAAATTACTACTGAAAACTTGGCTTTTAAAGTTATCGGAATAACCATCAGTACTAACCAATTGAAACATCGAGTCTAGCAACTGCTTGTTGGTTTTATTGTTGATGGAAGTGATAATGACACCGCGTTTAAAAATAGTATCCCATGGAAATAAACTACTGAGAACCACCATACTATCACCCCAAGTTTTAATAGATAATGGAAATGCAGGGTAGCGGTTTTGTTCAATAACTTTTGTATAATTTTTAGAGAACCTTACAGCCGTATGACCACACCTAATTTTACTAATAACAGAGGCAACTTTATTTCTAAACTGCACCTCGGTTAATGAATCTTTTATAGTTGCAATGACATTGTTAAAGTACGCATCCATGCTATCTTTTGGTGTGTACCAATATAAACTTGGGTGATTAGTCTCGAGTATTTTTTTTAGTAAAACAACATCTTGCTGCAACTGTGGTGCAGCAGTTTTTTGATTAAATTGGTAGTTAGCAATCCTAGCAGAAGTGCAAGAGAGTAAAAGCAAGGTTAGGAAAATAAATAGTAAAAAGTAAACTCTCATAAGTGTAAATCTGCTTGTACCTGAAACTTAAACCATGCTATATTTTTAGCAACGCACTTGCTATACAGTGTAAAAACGATAATTACACCGGGCATTTTTCGTGGTAGTTAATCAATTCAATTGGGCTGTATGCAATTTCAATACCATCATAGTAAGCATGTATTTCATCTAAAATTGCTTCTACTTCCTCAACAGATTTTACAGTTACCAAACGGCTTCTAAACTCTTTAATATTGGGTAAGCCTTTTAAGTAATTAGCATAATGCCGCCGCATTTCATTTATCCCTACTACCAATCCTTTCCATTCAATTGAGCGACGTAAATGTTTTTTACTTACCTCTACACGTTCCTGTAATGTAGGTGCAGCAAGCATTTCGCCAGTTTGTACATAATGTTTAATCTCCCTAAAAATCCACGGATAACCAATGGCAGCACGGCCAATCATTATGCCATCAACCCCATAACGGTTTTTATAGTCCAATGCTTTTTGCGGACTATCAATATCGCCATTACCAAAAATGGGTATCTTAATGCGAGGATTATTTTTCACTTTGGCAATTAATGTCCAATCTGCTTCGCCCTTGTACATTTGGCTACGCGTACGACCATGAATTGCCAATGCTTTAATGCCACAATCTTGCAAACGTTCGGCTACTTCTTCAATATTTTTAGTATCCTCATCCCAACCCAATCGGGTTTTTACGGTAACAGGTAACGAGGTTGCTTTTACTACCGCAGTCGTTAGCCTTACCATTAAATCAATATCTTTTAGCACCCCAGCACCAGCACCTTTACAAGCCACTTTTTTTACTGGGCAGCCATAATTAATATCCAATAAATCAGGGTTTGTAACATCTACAATTTTAGCGGCCAAGGCCAAACTATCTTCATCTCCACCAAAAATCTGGATGCCAATTGGGCGTTCGTAATCAAATATGTCTAGCTTTTGACGGCTCTTTATGGCATCACGAATTAAGCCTTCGCTGCTGATAAATTCAGTGTACATTAAGTCGGCACCATTATCCTTACAAACGGCACGAAAAGGTGGGTCGCTCACATCTTCCATTGGGGCTAATAATAATGGAAAATCAGGCAATTTAATTTTATCTATTAAAACCATAATTCCTTTAGTTTAAAATTTAGGGGTTGGAGTTCAATTACATCATGTGTAAAGTGTTATAAAACATAAAAGTCTCACAGTTGCAACACTTTTACAAACACCAAACTTGAAACTCCAACCTTTTTCTCCCTGTATCTTTGATTGAAACTACAAATTTACAAGCTTATTTTTTATGGAGATAAATGAAGGGCAAATGCCTTTGCAAGAGCAACCGCCAATAACCACTTTTCAAGATTATATACCAAAGCCTTTACCACCGCAACCTATGAGTTATTTTGGGCAATTCGGACTGTTGATTGGAATGCTAGGTGGTGGGTTAATAGTAGCAGGTATTTTATCAGTTATAATTTTATTTGTAATGATGGGTGGTCATTTATCTGCATTATCAAGCACTGAAATTTTAAAGCCACAATATGCAAATGCTAATAAAGTATTACAGCTTGTAAGCACGGTTGCTCTATTTTTTCTACCCGCCTATTTCTTTGCATTAATTGCTCACAAAAAGCCGTTGGCATATTTGGGATTCAATAAAAAAGTATCGGTACAACAAGTTGGCTTAGTAATTATTATAGCCTTCACGGGCTTGTTTTTAAGTGGTGCTTTGGCAGAAGTAAATGAGCTAATACCTATTTCAAAAGGGCTTCGGGCTTATTTTCAAAAGCTAGAGGATAATTATGCTGAGCAAATGATGGCCATGGTGCAAATAAAATCGTTTGCCGATTACTTATTGGCATTGGTAATTATTGCATTAGCACCAGCCATAGTTGAGGAAGTATTTTTTAGAGGAACTGTGCAACAATTATTTACCAATTGGTTTAAAAAACCTTGGCTAGCTATTTTAATTACTAGTGTTATTTTCAGTGCCATTCATGTTAGCTATTTTGGGTTTTTGCCAAGGGCAATGTTAGGTGCGGTCTTGGGCTTATTATTTTATTATAGTAAAAATATTTGGATGAATATTTTAGCCCATTTTTTAAATAATGGAATAGCAGTTTCTCAGTTGTACTATTTATCTACTAAAGGTAAAATTGATAAAAAAGCATTGGATAGCATGGATGAACATTTTCCACTTTGGTTGGGTGCCATTGCTTTGGTAACAATGGTTGTGCTACTATATTTATTTAAAAAAGAAAGCGATAAAACATTGACACAAACAGCTATTGTTCATGCAACAAATATTTACCAATAATGCAGCAATGGCACTTACTGTACAAAACCCGTAATTACGCTGAAGCAAGCATTGTACAAGGGATGTTAGAGCAAAATCAAATTCCAGTACAGCTAATGAATAAGCAAGATAGCAGCTACCTAAACTTTGGTGATATAGAAGTGTATGTGCCAGCAGGCTTTAAAGATGTTGCCAAAAGTTTGTTACAAAAAGCGTTATTGAATTAGTTATGAATTATGAGTTATAAGTGATGGTTGCTTATAATTTACCTACGCTAATTAAACTCATAACCCATCATTCATAAATTATAACTTTTAGAAAATGCCTTTCAATTTTAATACTTTCAAAACCCGTGCCTTAACAGCTATCATATTTGTACTGGTAATGTTGGCTGGCTTGTTATATAACCATTGGAGTTTTTTTGCATTGTTTACTATTATACATTTTGGCTGTTGGATTGAATATCAAAAACTAGTGGCTTTAATTGACCCTGCTTACAAAACCATTTCATCTTTTCATAGAAATACTGTGATGTTATTGGGCTTTAGTTTTATGCTATACATGACCAATGGTGCTTACAAAATTGGTCGTGTACCATTGAATGCTATTGGTTGGTATGGGCTTATGCTGGGCACTATTATTTTTTGTTTAAATGAAGTAGTGTTAAAGAAGAATTTGAACCTTAAAATGATTGGCTACTCGGCATTTGGGCTTTTATATATTTCACTAAGTTGGGGTTTAATGATGGGGCTAAGAGATGTAGAAAAATTTGGTATAAATGAAGGCGGTGACTATTTTAAAACAGATAGAGGTTGGCTGATTCCTATAATTATTATTGCCTCAATTTGGATAAATGATACTATGCAATATTTGGTGGGTTCATTTATTGGCAAAACACCTTTTTCAAAAATATCGCCTAAAAAAACTTGGGAAGGAACTGTAGGCGGCTCATTGCTCTGTGTAATAGTAATGTCCTTAGCTGGCTATTTGTTTTGTCCAAGATTTACGTTTCAAATAGGTTGTATTGCTACTATTGCAGCTGTTTTGGGTACTCTTGGCGACTTACTTGAAAGTAAACTAAAACGTATGGCTGGTGTAAAAGATAGTGGACAAATCATGCCTGGCCATGGTGGTTTTTTAGACCGCTTTGATTCGTTGTTAGTAGCAACGCCTTTTGTATGGTTATTTGTAAAATTGGTGATGGGGTAAAATAACAAATGCTTATAAACCTAATGGTAACACGTTTTGTCGAGGAAATAGGGAAATGATTAAATAAAATAAAGTTCTGCGTTTCTCGAAATGGCCTAAAAATACACGCTTAAATAAAAGCTGCCCAGCGATAAGAATGTACAAGTGAGTGACACAACCGAAGCTAAATAGTATTACAAAGCTGGTAAATAAATATCTACACTAACTCTCTACCCTTCGCCGTTGTTTGATTGCGTTTGGTAACGGCGGCACCAATTAAAGAGCCAAGTGCACCCATAAAAAAGTTAATAATTACAGCGTTGATGATCATCACAACGCCTGCTTGATCGTGACTGTACATAATGGAATTGCCAGTAGCTGATTGTGCGGCTAGTTCAACATCACTGGTCTTCATTTCGAAATAGCCATATTTAATAGCTGCCAAAATAAATGTAAAAATTGCTGAAAAAATAACTGCAACAACTGTTGTTCTTAAGCCAATGAAAAAAAGACTTTTTATGCTGGCATGTTGGTTAGCTTCTACATTAAAAAACGCAATGCTTACAACAATGCTAATGAAGAATAAAAAGTTACCTAAATAGATTAACCAGATATTGCTGTTACCATCGCCTAATAAAAAATAAATGGTTGGTATCAAATACACCGCAGATGCAATAATTGCGTATAAAATATAAAAGCTTTTTAGTGGTGTATTATTAATATCCATGATTTTGATTTATAACCTAACAGTTACAAAACCAAGCCACAGATTATGAACAGATTTGAGTAGTATATTCCTCAATAAACGGCTGTAAAGTATTTTAAAACGGATAGCCAATACCAATATTAAATACTAAATTTTCGCTACGCCAATTCTTATCCCACAAATCAACTTTTTGTAATACCCAACGTTGCCCCTCGGGTAGCCAAGGCTTAGCCAAAGGAAATGCCACATCTAAACGTATAATGAGAATACTTGCATCTACTCGTAAACCAACACCAGCATCTACAGCCAATTGCTTTAAAAAGCCTTTGGTAAGTTGGCCTGTTGGTGAATAAAGAATGGTGTCTTTAACCCACACGTTTCCTGCATCTAAAAATACAGCCCCTTTAAGCCTTGGTGCAATAACAGGAAAACGTATTTCAGAGTTTATTTCCAATTTATAATCTCCACCAACTTGTGGGTAGTTTAGTTGCTGAAATGCACTGGTTAGCGTTGTTCCAGGCCCAATTCTTCGAGGGCTAAAGCCACGCAAACTGCTAGAGCCCCCAATAATAAATTGACGGGCAAAAGGTAAAAATTTTGAGTTCCCATAAGGTACACCAATACCAACAATAACACGGTTTGCCCAATATAAATCTTTACCCAATTTACGGCTATATCTAAAGTCAAAATCGGCCTTAACATATTGGGCATAATAAGCACCTAATAAAGTTTTTGTGTACGCAGATTTAGCACCACCAACTGCGCCAATAATATTACCAGCAGCTTCAAAATTAGCGTTGAAGTAAAAAATATTATTTGCATTTGGGTAAGTAGTGGAAGTTAAAAAATTATAGAAACTGCTACTGATAATTTCAGGCAGATTACTTAAACGTAAAATCTCATTGGTGCCAACCTGTGCCAAATATTCTGGCGAAAAAGATGAGGTTTTGGTATAAGTAATACTAAGCGGTGCAATAGTATGTTCAATATTTATTTTACTTTTCCAGTTAACCTCATACTGAAAACGTGAGAAGTTTTTAGTGTATAATTGCTGACGCCTAAACCACTCGTAACCCAACGTAAACCTAGTTCGTGGTGGAAATAAATTTTTATCTTTTATTTTAAAGGGCACAAAAAAACGTGGTATTACCAAACTTAATTCTGCACCAAGTCGGTAGTTATTATTATCTTTTAATGAATCGATGGATGCTGTTTCGTAGCTCACGTAAGTTTTTACATTAAACGATTCTGCACCATGAAAAATATTACGGTTTAGCCAATTAACATTCAATTGCCCACCAACATAAGAATTAGATTTCCCAAACGTTCCAATCTCTGCTTGAATGGTTTTCTTTTTTTGTGGAGTGAGATAATAGTAACCATTTAGGCCGTTATTGGCACTGTTTAATTGCTGTAATGTATCGCTAATGGTTGCTGCTTCGAACCTGTTTTTTACAAACTTAAAAGCCCCTAAATTAATAAAGCGGTTTAAGGTTTTATTTTGCTCGGTTAATGAGTAAATATTACCTGGCCTGTAAGTAATAGCCTTAGTAAAAACAAAGGGTTTAAACTTGTGCACAGTATCTCGAATATAAATGCTATCGTATCTTTTTAAATTGGCTAAAGATGTGTCTGGTGCTGGTTTTAATAAGGTATAGTTAGGAAAAACGACAATGTTATTTATGGTATAAACTCGCTTTACTTTTTCGGGTGTACCAGCTTTTAAACTCATATAAATATTAGCCTTGTAATCTTTTGATGAGGTATCAACATAGGCAATAATGTAGTCAGGATTAAAATAGTAATACCCTTTATTTTTTAATAGTAAATCAACCCGGTTACGTTCTGTTTTTATATCGTTTAATGTTATTCTTTGGGTAGGGATTAATAATGTTTTATTTTTTAAATCTGCTAAAATATCAGTTAATAATTTACTACTATCAATCTTCCAATTAACGGTGTTGATAGTATATGGATGGGCTACTGTAACCTTATATTTTGCGGTAAGTTTATACCCTTTAATAGAGGTATCGCCAGTGGCTTTACTACGGTAATATCCTTCATTTTCCAAGTAGCCTTTCATGTTTTCAGCATTAAGTTTTGTTTTCACGGTAGTGCCAAACACCGGTGGTTCTCCAAACTTTTCACGGAGCCAATGCTTAAAGCCAGTTTGCTTTTTAGTTTCACCAATTGCATACCAAAACCACACTTTATAAGGCCATCCTAATATCATTTTATTTTTATTAGGAAGCGTAATTTTTTCCATTTGCTTCCGTATGCTTTTGGTACTTACTTTAAAGCCACTATCCTGCGTTACAGTTACTTTGCTGCCGTTGTACAACGTTTCGTTGGCGGGCATTTTTTTGCGTACACTACATGATGATATAATGATACTTACTATAAAAAAAATATAGATAATTACTTGTCTCATTTGTTCTTTTTCTTAGGAGTCTTCGGCTCGCCTTTTTGAAATAGTTCTTTAAGTTTTTCGTAGTTCATTGTTAGTGAAAATGCCACGCCTGTTTCAGTAAAATAGCCATCTAAAATAGCTTCATATTGGTTTTTGCGATACGCCTTTAAGGCATATTTACCATCCTTAGATAATTTGTAAGTAGTGCTAATATCTGGTAGAAATTGTAAGTTACTGTTGTTCTGTGTTTTTGCTAATGGATCATCGCCATCAATAGTGAAACTCTTGCCCACAGTAACTACCAACCTATCGTTTAATAATTGTTTGGATAATTCAACATTCAAATCGGTACGTGCGGCACTATTAGTTGCGGCATCGCCTTGGTAGTTTTTTAAATCAAGATTAATGTCAACACCTTTAATTAAATCAGAAGCAATTTGGTTAACGGCTTCAGCTAAAAATTTGCTCACACTTTGCTTAACGGCATCGTTGGTAGATGTGCCACCGCTGCTGCTTGATGCAAAAAAATCACTGCTTCTATCTCCTATAAACCTACCTAAAATTAATAAGGCAAATACTTGCTTATTCATTTCAGAAACATCGTTGCGGTACTGTGCTAATTTATTATCAATGGTTGTACCAAGTACAGTATTTACTCCATCTGCATTATCCTTAACTTTTATATCAAAACTTAAATCTGGCTTGGTTAGCGGGCCTTTAATTTTTAGTATTACATCAAATGGTACTTTCTTACTGTAAGCTGTACCAAGCGATGAACCAGTCTCTGTAATCTCATTACCTAATAGCTCTTTTGGCGATGTTTCAACTTCATAAATGGCAGAAATATCTGCTTGAGCTTCTAGTGGATTACCACTAAAAGTAATGGTGCTACCTTCTACCAAATCAAACTTCTTTTTGATGAATTGATAAGATAAATTATACGACCCCTCCTTTAATTGATACACGCCTGATAAGCCAATAATGCCGTTTTCATCAACACCTGCATTTAACTGAGCCTTGCCTTTTATAGCTAGTTCATCACCTGTTGAAGGATCAATTAATATGGTAACATTTGCATCTTCTTTTACCTCTAAATTCAAATTGTATTTTAACCCAGTATATTTTAAAACAATAGCGGTGTCGGCAGCACTTGTAAAAATGATGTTTCTTTTATTGAACGATTTTATAGTATCAATATCAATAAACTTAACTACTTGTTTTAAGTCATCTTTATAATTATTTTTTGCTGGTAATACATAGTGTACATCACTTTTATTATTTAGGGTTACATTACCTGAAATGTCGGGTGTTGTTGATGTTCCGCCTATTACCATCGCAGCATCAACAATGCCAACACCATAAATTAAAGCGTTTGGCGTACGTGGTTGGTTAACTGCTACAAAATTTGTTGTATTCACATTTAGGTTTAAGCCAAAGTCTTTATCTGACTGGCTTTTTATCGTGCCATCTATTACCAATTTATTATCTAAACTATCAGTGATTGTAAAATCGTACAACCCAATATTGGGGTATTCAAAATCAATTTTTTGATTGTTTATTTTATAAAGAGAACCGAACATAGCAGTTGCCAATTGTGCGGTATCAAAAGTTAGTTCGCCTTTCCAGCGTGGGTCGCTAATTGTACCATTTACAAACACATTGCCATGCAAATTACCACTAGTTCGCGTTATTGTTCCCTGCGAAAATGCTTCAACAGCTTTAAGGTTTAACTGTTGAATTTCCGTGCTTATACTGAATGTATTATCGTTGGTATTGTAGCCACCATCAAGGGTTAAATTATTTGGCCCAGTAATACCGCCTTTTACAGTAATATTCTGGTTACTATTAATCTCGGTTTTAACCACTAAATCGCCAATTGGCACTTTTTTAAATGTTAGTTGTTGAATACCTGCCATACCAACCACTTGCGGTAAACCAGTTATGGGTTGGTTAATTAAGGCATCAACATATACAATACCGCCAGCAATGGTGCTATCTTGATCTGCAATGGCCAACACATCACCTAAATTAAAATTTTCTACTTTAAATACAATTGGCGAAGCGGTTGTAGCTTCTTTATTGTTAATGAGTATGGATTGTTTGTTTTTATTAATAGCAAAATTAGTAACGATGTAGCCGCCTTTTTTTATCTCAATCAAGTTATCTTTTGCTACATTCCATTTGTCGTAATTCAGCAACAGACTATCCGATAAATGTATATTGGTGCCATCTTTTAAAAGTTCAATAATGCTACTGATAGCATAAAATTCTTTCTGTTTTGCATCTTCAGTTTTAACCGTAACTTTTACTTTGTTATCAGCAAAACCACCAACCATTCCTGCTTTATAAAACTTCGTTCCACCGGTAACAATATAGTTTGTCCCAAGGTTAAAATTCAACGTGCTATCAAGCCCATTTGCAGATAGATTAATTTTATCAACCTCGGTTGTTTTATAAACAATTGATGGGATATTGGCAGCTACAACAAGCGATGTATCCTTTTGGGTATTATCGAAAGCTGCACGTATAATGGCTGACTTTTCCATTAGCAAACCTGGTACTAATTCTTTAATAATCGCATCTTGTGTAATGGTTGCATTCAACACCATTTGCTGGTCAACTACTTTTAAAGTATCAGTGTTTTGTTTAAAGTAATTGTGTTGGATGAATGCGTTAATGGCGGTTGGTAAGTGTTCGTAATCGTATTTACCAATCATATTGGCTTGGGTAAAGGGTGCAGTTACAAATAACTTGGTAGAATCGTTTGCTGCATTGGCTTTTATCGAAATACTATCAGCATATAAACGTTTGCCATTGTAAGTAACCACATTACTATCAAGCAACAAAATAGCATTCAAATTTTTTGGAGAAAGGTCTGCAGCATCAACAAAAATTGTTGACCGGATGATGATGCTATCTTTTGTAAAATTCAGTTTTGTTAGGTCGGCTTTATCAACTACAACTGTTCCCTTTACGGTAGGATATTTGTTGCTAATAGTACCTGCCAAATCAATATTGCTTATCAAATTGGCATCATTTATTTTACCTTTTGCAGTAAATGCACCTTTATTTAAAACAGCATTAATATTTACATTAGTATAGTTGTAACCCTTAACCACAAAGCTTTTTATGGCGGTGTTGGTTTGTATAGTTGCTCGTTTATAATCTGTACCAATGCCTTTTATTTTTATGTTACCAGTAAATAAACCAAGTAAACTATCTTGATAAATCCATTTGCCAGTTTGTAAATTATTACCTGTAACATCCAAATTGTACTGCATGTTTTTTACCTTGGTAAAGTTGCTAACAGTACCAACAATTTTAGCTAAGCCAAATGGTGATTTGATATTAATATTTGATTTTACATCATTTAAGCCGCCAGCAATTGTACCGTTTACCAACATACTTGCAGGCAAATTAAATTTCTGATTTTGTACTTGTTGCCGCATGTTGGCAGATAAAATATTTTTATCAACGTACAGTTTATTTACTATTACATCGTAGCGTAATGTCTTAGTGTTTAATACGTTTTTTGCTTTGCCTTTTGCGTTTAATTGTAGTTTGCCATCATCGGTTTTTACATCCATCATCGCAATGTCTAAATCCTGCAAAGTGCCATCTGCCTTGCCATTGAATAATATTTTTTGTGTAGGTTTTAAATCTATTGGCGACTTACGTTTATAAGAGGGAAAGAAGAACAATAAGTCGTTATAACCTAAATAAGACTTACTAATATTGATGCTTACTTTACTATTATTGGTAAGTAAATCAGTTGTCTTTGTTTTATTAAAAACAACGTCGCCATCTGCACCAATCAATGAATTTTGGGTAGCCACCAAAAAGCTTTTTAGGCTTACTCTTTTATCGTCTAAAGCCATATCACCTTTTATATTTTTCACTAAAAAATTATTGGCTACAACTGACCCACTTAAAATATTGGCCGCTATGGTATCAATGTTATAATGTACTGTATTTGTTTGTAGCGAAATACCATTTAATTTAAGATGGTTATAGTCAAAACCTTCTTTTGTGGCCGTAAAAGCATTGTTATCAACAGCTACATTATCCTTATTTAAATGGATGGCATCAACCTTAATATTCCAACCTTGTTTTGTTGCAATTTCTACCACTTTTGCTATGGTATCTTTTGCATTTACGCTCGGGTCGTTTGTTACTACTGCAAATGCTGAATTATTGAGTGTGATTGCTTTTGCGGTAAAAGTCTGCTGCAATAAAAGCAACTTTGCATCTTGTAATTGTAGTGTATCAACCAAGTTATAATAATCTAGTTTACTTGAGATATTTGCGTAGCTAACTTTTAATTTTTGTATATCAATATTGCCAACGGCTAAGTTAAATGGTGATGATTTTGTAGATGTTTCAGCTACGGTAGCTTTAGCATTTTTGCTACTCTTATCAATTAGTGTGACAGTACTATTTTTTAAAATAAAATCACTAATAGTGTAGTTCATTTTATCAACATCAATACTGCCAATACGGCTGCGCAAATTGCCAATAAAAGCATTGCAAAAAAATTGCTTTAGTCCATCGTTATATTTGAATGTAACAGAGTCAACTACCAATCTATCAAGGGATAATTGAGTTGCCTTTTTTTGTGCTGTTGTGTTTTTAGTTTTGCTTGCAAACGCATTAACTATGTACTTAAAATTAAAAGCACTATCTGTGGCTTTGCGGTTGATAGTGGCCTGTACATTTTTAAGATGCACTTCATTAATGGCAATGTTGCCACTGATGAGTTTCAACATATCCACGTTGAGGTATAAACTTTTGCCTTTGAGTAAAGTATCTTTTTGCTGGTCAATAAATAGCACATCGTCCAATTCAATCCAATTCGGGATACTATAATCGAGATTGCCAATTTTAACTTCAGTGCCAATTTTTTTAGATAAAAAAGCAACAGCTCTATTACGTACAAAATTTTTACCCGAAGACGTTTGTAACCATACAACTGATATGAGTATGAGGGCAAGTAGTGAGCCAATTACAATGCCTGTTATTCTGAGCCATTTGTATTTCTTAAGTGCCGATTGTACCATAATAATATTGTAAAAAAAGAAGCCTTCTCGGAAAACCACATTTGAGGTTGAGAGAAGGCAACTATCATTCGATAAAAATTTTATTCCTTTATTATCAATTTAAAATGGGCTTAGTAAATGAATAAATGGGCAATTTATTCTACACTTACGCTAGTTAACGCCTCACTTTTCCCTTATTCTGGTTTACTTCGTCTAAAGAGTGAGAGGTATAAAGATCATTATCATTTTCGGCTAAATCAGATATTTTAAGATAAAAATCCTTCAACCTTTCAAGTTCTTTCTCGGTCAAATCTTCAATGTCAACTAATCTGTTACTGGCATGTTCACTACTGGCAATAAGTTCATTCAATTTTAAATGAACAGCCAACGTGTCTTTATTTTGTGCTTGCTGAATGAGGAAAACCATTAAAAAAGTTACGACAGTTGTACCGGTATTTATTACCAATTGCCAAGTATCGGAATAATGAAAAATTGGCCCTGTAATACCCCAAACAATAATTACTAATAAGGCTATTATAAATGCAGATGGGCTACCTGTTAGCTTTGTGATTTTTGTAGAAAAGGCATCAAAAATATCCCCTAAGCCTTTTTTATTTTTTTTATTTTTTTTCATTTTTTGCTTGTTTTAACGGTCCAATTATATTTAAACAAATCGTTTATTTTTTATGATAAATACTTAAAAAATTTCGACTGATGGCTTATTTGTATTATAAAATCATACCATTAAAAAAGCCTTATAACACGGGGTTACAAGGCTAAATCAAAAAAAACCAACTACTGAAAACCTATTTTTTTTTAATTTTTTTTAAATGTTATTGGTAAGGTAAAACGTGTTTTTACATTTTGGCCTTTAATAGTGCCGGGATTCCATTTTGGCATTTTACTTATCACTTTAGCTGCAGCTTCATCTAAGCCAAAACCAACTTTTTCTCCTTTTGTCATTGGTGTATAAACTTTGCCATTCTCATCTACTGCAAATACCACATCCACAGTTCCTTCTACACCTTCATTCAATGCATCCTCAGGATACACAATGTTGTTTTCTACAAATTTTTCTAACGCTTTTTGACCGCCTGGGTAACTCGGCAATTCATCTACACGATTGTAATAACCGTCTTTACCCATTTCCATTTGCGTGTTATCCATTTTGTCCATTGCTATACTCATATTTGAAACACCACCCTTGCCCTTACCGCCTTTTTTTGCGGGGTTTGGCTTTGCCATGCTTACCATTTTGGCAGTTACGGTTTTAGTTAAAACAGAGCTATCTATTTTAACAATGGCACTATCTACTTTGCCGTTGCTACTTTCTATTGCCATCGTATCGGTGGTAACGGTTGTTACAACTTCTTTTGTTTTAGTCTCGTTGCTTGTACAAGAGGTTGCGACGCAACAATGCTTGATAGTACCACCAAAACTGGTTATCAAAAAAATCTACCAATTGTTCATATGCTCCTTTACGACACGTTCGAATTTTTCAGGTTTGGTATCTTTCCAATTGGCATCGTATTTTACAAACCAACTGAGCCATAAACTTCGTGATAATCGCATGAATAACGGCTGCATGGCAAGCATTAAAAACGAGTTGATACCTAACCACCAAAATAATCGATTATCATCGATAGAAACGCCGATAACCACCCACCACGCCACAAAAGTTGCCACTGAAAAAGCCACGGTTAAAGCATAACTAACGTAGGCCGTGCCATAATAAAAACCAACTTCTATTTCGGTGAGTTGCCCGCAAGTTGGGCAATGCTCGTTCATTTTGGTGTTGTTTTTAAAGTCATAAGCGTTTTTGGTAATAAACAAATAACCTTGCCTACAACGGGGACATTTATTTTGTAAAACGCTTAAAATATAGTTTGGAATATTTTTCGTTTGTGTGAGCATATTTGGTAAATTAAGCTGCAAGGTAGCCACAATAATTAGCCATAATTGTGAAGATTGTGGGCAGTGTTTTATTAACCAATAATTTTTTCCATAGCCATACTTCTAGAGCCTTTTACTAAAAAATAGGTATTGGTAAATGCTTGTTTGGCGAACCAAGCTTTTGCTTGTAACGATGTTGAAAAATAAGTGAACGGCTGTTTTATTTCGCCAAAATCGCCACCAACAAGCACCACGTGTTGCCATTGGTATTGTTGTATTAAATTAATGATGGCTTTATGTTCTGCAAGGCTATCATCGCCAAGTTCCATCATGCCACCAAGCATTAATATTTTTTGGGTTGAGGGAAATTTTGCAAAGTTTTCAATGGCGGCTTTCATACTGGTTGGGTTAGCATTGTAGGCATCTAAAATAATGTGATTGCCATCTTTTTCAAGCATTTGAGAACGGCTGTTGCTGGGTACATAATCTACAATACCATTTTTTATTTTAGCTGGTGGTACATTAAAAAACTTTCCCACTGCTATTGCACATAATACATTTGGCAAATTATAATCGCCTACCAATTGCGTAGCTAAATTTCGTTGAATACCTTTTGTAGCCAATACATCTAAGTACGGTTCACTGTTTAAAACTTTGCCTATTATATCTCCTTCTAAAGTGCCATAGCTGTAAATATTTGTGATGCCTTTACTCATTTTTTTTAAGTAATCATAGTCGTTAAAAATAAATGCAGTTCCGTTATTTGTACGTAAAAAATCAAACAGTTCACCCTTCCCTTTTTTTACACCTTCCACACCACCAAAACCTTCTAAATGTGCTTTGCCACAATTGGTTATAATGCCGTGTGTTGGTAAGGTATAGCTACAATAGCTTTCTATTTCTTTTTGATGGTTTGCACCCATTTCAATCACGGCCATTTGAGCATCTTCTTTAATGTTTAAAATGGTTAATGGCACACCAATATGATTGTTGAGATTACCTTGTGTTGTGTAGGTTTTATATTGGGTAGCAAGTACGCTGCTAACTAACTCTTTAGTAGTTGTTTTTCCATTGCTACCCGTGATGGCAATAAATGGAATATTGAATTGCTGACGATGATATTCTGCCAATGCCTGCAAGGTTTCTAAAGTATTATCGACTAATAGTAATTGCTCGTTTTTAGTTTCTATTGGCTCATCAATAACTGCAAAACAAGCGCCCATTTCTAGAGCTTTTTCAGCAAATGAATTTCCATTAAAGTTAGGTCCCTTTAAAGCAAAATAAATATCACCTTTTCGTAGTTTTCTGGTATCAGTTTGTATAGATGGGTATTGTAAGAATAGTTTGTATAATTGCTCAATGGTCATAACTATAAATCAATTTTTGTAGTATTTTTTATGTAATTATTGGCGTTAAAGCGATTTATTAAATACGATACAAAGTAAAGTATTGGGTTAATTAAAGTGCTATAAAAAAACCACCCAAATTTAATTGAGTGGCTTTCTTCTTCTCGGTAATTCGAGATTACGCTGTATTTACCTAAACCTTATCTTCTCGATTTTCGTTGTGGAAAACTATTACCTGTTTTAGTTTTAGCTTTAGTGTTTTCAGGTGCGCCAAAATGATCCATGGCACAACGGAA
The DNA here is from genome assembly GCA_043758365.1 of Chitinophagales bacterium. Lineage (GTDB taxonomy): Bacteria > Bacteroidota > Bacteroidia > Chitinophagales > Chitinophagaceae > Parasediminibacterium. The sequence continues at coordinate 24,795 of JAYVNQ010000229.1, forward strand.
ACCAATGGTACTGCTGCTTTGATCTTCTTCTAAAAAGCGACGAGTACCTGGACTTAACCAATAAGGTCTATCATTCCAGCTACCACCTTTAATTACTCTCGATTTATCAGATATCAAAGTAGTAACGCCATAACCATAATTTACACCACTAATGCTATCGCCATCTAAATAATTAATTGCCACTGCTTTTTGGTAGTTACGGCGGTTTTGTAATGCTGAATCAGATTCTAAAACCATTTTAATTCTACCCAAGCTATCTCTCATATTACCTTCACCCCCACTTTTATCAACCTTCATAAATTTATTGCCACGTACTGGGTTAAAATCGCTTGCTTCAAGGCTAGTTAATGGTCTGTAAATATCAAATACCCACTCACTAACATTACCACTCATATTGTAAATACCATACGCATTTGGAACAAAGGAATTAACATCGCCAGGAATTGCAGCATTATCGTTCAAGCCACCTGCAACACCCATATTATCACCACTACCACGCTTAAAGTTTGCTAAAAAAGCACCTTGGTAACCACCCGGTCTTGTAGAACGCAGATTATCAAAACCATCATTTTTCCAAGCGTAGATTTGCTTATTTGCAACTACTTCTTCACCTCGTTTTTTTGCGCTTGGTTTTTTCTGTGGATTTTCTTGTATGTAGCCATAAGCTGCATATTCCCACTCAGCTTCACTTGGCAAACGATAGTTGCCAAACAAAACACCATCTTCAAATTTTACGGTAGTTCTTGGTCTTCCTTGTGCATCTTTTAAAGGATTACTTTTTGATGTAGCAAATTTACCAGGCTGTGCCTGATACTCACCCATCATATAAGCTTTGGTATTAAAATTTTCTTGACCACCACCGTTCATTTCAGTTTTAATGGTATTCGGATTGATGTATTCTTTCCCTTTTTTCATTAATTCCAACTCGTTTACACGGTCAGTACGCCAAATACAATAATCAGTTGCTTGTTTCCAAGTTACACCAACTACGGGGTAATAATTATAACTCGGGTGACGGAAATAATATTCAACATAAGGTTCGTTATAAGCCAACTCACTTCTCCAAACAAGTGTATCGGGTTGTGCCCCTTCAATTACTTTTTTATACTGGTCATCGCTAAAAACGTTTTCTAACCAATATAAATATTCGCGATAGTGAACATTAGCAACTTCGGTACGATCAATAAAAAATGAATTTACTGTAATACGTTTTGGAATATTATTCCATTCCGCCATTACATCTTCCTGTGTTGAACCCATAGTAAACGTACCACCTTGTACAAATACAAGCCCTGGTGCTGTTTTTATGTCTTTAGGCTTTGCAACAGAAAAGCTACCCTGCTTTTTGTCATTGTAATTCCAACCTGTTGCGGCCGATTTTTCCATTGGTTTTTTACATGATGCAATGGCACCAATTGTTGCAGCCAATAAAACACAATTTCTTACTCCTGTTAGCGTTTGCATGAGTGATGATTTAAGATTCTGTACAATAAAAATTTAGGGTAGAATTATATGTTCATTGCGAATATAGTAGATTTTACATGAACCCAAAATTTCGGGCGCATGATTAGATTGTTATCAAAACCTTAATTTTAAGTTTATTAAAATTGTTTTCACAAACTAACAAGCAAATTGCAATTAGTAAAAATGCCTACCAAATTTTATTTTTTATTGATGGTTGCTTTTTGTTTTTCTGCAAACAAATTGATGGCACAACGAAAATATGTTGCCAACTCCGTTTTGGCAAATGGCAATTTTATAAAATTAGGAATTGTACAAGAAGGGATTTATAAAATAGATGTTGCCTTTTTAAATAATGCAGGCTTGGGTGTTTCCAATATTTCTTCAACAGCAATTAGGCTATATGGTAATGGCGGTGCCATGTTGGAGGAAAAAAACAATCTGCCGTATGTTGATGATATATCTGAAAATGATATTCAAGTGGTTGATGGCGGGGATGGCATTTTTAATAATAATGATTACCTCCTTTTTTATGCTCAAGGGCCACAACGTTGGCTGAAAGACAGTGCCAACCAACGTTTTAGCCACCAAAAAAATTTATATAGCGATACAGCTTATTATTTTATAACTGTTGGTGGTTTGGGCAAACGCATCAATACAAAAGCAATAACCGCAACTCCAAACCAAGCCGTAACCTCTTATAACGACCATTATTTTTTCGAGAATGATTTAATCAATTTTTTAAATAGCGGTAAAGAATGGTATGGCGAAGAATTTAGCAATTTAAACACCAACAATTTATCACGAAATTTTACGGTTGATTTGAATGGATTGGTTGTTACAGAGCCAATTACGTTGTCATCAAATTTTGCTGGACGAAGCGTTTTAACCACCAGTAATTTAGCCATAAAAGCCAATAATAATTTACTAACCACGTTAACTATCCCGGCTAATTCAGGTAATTTTTTAGATGTTTTCGCTGCTAGTGTTTCATCGCAAAATAATTTTTTCTCAGCACAGCCATTGCTTGCCTTAAACGTTACTTTTAATCCCTTACAATCATCAGCACAAACTTGGTTAAATTGGTTTGAAGTACAAAGTAGAAGAGCATTGGTTGTACCAACAAATGGGCAATTATTATTTAGAGATTGGCGAAGTATTGGTGCAAATAATATTGCTGAATTTACAATTAGTAACTCTATACCCACAACAGAAATTTGGGAAATTACAAACCCTTTTCAGCCAGAAAAAATCACTTCAAATTTTGCCATAAACCAAACTAAATTCATTAATGATGCTAGCCGTTTACGAGAATATATTTCATTTGATAATACCAAGCTTTTAACACCAATTCCTTTTGGTAAAATTGATAATCAAAACCTACATAATTCTTCTTCCGTTGATTATTTAATTATCACTAATCCTTTGTATTTAGGTGAGGCAAAACGCTTGGCTTTATTTCATACACAACAAAATAATTATAAAGTGTTTGTGGCTACAACTACGCAAATTTTTAATGAGTTTTCAAGTGGTAATCCCGATCCAACCTCACTACGCGATTTTGTTAAAATGTACTACGATAAAGCTGGTACAGATACTACTAAAAGACCTAAGTATTTATTGCTATTTGGCAGTGCTTCATTCGACTATAAAAATCGTGTTTCTGGCAATACCAATTTAGTGCCTTGTTACGAAAATAAAAATGCCTTAGATGCTTTAGCGACCTACACTTCAGACGATTTTTTTGGATTGCTGGATGATGCCGACGATATTGATAATACCATCAATGTAAGTCTGTTAGATATTGGTATTGGTAGAATACCAGCTACCAATATTTCAGATGCCAAAACAATGGTTGATAAAATAGTAAATTATTATAGTAAAAATGCGTTTGGGGCATGGCGAAATATGGTAACTTTTGTAGCAGATGATAGAGATAATAATACACACTTAAATGACGCAGAATTTATATCAAACAATGCCACTGTTACCGATGCGAATATTAACCAAAATAAAATTTATTTAGATGCTTATCCATTGGTTAGTAGCAGTGGCGGTACTCGCTATCCTGATGTAAATACGGCCATTATTAATCAACTATTTAATGGTACCTTATTGTTCAATTACACGGGGCATGGTGGCTACCAACGTTTGGCCGATGAAGCAGTGATTGATCAAGACGTTTTGAATAAAATTTCTAACCAAAATAAGCTACCATTATTCATAACTGCTACCTGCGATTTTGCCCCGTACGACGACCCAACTAAAACTGCCATTGGTAGCCAATTATTAACCCAAAATAGTAATGGTGCCATTGCCTTAATGACTACGACAAGAATTGTTTTTGCATTCAGCAATCGTATCATCAATAACAACTACCTAAACATTGCTTTACGGTCCAATGCAACAGGCAAATATTTAACGCTAGGCGATGCCGTAAAACTTGCCAAAAACTACACTTATCAAACATTTCCTGATATTACTAATAATAGAAAATTTACTTTACTTGGCGATCCTGCAATGAAGTTGGCTTTTCCAGAAAATAAGTTACAACTAACGGCTATAAATAATCAAAATTTATCTGGTACCGATACTTTAAAAGCATTAAATAAATATATTTTTTCTGGTAAGGTCACCGATGCTGTAGGGAATGCGTTGAACAACTTTAATGGTACGCTGAATGCAATAGTTTTTGATAAACCGCAAATCATTACTACAAAAGGAAACGACCCTGCAAGTCCCATCACAACGTTTAATCAGCAAACTAATTTTTTGTATAAGGGCAAGGCAACTATAAGCAATGGAAATTTTAATTTCTCGCTTATTGTGCCAAAAGATATTAACTACCAATTTGGCAAAGCAAAATTGAGTTTATATGCCGATGATGGTAGTAAAGATGCAGCTGGCTATAACACTAATTTTTATGTTGGTGGCAGTAGCAACAATATTGTTACCGATAAAATTGGTCCAACAATTAAGGGCTATTTAAACGATGAGAAATTTATAAATGGTGGGCTTACAAACGACAACCCCATTTTGATAGTTAAATTGATAGACTCGTCTGGCATAAATACGCTTGGCACGGGTATTGGCCACGATATAACTGCTATTTTAGATGGTAATGACAAGGCGATTATTAAATTGAATGATTATTACGAAGCAGCTTTAGATAATTTTCAACAAGGCCAAGTACGGTATCAATTAGCAACCCTATCTGAAGGTTTACATACTTTAAAGATAAAAGCTTGGGATGTGTTTAATAACTCAACAGAAATACTGATTGAGTTTACAGTTTTTAAAAAGCAGCAATTACAAATAAGCCATGTTTATAACTACCCAAATCCATTTACAAGTAAAACTACTTTTTGGTTTGAGCATAATCAACCAGGCGAGAATTTAAATGTGCTTATTAATATTTTTAGTGTTACCGGCAAACTAGTGCATCAAATAAAACGTATCATTAATAACGTTGGAAATAGAAGTGCCGAAATAGATTGGGACGGAAAAGATTTGTATGGCAGCGAAAAACTAGGTCGGGGTGTCTATATCTATCGTATTATTGTAACATCAAATAATGGTAAGGCTGAAGCCACCCAAAAATTATATCTACTCTAAAAAGTATTAATGGTTTAAATCTCTACACTTTAATTACAGGAATGGTTTTTTTATAAACTGTAATAATTTCCATTTATTTGCTAACTTAAATTTTAAAGACTTAGATGAAACGATCATCCCTAAATCAACTGTTGGTTATATTATTTGTTACATGTGTAGGTTTGGGCGCATCTGCCCAAACTAGTGATCTAAACGTTGTAACTTCTGCTGTTCCGTTTTTACGTATTTCGCCAGATGCAAGAGCTGGTGGTATGGGCGATGTTGGTATAGCCACTAATCCCGATGCCAACTCAGCTTATTGGAATTTGGCAAAAACACCTTTTACAAAAGCAAAATCTGGTATTAGCTTTACATACACACCTTGGTTAAAAGATTTAGGGTTAAATGATGTGTATTTGGCGACCGCAACAGGGTATTATAAACTTGATGACGAGCAAGCAATATCAGCGTCGTTGCGTTATTTTAGCCTTGGCGATATTCAGTTTACTGATTTTGCAGGTAATAACTTAAATAGTTTTCGCCCTAAAGAATTAGGCTTGGATTTTGGGTATTCAAGAAAATTGAATGATAAATTGAGTCTTGGTGTAGCGTTAAGATACATTAGTAGCAGTTTGGCAAATGGTACGCAAGGTGGTGTTACCTACAAAACTGGTAATGCAATTGCTGGCGATATTTCATTGTACCACGATGGTAACGGTAAAGATGGCCAAGGCTTTAGCTATGGTGTTGTGCTTTCAAATCTAGGCTCAAAAATTGGCTATACAGCCGATGCTCAAAACAAAGATTATATACCTGCAAATCTTGGTATTGGTGTTGCTTACACTACTGTTTTTGACGAGAGTAATCGTATAACTTTTGGCTTAGACTTAAATCGTTTATTAGTTCCAACACCTCCATTAGCAACTGGAAATACAAGTAGCGATTCTGCTGCATTGGCAGGCTACCGAAACAAAAGTGTTATTAGCAGCTATTTTTCATCTTTTGGTGATGCTGGTGGTTTTGGCAACGAGCTGAAAAAGTTTCAAGCTTCAATTGGTGCTGAGTATGTTTATAACGAACAATTTGCAGTTAGAGCAGGTTATTTTTACGAAGATGTAAGTCAAGGTAACCGTAAATATTTTACCGCTGGTTTAGGTTTAAAATACAATGTTATCGGTATAAATTTATCTTATTTAATACCATCGGGTCAAGGCATAACCCGGAATCCGTTATCTAACACATTGCGTTTTGGTATTAGCTTCGATTTAGATGGCGGAAAGAGCAATTAGCACTAAATTATAATAATAAAAAACGCTATTAGTGTTATTTTTAATTGATAAATAAGTGGAATGATTTTTAAATCAAGTATCTATATTTATATCAATTAAAACATTAAATATTAATTATAACTATAATGCGTATAGGATTTGGGGTAGATTATCATCAGTTAGTAGAAGGAAGGGACTTGTGGATTGGCGGTGTAAAAATTCCACATACAAAAGGAGCATTAGGACATAGCGATGCAGATGTACTGTTACATGCTATTTGCGATGCAATGTTAGGCGCAGTTTGCTTGGGAGACATTGGTGTTCATTTTCCTGATACATCTTCCGAATTTAAAGATATTGATAGTAAAATTTTATTAAAAAAAAGTTTTGAACTTATACAAGCCGAAGGCTACAATATTGTAAATATAGACTCTACACTTTGCCTTGAGGCACCAAAAATAAAATCCTTTGTTCCACAGATGCAGGCAACTATTGCATCTATTTTGCATCTTACAGTAAAAGATGTGTCTATTAAGGCTACAACTGCCGAAAAAATGGGCTTTATTGGTCGCGAAGAGGGGTTAGTTGCCTATGCAACTATATTATTATCCAAAAAAGCATAGCGTCTAAGCTAAGGCCACAAGGCATTCGGTGAGAATAGATTTGAAAGAACTATTTTTATCATCAATTAAAATTGGCTTAATATAATTGGGACTATATATTTGCGATTACTGAAAAAATACAACATAACGATTTAAGTATTTTAATCTTAACGTTAATTATTCCCAAAGTGAAGTCAAAAAATGTGGCTGAGTTGGCGAAGCTATATTTAACAAACAGGAAAATGAAACAACAAATAATAAAAAATCTTTTACTAATAATATTTGTATTTGTATCGGTTTTGGCAAAGGCTCAATTGCCTGCCGATATGAGTAATATAAAAGCATCGCAAATTACAGATGCACAGTTACAACAGTTTGTTCAAAAAGCGGCTGAAAGTGGAATGACTGAAATGCAAATTGAACAAGAATTTACCAAACGACGAATGCCATCTTCGGAAATTGAGATTTTAAAAACAAGGATAGGTGCTTTAAAACAAAACTCAAATTCTGTAGTTTCGGTTTCTACGGAAAAGCCTAGAGAAGTTGTAAGTAATGCTACTAGTGTATTACCTAAATCGGTGAATAATCCTTCTAGTCCTATATTTGGTGCTGAGCTTTTTACAGGTGGTAGTACCACATTTGCACCTAACCTAAATATGCCAACCCCCAAAAATTACATACTCGGGCCAAGCGATGAACTTAATTTGGATATTTCTGGCGTTAATGTTTCTCAACAAACACTAAAAGTAAGTTCTGAAGGTATTATAAATGTTAGATACGCTGGTCCGATGCAAGTAAATGGCATTACAGTTGAGGAAGCAACCAATAAAATTATCTCCAAACTCAAACAATACTATCCAGCAATTAGTACAGGACAAACTAAAGTGTCAATCACACTAGGTAATATTCGTACAAATAGAATCATCATTATTGGTGCTGTTACCAAGCCTGGTACTTACGATTTACCATCTTTAGCTTCTTTGTTCAACGCTCTATATGTTAGCGGTGGTCCTGCAGAAAATGGCTCTTTCAGAAACATTGAACTTATCCGTAATAACAGAAAAATAGCAATTATTGATGTGTATGATTTTTTGTTGAAAGGCGATTTGAAAAATAATTCTCGATTAGAAAATAACGATGTAATAAGAATTCCTTTTGCCGAGAAAAAAATTACTTTAAGCGGTGAGGTAAATAGACAAGGCATTTTTGAGTTGAAAGGAAATGAAACGTTGGCTAATGCAATAAATTTTGCAGGTGGCTATACTGTAAATGCTTATAAAGCAAGAATTACTGGTATTAAAATTACTGATTTTGATAAAAGAGTTATTGATATTTCAAAAGATGCGATTAATTCATTGCAACCTGAAAATGGCGATAAGTTTTTGATAGGATCAATTGTAGATAGATTTGAAAATAGAGTAATAATTGAAGGATCTGTATTTAAGCCTGGGACTTACGCTTTAGAAAATGGAATGACTCTAGCCCAACTCATTGATAAGGCAGCTGGATTAAAAGAAGATGCTTACACAAAACGCATTATTATCACAAGAAAAAAAGAAGATTTAGTAAAAGAGTATGTTACTGTTAGCTATAATCCAGTTTCACAAATAGATAGCTCAATAAAGTTAATAAAAGAAGATATAGTTCAAATTTCTTCAATTTTTGATATTCGAGATCAATTTACTGTTACAATAAATGGCGCAGTTAGAAAACCAAGTACTTACAACTTTGAAGACAGTTTAAGTTTGAAAACATTGATTTTGCAAGCTGGTGGCTTTGCAGATAACGCTACAGGCAACGGTATAGAAATTTCTAGACGTAAAAGGGACGTTAATCCCAACGACCCTGCATCAAATATTGCAGAAATTATAATAATTAATGATAAAAAAGAATTATCCAATAATACGCTTGATTTTCAGTTGAAGCCATTTGATATTGTGTCTGTAAAAATAGATCCAAATTATAAAAGTCAAATTAACGTTGCCATACAAGGTGAAGTTTTGATACCTGGTATTTTTACTTTACAAAGCCGTGAAGAAAGAATCAGTAGTTTAATTAAACGAGCAGGCGGCATACTTTATACTGCTAATGTATCTGGTGCTAAACTAAAAAGAAAAAACGATTTGTACGATGTAGATTTGAAAGTAGTACAAAAAATTGCAGCTTCATCAGCGAAAGACTCTTCAGGGGTAGTTTTAGAAACTGAACAAAAGCCTTTTTACGATATTACCATAGATTTACCTAAAATACTTACTAATCCAGGTAGTAAAGAAGACATATTATTGGTTGAGGGTGATTACGTTTTTATTCCTATAATAGATAATATGGTATCTGTTTCAGGGGAAGTATTTAAACCATTATCTATTAGTTATGATGCTAATAAAACATTAAAAAGTTATTTGTACGATGCTGGCGGCGTAACAAACTCGGCCAATAAAAAAAGAACTTTTGTTATCTATCCAAATGGTAAAGCAGGTAAAATAAAACACCCTTTTTTATTTTTTAGAAAATACCCAAAAGTTACCGCTGGAACAAAAATTTTTGTACCTAAAGAACCTGAGAAAAAAGCAGCCGATGTTGCAAGAGTTGGTGCAATTATATCCGCAGTGTCGTCCTTGATAGCTGCCTTTGCATTAGCTTACCAGATTACTAAATAAACCTTGTTATTTAAATATTTATAATTTGTTATTTTCAATTTAACATGAACGAGCAACTAACTCATATAAATATTTCTGACGATGAAATTTCTATAAAAGAAATTGTCGTTAAATTTAAAAATTGGTTTAATTATCTCAAAACACAATGGTTTAAGATATTGATTTTCGGTATCATGGGCGGTATTATAGGTTTTACCTATGCCTACTTTCAGCCAATAAATTATGTTGCTAAATTAAGCTTTAACGTAGAAGAAGGAAAATCAAGTGGTGGTGGTGGGTTAGCATCACTTGCCGGATTGGCGGGTATTGATATTGGAGGAATGAGTGGCAATAGCCTTATAGCTGGTGATAATATTTTAATGTTTTTGAAAAGTACAAGTCTTATAAGAACAACATTATTAACATCCTTCGATTCGACGAAAAATTATTCATTAGCAGATAAATATGCAGATGTTTATGAATTGAGGGGAAAGTGGCAAAAAAATAAAAAAATTGGTTTAGCAGTTTATTTTCCAACAACCCAAAAAATAAAATTTACAAGATTACAGGATAGCTTAATTCAAGTTTTGACAAGAAAAATATTGACGAAAGAATTGATAATTGAGAGGCCAGAAAAAAAAGCAACTATTATAACTGTGGAAACCACAATGCAAGACGAATTACTGAGTAAATTATTCTGCGAAAGATTGGTAGGCGAGGCAACGAATCGATATATTACCTCAAAAACAACCCGACAAAAAACAAATGTTGATAGATTAGAAAGAAGAGCTGATAGTATTGGCAAGTTACTCAATTATAAAACTTTTTCTACGGCATTGGAAAATGAAAAGATATTAGATGTTAATCCAGCTTACCGTTCCACAACAGTAAACGCAGAAGTAATAGGACGCGATAAATTGATGTTAGGAACAATTTATGGGGAAATTGTAAAAAATTTAGAATTAGGTAAAGTACAATTGACACAAGAAACACCTTCAATACAGATTTTAGATGGAGTGCAAGAGCCGCTTAATTTAATCAAGATATCAAAACTTCTATACACTTTTGTATATTCTATAGGGTCTATTTTTCTTTTTTCTGCTATTTCGATAATAAAAAAATTCTATCGCTAGGATTTTTTTTCTATTAGCAATTACTTTAATTAGAATATGAAAATCAATTTTATAAGTTTTTTGAATCCCTATACGTTTAATGGAGGAGGGGAATTAGATAATAGATATATCATAGATAAAGGCAGAGAGCTTGGTCATTCAATAAAAATTGTTTCCAGAGTCAAAAATAAATATTTTAATAGGTTTTTTGCGCCAAATTACGATTTCTATGACAAGCCCGATATATGGATTTTGGCCGATTTATTTAATGTACCCGAATATGGATTAAACTTTAAAAACGATTTTATTGAAAATATTGTTAGGCATGAGCCTTTTATACATTTCGACAACGCTTATGTAGATGTATGTTGTTTACCTGCCTTACCTTGTTCTGGTAGACTTTCTGCTAAATGTGGTAATTGTAGAACAAGCTTAGCAAAAGAAGTTTATTCAAATTCACTTGCAAATGCTTTCCTATCCCCACTCCATGCATCTGTTATAAATGAGGTATGGGAAAATAAATTTGATAGTAAATCAGTTGTTGTAAATCCATTGATTGATTGTAATCTTTTTTACAGCAGAAATGAAAATAGAGATATAGATTATCTCTATGTTGGAACTATTTCCAACTACAAAGGGTATGGAAACATAAAAAATAGGTTTGCAAACGAGTCGAACTTTGTTTTTATCGGTAAAAATTCAACTAGTGAAAAAATTTTTGGACAGCACATAGAATCGGTTCCAAATCACCAACTAATTAATTATTATAACAGGGCAAAGAATTTTGTACATCTGCCTAATTGGAAAGAACCAATGGGTAGAACTATAATAGAGGCAGCGTTATGTGGATGCAACATAATCCATAATGAAAACGTGGGCGCATGCAGCTTCACTTTTGATTTATCAGACAAAAAAAATTACTTATATTCTGCAGAAAATTTTTGGTTGCAGATTGAAAAAAAAATATCGTGAAATTCATCAAGCACCTATTTCAGTTAGTACATCGTGTTTTTGCAGCTAGTATAGCTAAGCGTAAAATCTTTAAAAAGCTCCTGGATTCAAATCCCCAACTTTTTAATATTAATATAGTACAGGATGGTCCTTTCCAAGGGCTCATATACCCCAAATCTATCGCTTATGGAAGCTCTTTTTACCCAAAGGTTTTAGGTACCTATGAAAAAGAACTACATATATTCATCAATTCAATTAAATCGAAAAATTATAAAACAATAATAGATATTGGATGTGCGGAAGGTTATTATGCAGTAGGTCTTAAAAGAATGTTTCAAGATGCCTCAGTATACGCAATTGATACTAATAATAAGGCTAGAGGTTTTTGTAAGGAAATGGCTGAAATAAACGATTGTTTAAATAATTTTGAGGTTATGGCATCAATAGATATTGAGGGGTTAGCAAATATTGTAAATAATGAAACATTGCTCATATGCGATTGCGAAGGATTTGAGGCCGATATTTTCAATCAAAAAAGCCTTTATTTATTTCATGAATGTGATTTGATAATAGAAACGCATGATTTTATAAGCCCCTCAATTTCAACAAATCTCCAAGAATTATTTTCACAGACACATAATGTTAGCATAGTCCAAAGTTTAGATGATAATTTGAAGGCTAAGTACTATTCTATCCCTAATATTAATTCTTTGTCTTTTGAGGAGAGGAAGTATTTACTATCAGAGAATAGGCCACAGATTATGGAATGGCTAATTTGTACAAAAAATTAAGAACTAAAAAAGATTAACTGAAATGTTAAGCATTATCATCCCAGTACAAAATATTAAAAAAGATAAAAACCTAAAATATTTCTACAAACCTGTTTTTGGGATTGTTCAAACAATTGAATCAATTAAACAACACATAAATGTTCCTTTTGAAATAATATTGGTAATCAATGATGAAAAAAATACCGACCTAATTGAGTACGCAAAAAACGAAAAAATTATTTCAAAATATATTATATGTTCGTGCAATGTTGGTGTAAGTAGGGCGTGGAATATTGGGGCTAATTTAGCGGAGGGTAATAGCCTATGTTTTTGTAATGACGATGTTGAATTTGCCCCTAGATCTTTCATCAAATGTTTGAATGTGTTTAACGATTTTGAAAACGTGGGGCAAGTTGGCCCGGAAGGCTCATTGTGGCATATTGATAAGCCAGGTAAATATGTTGGTTTAAACAAGATTGAAGAAACAGATGCTGTAAGTGGTTATTTTTTCATTATTCCTAGTAAAGTGTACACGAAAACTGGCGGGTTTGATAATTACTACACACCTGCTGGATGCGAAGAAATTGATATATCATTTAAAATTAGAAGCCTCGGATATAAATGTCTTGTTATTCCTGAAACTGGGATAATCCACCATGGGAATCATGGAATTAGTTCTAGAAACACTGATATTCATTATTTAACAAGTACTATTAATACAGCGGTACTAGATAAACGTAACAAGGAATATTTTGTAAAAAAGTGGTATCCTCATATTAAATAACAACAACTTAAATCTTGGTATCTTGGTTGTAGTTAGTCTTCCCAATTTCTTTAAAATGCTAGGTACTTATTGTCTATTCAAAACATTACACAATATGTTCTCAATAATTTTAGATTATACCCTCTTAAAGCGTCTTCATTTAAAATTTAGGCTGAAATATCAAGAACCACAAGCCCTTTCTGTGAGTCGTTACAAAATTTTGATTGACCAAAAAGCTAAAAAATATCACTATTTGTTTTTTATGTTTATTTATAGACCTCTTATTTGCTAGTAAGTAGTCTGTCATAATTATCTTATACTAATTCTGACCGCAGAAATCACCAAATACACTGAATTTATATACTAAAATGTTTAGGCATTTTATAAGTTAATTATGACAGACTACTTATATAATTAAACTTAAAACATAACATGGCAGATAAAGAGTTTAAAAGTGGTATATTAATTTTCTTATTACAGATTACTACGAGGGTTTTTGCTTTTATCTCTTTTATAGTTATGGCAAATTTAATTGGGGTGCAGGCAATAGGTAGGTTTGCATATGTACTTTCTCTAGCATCACTCTTAAGCCTTTTCGTCGAATTTGGAACCAATCAGGCATTAATAAAATTAATTGCTTTTTCAGATGCTGATATAAAGTCCCATATGAAAGTAATAAGCCATATTACGATCTTAAAGTTTGCACAATTTTTATTAGGGACATTTATAATTTTCTTATTTGAGTTTAATACAATAACTAGTAACTTTTCTTTTTTATATATGATATTTTTATATACAATATTTGAAGGTATAGCCCAAATTGGATTAACAGCAATGAATGCAAAAAAACAATTTGTGAAAATTAACGTCTATTCATTTTTTTATGAAAATATCCGAACTTTTCTCTTGATATCTATTTTTTATTTTTGTAAAAGCGTGGAATATATATCATTTGTCTATATAATCCTTTCCATCTTTTATATGTATTTTGTTTTTTCAAAGGGAATCAATTTGCAGATTACTGCCACTAAATTTGTTACTTTTTTCCGATATCTGAACTTTTCAGGATTACGCAAAGCTTATAACTCAACTTATTTATTTTTTTTATCAGCAATTACGTATCAACTTTATTTTAAAATAGATATTATTCTATTAAAAAAAATATCGAATCCTACAGAAGTCGGCATTTACGGAACTGCATACAAATTTTTTGAGGTATTCCTTTTTTTGCCTGCAATACTCTCAGGTATAGCATTCCCAATAGTTGTAAATTTCTTTGCAAATGGTAATCTCATAAAACTAAAAAAATATTTATCCGATCTGCAGTTTAGGACATCTGTAATAATTTCAATTGTAGTAGTCTCAATGATTTTCTTTAGTGATTTTCTGATTAATATATTTTTCAACGATGCATTCGCCTCATCCTCCCGAATAATGCAAATACTTTTTCTTACAGCATTTTTATATTGTCTTAATTTCATCTACCCAATAGCTATCAATTCATCTGGTAATGAAAAACGTGGCATATATATTTATGGTACTGGTTTGGTATTGAATGTTACGCTAAACTATTTATTTATCCCAAAATATGGAGCTGAAGCCGCAGCTTGGATTACTTTTTTCTCCGAGTTGGCAGTCACTCTTATGTATATTATATGTCTTTACTATGTTAAGATTAGAATAGTTAATACAAAAGCGGTACTCTGTATTCTTTTTTACATTCTTATATCTGTTTTTAAAATTATATGCCTTAGAGACGAAAAATGGTATTCGATTACAAACGTTTTTTTGTTCATAGTACTGATATTGGTAGTTATTGTAACTAACTTCAAAATTTTCAAGGAAACTATAATGACATTAAGAGTGATTTTTATAAAATGAAAAGCATTGTTAATACGAGTCTTTTACTCTTTTCAGTAGTTACAATTCTTGGAGAGGCATTTAAAATCTCTTTTGGCGCTCTCCAAATCAGCTTGACATTGATAATATCAGTTATACTAATTTTTCTATCCATTTTTTTTGAAATAAAATTCTATTCTAAACTGAATGATAAGCTAGTCTACCTTTTTATTTTACTTATTTTATTTTTTTCTGCTTATGGTTTTTTGCAAGGTAATGCTGTTGGCGATGTTTTCGAAGATGCTTATCCTCTTGTAATGTTTTGTATATTCTATTGCATATTTCGCAATTTTAATGCTAACGATATTTCGAGGATGTGGAAAGCTTTTCTTTTTTTAGGTGTTGTATGTAGCATTAAGGTTTTATTTATCAATATACTACCTATTACCACGGGATGGGATAATAATTGGCAGGCAACAAAGGAGCCTATTCCTTTCTCTGGTGCATTTAGAATTATACTTAGGGGTGGTGACTTATTTATATCAATCGCATTTGTTGCTCTTATTCTTAAATGCCAATATATTAATATAAAAGTATACAAATTTTTTATATCGCTTACACTTTTATTATATGCATTATTTATATCACTTTCTAGAAGTAGCTATTTAGCAGATGCATTATCAATAATTGCTATTCTGTTTCTATATCGCCAATATTTTTCTAGGAAGCGTATAATATTATTTATATTGATATTTTTTGTAGTACTTGTAGTTGCTCTTCCATTTATAAACATAGCATCAGCTGCTGCCTCCGTTTTTGAAGCCCGTACTGAGGCATTTGATCAAGGCAATGTTGCAACGGAATTTAGGAGCGAAGAGCAAAGTATAATTTATTCTATAGCTAAAGAAAAATATTATTTAGGCGGCGGACTAGGCAGTTTTTTTTATCTGCCTTATTCAGGAAGTGAAAAAAGCGATGGTAGAAGTATCTATTCACATGATTTTAATGCATGGATAATATTCAAAATGGGTATCTTGTCTCTTATTGTTTTTTATTTACTATTTTTTACGACATGCATAAATTATCACAAAGTGATTAAAAAAAATAGTATTGAAAATAGAATTAATAAATACCAATTACCAATGTTATTACTCTCCTCAGGTATTGTTTTTTTTATTATTTCTCTATGGGCAAATAAGGTAAATACCTTTTCAGGCAGCCTTTTTTTTGCTTTTTTTTGTGCAGCTCCATACGTTTTGCAAAAAAGTATTTAAATAAAAGGGTTACGTATAATACCAAATGGGCATTATAATTAATTTATGAATATAGGGTTTGATCTTAAAAATTTGTGGTTGTATGGAAAAGGCATAGGAAGCTTTACTACGGCCATCCTAAGGGATATAAATAACTATTCTACTAATAAAGCGGATAACCTCCAATTATTTTCTCCATCTTTTGATATTGAGGATCTTTCCTTCTTAAAGCAATCTAATAATTTCAGTACAATAGAAACCTTGCCACCAAGCAAGGAAAGCAAGTATGAAAAAGTACTATATGACCAAATAACACTTCTTAGGGCACTCAAAAATGCAAAATCAGATATACTATATTCTCCATATTTTGATGTGCCATTATTTTGGAATAAGCCTTTAATTACTACAATACACGATCTTAGTATATTTGAACTTGGTAATATTTATGGGCGAGGATATTTTATCTATAACAAAATGCTGCTTAAAAACGCGTTAAAAAAATCATCCTTCATAATAACTGTTTCAGAATATTCTAAAAAAAAAATTATTGATGTGTTTGGTTATGCAGAAGATAAAATATTTGTTTTCTATAATAAACTCCCAAATACTTTCACAAATTTCAGGATAAATTACAATAATGAACTTGAAAAAAAAATCAAGGAAAAATATTTACTCCCAAATGAGTTCATCCTTTACACCGGGGGACTCGAAAAAAGAAAAAATATACCATTGTTATTTAAAGCCTTTAAAAAGGCCAG
Source organism: Chitinophagales bacterium (assembly GCA_043758365.1). GTDB lineage: Bacteria > Bacteroidota > Bacteroidia > Chitinophagales > Chitinophagaceae > Parasediminibacterium. Next base: position 41,802 of record JAYVNQ010000229.1, read on the forward strand.
AAAGCTAGGAAAAGCGCCTTTGTTGGTAATAACAGGAGCAAAAACTATTGCGGAAGAAACACCCGAGTTCGCATATCTCCTTAATCAGAACGACATATTATTACTTGACTTACTGCCAAAAGAGTATATGCCCTACTTATACAACTTATGTACTTTAGTTATCAATACATCGTATTATGAAGGATTTGGCATCCCTATTCTCGAAGCAATAACAATGAACAAACCAATTCTCTGTTCCGATATTCCTGTATTTAAAGAAATTGGAAAAGATGCAGTTTTATATTTTAAAAATAATAATGCTGAAGATTTGACGCTTAAAATTATTGATTTTTTTTTGTGCCAAGGAAAACATATCGAAACAGATACCCTTAATAAAGTTTCTTCGCTTTTTAACAACCAATCGTATGCATCTATTTTTTTTGACTTAATTCATCAATCCACACAACAATAAGCGATATGCCAATGGTTTCTGTATTGATTACAGTATATAATGATGAAAATAACATAGCTAATGCGATTAAAAGTATTTTAAATCAATCGTTTCAAGATTTTGAGATTATTGTTATTAATGATGGTTCTACTGATGGCACATTAAAGGTGCTTGAAGAGTTGAAAAAAAATAATAATGAAAAAATTCATATTTTTAATCAACAAAACCAAGGAACAGCTATGGCTGCTAATAGCGGAATTAAACTTTGCGGCGGTAAATACATCGCAAGATTAGATTCTGATGATGTTTCTTACGATAATAGACTTGAAATTGAAGTAGATTTTTTGGAAAAAAATCCAGATATAGGTTTGGTAGGTGGCGGATGCCATATAACCGATAATGCTGGAAGAATTATAGGGAAAAGGAATATACATACCAATAAGCCGTATAAAACACTTATAAATAGATGTATCTATCAACAAAGTGATATAATGTTCCGAAAGGATATATTAAGTAAGATAGATGGCGATCCATATAGGTCTAAATTCAAAGGAGCCGAAGATTATGATTTGTGGCTAAGAGTTAGTGAAATATCTAAAATAGTTAAGCTGGATACAATGCTAGGTATATGGCGTTTAAATGGTGGTGGTTATACGCTATCAAGAAAAAAAGAACAGTTGGAAGCAATAAAGGAATTGAGAAAAATGGCAAAAGGAAGAAGGAAAGGTAAAAAAGATTGGTACGATGCTTTTACACCCCAAATAAAAGATGTTAGGCATAGAACGCAAATAAGTATGGCTGAATACGACTTATGTGTTGCACAAGTATTAATAAAAGAGTTACGGCTAAGGGATGCTAGGGAACAACTTTTCAAGCATAGAAAAGTGCAGGATGATTGGCAAACAGTAAAAAGATGGTATTGCCTAACGTTCCTACCCAAGCTTCTTCTTTACTGTTTATTTTCAATAAGAGAATTTGTTTTGACCAATACTTCTTTAGAGTTTAGGTAGTATATGAATATTGCAATTATTTTGGAAGCAACACTGGGAGGTACAAGAAAACATGTGCTTGACTTGCTTGAGGCATTAGATAAGGATAAAACAAACCAATATTGTTTTGTTTATTCCTCAAAGAGGGCAGATTCAATATTTACAGAAACAATGGCTTCTAATCCTTTCAAACAAATAAAATTATTAGAACTGCCACTAAGCAATAGTCTATTCTCTTTTTTTAAAAATGTATACTTGTTAAGAAGATTTTTTAAAAAAAATAAAATTCATTTATTGCACTTGCATGGTGCCATAGCGGGTGCAATTGGCAGAGTAGCAGGTATGAAGTTAGGGACAATTCATAAAATTGTTTATTCCCCACACGGTGGGGTGTTACATAAGATTAATGGGAGTATAATAGGAAAATTTTATCAAGTTGTTGAAAAATGGCTTGTATTTGATAAATGTTTTTTTATAGCAGTATCAACCAATGAAAAAGAGGAGATAGTAAGTAAATTAAATGTTGCAATTTCAAAGATCAGAATTATACCCAATGGCATTTCGCTTTTTGATAAGATACCATTGTTAATATCTGCTAGTGCAATTCAAAAGGAACGTGAATTGAAAGGCTTTTGCGAGGATGACTTGTTATTAATATATCCTGCACTTTTTCTTGAGGCAAAAGGGCATGTCAATTTCGTAAACGCAGTTATAAATGGCATTCATAAGCTAGAAAAACGGGTAAAAATAATCTTTACTGGTGATGGACCATTAGAAAATAGTATAAGGCAAATAGTAAACACCGCTGGTCTATCCCAACATTTTTTCTTTGAGGGCTTCGTTACAAATATTAATCTCTATTATCAAATATGCGATGCGGTCATACTTATGTCAAATAGCGAGGCGTTTGGCTATGTATTATTAGAGGCAATGAAATTTAAGAAGCCAATATTTGCAACAAGTGTTGGTGGGATAAAAGATATTGTTCAAAGTGGTAGAAACGGCAAACTTTATAATCCTATGAAATTACATGAATTAGTACCAGATTTGAATTGGTACTCATATAATAAAGAATTATTAAAGGTAATGGGAAGTATTGGGCATGAAATTTTGGAAGATAAGTTTAAGCTTGACGCCTCAATATCAGCCATTAGAAGAATTTACGAAGAATACTAAAATGAGTATAGTTGCAATACACGAAAAAGTTCCTAAAGAGATAAAAAAAGTTCTGTTGAGGGCTTTTGTATTATTTGTGGCATGGAAACTAATTTATCATCTACTTCTTTCCCCAAATCATGTGGTTGATAGGAACCTTAACTTGACTACCGCCAAAGGAACTGCATTAATTTATAAAGCAATTCACACTAGTGCATATATCAATACTTCACTTGAAATTAATGATAGAGCTGCTATGTATGTAAATGGAAGAAAGAGCCTTACCATTTCTGACCCATGTAATGGCCTTGAATTAATAGTTGTATACTTTTTTTACCTGCTTTGCCTTTTGAAGAATATTAAATGGTTTCTTACTTTTGCAACTCTAGGTATTGCCACCATTTATGTTCTAAATTGTATCAGATGTTATTTTCTATTATCTCTCGTAGGCACAAATGTCTTTGATATGATGCACCACTATATTTTCAATACAATTATGTATATACTGATTTTTGTTAGTTGGACTATTTATACAAATAAACAGTAATAAATGAAGTTGCCTAAAAGATTTTGTATTGCACTATTACTAATTCTTACCATAAATTTTTTTTCTTTTTTTTTTCTTTACGAGGATAATTCTATTAAAAAAATCAACGAATTATATAGATTTTCCCTCCAGTTTCTTTTAGTTGGTGTAGTAGGTGTAATTGGTTATTGGTATGTAAAAACAACTTCTATCTCAATACTTAAATTCGCTTGGATACTTATCTATTCATTTTCTCTTAGTTTTTTTATAGTAATAGGACTATTGGCTTTGAATAAAACTATAATTTCATCTAATCTTCGAACAATGATTGCGAATACTCGTTTTTTTCTCTTAAGTCCTTTACCACTATTTTGTTACTATGTTTTGGGATTAAATACCAAGCAAAGACCCTAAAATTTTATCTTCATTAACCTTAAATTATTTTATCGTTCAATAGTTATATAAATAAAAATTAATTTATTAGGTCAAAAAAAATTGAATGTTAGTATAATAAAGCTAGATAAAACTGTCATTTTAACTACAAAATATCGATTTATCTAACTTCGAAATTTTAATGAATTACCATAATATAATTAAAATAAATAGTATATTTCATAAATAAATCATTTCATTAATTCAATGAATATAAAAAAAGTTTCATTATTCAGTTTTTTTGAAAGTACATTTACACTTTAAATAATGTACATACTTACAAACTACTGCTTACAAGTATGTAAATAATTTTTGGTACTGATTCAAAATGTATGCTCTATAAAAAGTTGGTGGCCGTCACTGCGAGGTACGAAGCAGTCTAGGTGCAAAATAACATTGCTTCGTGCCTCGCAATGACGGTTATAGTTACACAAATTACTTGCAAATTCAACAGCATACATTTTGAACCACTACCTAATTTTTAAAATTTCAATAATTATGTTGGAAAAAATTTTGTCAAGTAAAATTGAACGGGGTCAGATTTTAAAATTAGTAAGCACCCAAATTAATGACACTAATATAGAAGACGTCCTTTTATTGAAGGCCGCCTTAATAAATAGAAATTTATTTAAACGCACAGCCGATATTATGATAGCATTATTCTTGATAATCTTCATTTTTAGTTGGCTATTTCCTATAATAGCAATAGTTATAAAGGTTTCTTCAAAAGGATCTATTTTTTTCTTTCAAAAACGAGAAGGTATCAATCGAAAAGTGTTCGATTGTATTAAATTTAGAACAATGTTTTCTAATAGTGAAGATATTGATGCAAATGGAAAGTATCAACAAGCTACTTATAACGATAGACGCATCACTAAGGCCGGTGCTTTTTTACGAAAAACAAGCATAGATGAATTGCCACAAATATTTAACGTTTTAAAGGGAGATATGTCAATAGTTGGTCCAAGACCACATCCAATCCCATTAAATAGAGAATCTGAGAAGGTAATAGTTGGGTATAATTTGAGACACCTTGTTAAACCCGGTATTACAGGTTTGGCACAAGTGAATGGTTTCCGTGGTGAAACGAAAGAAATAATGTTAATGAAAAAGAGGGTTGAAAATGATATTAAATACATTAAAGAATGGGGGAAATTCTCAGACGTATTGATCTCCTTTAAAACTGCAAAGAATATATTATTTAAAAAAAATGATGCTTTTTAGTTTGTTTTTTATTTCTAATAAATTCTCTAAGTTTTGAAATACGAAATGAATAAAGTGTTGCTTTTAGAAGACTTGATTCTCCCAAAAGCAATCCAACTTTGAAAATTCGGTTATTAAGTTTAATTTGTTTTTGAAAATATAATAAGCAAACTTCCATGCTAAAAATATAACAAGTGCGCTAAATAAAAACCTTTGCAACTCAGAAGTTCGAACATAAATATAAGTACTAATTCAATTTTGCAGCGTACTTTTACTCGATGCTAATCCCCGTCATCAACACTTCTCCTCACCCTACTCCCTCATACGCTACAGTTGGTTCTTCGGGCATGGATATTAGAGCGAATATCCAGCAACCTATTATTCTTCAACCATTAGAACGTCTATTAATTCCTACGGGGTTATTCATTCAATTATCCGAAGGTTTAGAAGCGCAAGTTAGACCTAGAAGTGGCCTAGCACTAAAGCATGGTATTACGTGTTTAAATAGCCCTGGTACTGTTGATGCAGATTATCGTGGTGAAATAAAAGTCATTCTAATAAACTTATCCAACGAACCACAAACGATTAATAATGGTGATAGAATTGCCCAAATGGTGATTCAAAAAGTAGAAAAGATTGAATGGCAATTGGTAGAAAATATTAACCAAACTGATAGAGGGCAAGGTGGCTTTGGAAGTACAGGAAAACTATAACTTAGCCGCATGAAAAATTTTACTGTAATTCTTTCTTTTATAGCAATAACAATAGCTTGTAAATCGGTTAAGAAAGTGCAAATAGTAAATGCAGCTATTGCCAAGAAAGATACCGTACAAACAGTGGTTATTAAAGAAGCTGAGAGGGTTGATTCCGCTGCCATTGTAAGAGAAATAATGAGTAAAGTAGGAAAGGGGAAAATTAATTTCTCAACCTTTAATGCCAAGCTTAAAGTTGATTACGAAGGGCAGGAAACTAGCCAAAATGTAACGGCATATCTAAGCATGAAAAAAGATAGTGTCATTTATGTTAGGCTTACTGTACCAATTATAGGTACTGTTGCACAAATAATAGTTACAAAAGACAGTGTGTTTTTATTGAACCCTAAAAAAAATACTGTTCAATACCGGTCAATAAATTACTTGCAAGAGGCTACTCAAATTCCGTTTGACTTTTACACATTGCAGGATGTAATTATTGGCAATCCCATTTTTTTAAGTAGAAATGTAGTTGCTTATAAATCTACTGATCAGCAGTTATTGGTTAATATGGTTGGCAAAATATTTAAGCATTTAATAACTTTAGATAATACCGATTTTAAGCCATTGCATAGCAAGTTGGATGATATAGATCCGATGCAAAATCGTACTTGCGACATTACCTTTAGTGAGTATGAAACCAAAGGGGATATTCAGTTTGCCACGTATAGAAGTATATCAGTTTCTCAAAAATCCAAGCTAGATATTTACCTAAACTTTAAAGATTATAAGTTTAATGAACCGTTAAACTATGTTTTCGTAATACCTAAAAATTATAAACGTCTATAATTTATTTGCATCTTCAACGTTATAAAGTTTACCTGTTTATCCGTTAAAAATTAATAGATGCTACAAAAGTTGTTGATTCTTTTTCTTTGTATAGGTTTTAGTGCCAAAATCGCAACAGCACAACAGGGTAGTCGCGATGAATTACAAAAGCAACAACAACAATTACAAAGAGAAATTACCGAACTTAATAATGAGTTAGCTTCTATAAAGGGTAATAAAAAAGCTGCGTTAAGGGCATATCAAGCAGTACAAAATAAAATTAAAGCACGGGAAAGTCTTATTAATAACATTAATAAAGATGTGAAGATTTTGGAAGAAACTTTGTTTTTAAATGAGCGTGAAATTTATAGGTTAAATAAAGAATTAGACACACTGAAAATTAATTACGGGAAGAGTTTAGTATTTGCTTATAAAAATAGAGGCAGTAATGAATATTTAAACTTCCTGTTTTCAGCACAAGATTTTAATGATGCCATTAAGCGTATGGCTTATTTGAAAAGCTATCGTCAAAATAGGGAAACGCAAGCCCAAACCATCAACAAAACCCAAAATTTGCTGCAGGAAACAATGGGTAAACTTACCAATAATCGTAACGAAATGAAGGGTGCGTTGCAAACGCAGAATAACCAACTAAAAGTATTGGAAGATGATAAAGTAGAGAAAGACCAAGTTATTACACAATTAAAGGATCAAGAAAAAGATGTATCAGCACAAATAACCAAACGCCAAAAAGAAAATCAAAAATTGGCCAGTGCCATTAAAGCTGCGGTAAGGCGTGAAATTGAAGATGCGCAACGTAGGGAAAGAGAAAGATTGGTAAGATTGAAAGCGGCTAGTATTGAAGAGCAAAAGCGTGAAAAAGAGCGAGCCGATAGAGAACGACAAGATGCCATAGCCAGAAGCAATGCAACTAAATCCGGCAACAATAAATCGAAGTCAGCCGAGGAAGCAACAACTGGTGTTACATCTAATAAAAATATTGATAGAACAGCCAGTGTTTTTGAATCGACACCTGTGGGATTAACAATGAGTTTAAATTTTGAAAATAACAGAGGCAAATTGCCCTGGCCAGTTGATGGTGGTTCTGTCACTGCAGAATTTGGTATTCAAACTATTCCGGGCACAAAACTAAAAGCAGATAATAACGGTATTTTTATTACTACAAATGTTGGCGCTTCTGTAAAATGTATTGCCAATGGCGAGGTAAGTTCTGTATTTGATTTAGAAGGTGAGTACCAAGCAGTGCTTGTAAAACATGGTAAATATTTTACTGTTTATAATCACCTCTCATCTGTAAATGTAAGTAAGGGGCAAGAGGTAAAAGCAGGAACAGTACTTGGAAAAGTTGGTGCTAATTTTCAAAACGATGGCGAGTTTGAATTGGAAGTAATGAACGAAAGGCAACAATATCAAAACCCTCGCAACTGGTTAAAACACAAGTAAAATTTGTAAGCAAATAAAACAAGAAAGCCGCTCAAAATTGAGCGGCTTTCTTGTTTATAAAATCTTCAAAGTCTTTTTTAAACCCTCAAGATTTTAATAAATTATTTAAACATTGCTGGGTGCATTTCATCCCAGCCCGTAGCATTTTGATAGGCTTTAGCTGCACTTAAAATCGTGGCTTCATCGTACAGTTTACCAATAAAAGTGATACTAGTTGGTGTGTTGAAACGTTTATCAAAACCAGTAGGTACAACAACAACGGGATGCCCCGTTAAATTTGTAATAGCGGTTTGATTGCCACCACCTCTTGTAGGGCAAATAATCACATCAAACTGATTAACCACTTCGTTTACTTTTTGCATTAATAAATAGCGATGACGGTTAGCATTAATATACTCAACAGCAGGCATTAAACGAGCTACACGAAAGGCATTTGGCCAATCGTATTTTGCTTGCCAAGTCATTTCATCATCTATATTATTGCGGGTAAAATCATCAAAAGCGGCAGCACATTCAGCACTAATTACCACATCCATAATATTAAAATTGTAAACCCCACTATCAGGAAAATTTACCGGAATTAATTGCACACCCATTTTTTTAAAATCATTCAACACCTTCCATTCGGTTCGGCTCGTATCAGTTATTTTATCGTAATAATTTTTGGCATAACCCACTTTCATTTTCTTTACATCAGCAGTTGGCTTATAGTTAAATGGTCTGTTCACGGCGCAGGCATCTTTATTATCTGTGCCATGCAAATACGCAAAAACTACGGCTGCATCCTCTGCACTTCTACAAATTGGGCCAGCTTTATCAAGGCTCCAACTCAAGGTCATTGCACCACTTCTACTCACACTTCCAAAGGTTGGTCGCAAGCCAGTAGCACCACACGTAGATGATGGTGAAACAATGCTGCCCCAGGTTTCTGTACCTATGGCAAATGGCACTAAACCCGCTACCGTTGCAGAGGCAGAACCAGCAGAAGAACCCGATGAACCGAACCGCAAATTCCAAGGATTTTTTGTTTGTCCACCAAACCATTTATCGCCTTGTGCCAATGCACCTAAGGTTAGTTTTGCTATTAATACGGCACCAGCATTTTTAAGTTGTGTGTACACAAATGCATCTTCATCTATCACCTGATTTTTATAAGGTGCGGCACCCCAAGTAGTCTTGTAACCCTTTACAGCAAACAAATCTTTTAAGCCATAAGGTATGCCTTGTAATGGACTTTTGTAAATGCCTTTTGCCAATGCTACATCGGCTTGTTTGGCTTGTAGCATAGCCGTATCTTCTGTAATGGTAATCACACATTGTAACGAGTCCCCATATTTTTTCAATCGCTCAATAAAGAATTTGGTTAGCTCTACAGAACTAATTTTTTTATTTTTAATGAGCGAAGCGAGTTGTAAAATATTATAAAAAGCCAAGTCATTTTTATTAGCAGGTAGTTGCACATTAGCAGGAATATTCCAGTTAATAACCTCTTGTTTTTCAGAAAACTTCATACCTGGCAATACGGGACTTTGCCACAAACTCATAGGTACGCTGTTGTTTAATGATAGCTTGTGTTGCAGTTTGTAACCATCATAATTATCCTTCACGCCATCGTACATGGTATCAATTTCTTTTTGGGTAAAATTGATGTCGATGAGTTTGGCAGCACTTTTTAAATCTTGCTTAATAAGGGTGTCTTGTGCAAATGATTGTATGCCTAACAATAAGGCAATTGGTAGTAGTAATTTTCTCATAATGCCTAAAGTAGGCATTATTTTAATACGGGCGAACTGGCTTAACAAATAACGGTTATTATTATATAAATGGTTAAGCAGAATGGAGTTTTTTAGTAATATTTTTCTTTGAAACTAAGACATAATCTTACGTTTTAAATAGCCATCGTAGTCGGGAATAATGGCTTCATATTCTTGATTCATAAAAGGCGAAGTCATAATAAAATCAGCCGTTGCTCTATCACAAGCCATGGGGATATTCCACACAGCACATAGGCGTAGCAAGGCTTTCACGTCGGTATCGTGTGGTTGTGCTTCCATCGGATCCCAAAAAAATATTACCATATCAATATCTCCAGTAGCAATCATGCTGCCTATTTGTTGGTCACCACCTAATGGGCCACTCAATAGCTTTTTTACAGGTTGGTTTAATGCTGTTTCGGCCATTTTACCAGTTGTGCCAGTAGCAAATAATTCGTGTTGCAACAAAGTATTTCTATTAGTAATTGCCCACTCAATCATCTCTTCCTTTTTATGGTCGTGAGCAATTAGAGCTATCCGTTTACGGGCATTTAATTTTTTTGAATCGTACATTAAAAATTGTTTGTGGTAATGAAGATAAGTTTGAACTTGTGTAAGCTTTTATAACCGCAAAGTACGCAAAGGGTTTACGTAAAGAAAATAGAAAACTTTGTCTTCTTTTCGTTTCTTGCTCTGTGAACTTTATGGTTAAGTTTTAATTTAAATTGAAATAAGTCTAAACAACTTCGTTATTATATTTTGCAAGAAGATTATTACATATATCCTTTGGGCGAAATGGCTATTACCATTGCTTTTGAAGCGGTGATTGACAATATTATTAACGATAAAGTAATGGCATTATACCAGCATTTAGTACGGGAAAAAATTATTGGTGTAAAAGATATTATTCCAGCTTATCACACCGTTACCATAGTGTTTGGTACAGCAATTTTTAAACAAAAAAATAGTGATCTTACATGGATGATTACTATGGTTGAGACTGCCATTAAAACCTGTAATTGGAAAGTTGAACAACAACAAAATATTGTGGAAATACCTGCTTGCTACCATGCATCTTTGGGTTTAGATATTGAAGCAATGGCAGCATCAAAAAGTATAACTGTAGATGAGTTGATTAAAAGTCATTCAGAAAAATTGTATCGTATTTTTTGTATTGGCTTTTTGCCCGGCTTTGCTTACATGGGTAAGGTTGATGAAATAATTGCAACGCCAAGAATACAAACCCCACGAACCAATGTAGCTGCTGGTTCTGTAGGTATTGCTGGTGAACAGACTGGGATTTATCCGCTTAATTCTCCTGGTGGGTGGAATATTATTGCACAAACACCTTTGCAATTATTTAATGCTAATAAAGATGAATCTGTGCTGTTAAAAATGGGTCATGCTGTAAAGTTTTTTCCTATTTCCTTAGATGAATTTTTAGCGTATAAAAATAGGATTGGGGTATCTGAAAAACCTAAAAAAAATGAACAACAAGGTATTATTATTTTGAAGCAAGGAATAGCAGACTCCGTACAAGATTTAGGACGCTACGGTTATCAACATTTAGGTATAAATCCTACTGGCGCAATGGATATTGTAGCTGCACAAATAGCGAATTTTTTAGTAGGTAATTTAGGTAACGAAGCTGTGATAGAATTACATTTTCCTACCTCAACTTTTCAGTTTCAAACAGATGCTATTATTGCATTAAGTGGGGCTGATTTTTCGGCTACAATAAATGATGCACCAATCCCAATTAATACTCCTATCATCATTGCCAAAGATGCTTTACTACATTTTAAAAAACTAAACGACGGTGTAAGATGTTATTTAGCAGTTGGTGGTGGTTATGATATGCCGTTGTGGTTAAAAAGTGGGAGTACTAATCTAAAAGCCAATGCTGGCGGGTATTGCGGTAGACTATTACATAAAAATGATTTAATAGGATTTAAGCAGCAACGAGAATATTCCAATATTCTATCCCAAAAAGAGTACACCATTTTACCTTGGAAAGTAGATGTAGCAACTGTTTATAAAAAAGAGGATGCACTTGATATAATGCTTGGTAATGAACATCAATATTTGTGCGGTGCTTCAAAAGAAATATTGCTTACATCGGCTTTTACAATTACCAATAAAAGTGACAGGATGGGCTATCGTTTACACGGACTACCACTGCAATTGTTACAACCTTTTTCGCTCATATCAACTGCTGTTATTAAAGGTACTATTCAACTTTTGCCTGATGGCGATTTAATTGTTTTAATGGCAGATCATCAAACCATTGGTGGCTACCCAAGAGTAGCACATTTGAGCGAAACTGCGGTAGTAAAATTGGCTCAAATGCAAGCACATCAAACCATAAAATTTAAAGTAATTACCCATTATGATGCGCATGAAAAATTACAGCAACAGCACCAATATTTGTTACAAATACAAAATGCCTGTACCTTCAAACTGAAAGATTTTTTTTCTTATGATGTCTGTTGACCTTAACTGCGACTTAGGCGAAGGTTTTCCTAATGATGCACTACTTTACCCCTTTATTAGCAGCGCAAATATTGCTTGTGGTTACCACGCTGGCAATCTTGATTGCATTATTACTGCTATTGATTTTTGTATTGCTCATGACGTTGCTATTGGTGCCCATCCAGGCTTTGACGATAAAGAAAATTTTGGAAGAAAAGAGGTTAAATTATCGGCCGAAAGATTGCAGGATTTAGTGATGCACGAAATATTGGCTGTTCGTTTTAATGCTATGAAAATGGGCAAAAAATTGCACCATGTAAAGTTACACGGGGCGATGTATAATATGGCAGCAAAAGACAAGGCAATGGCTCTAACTATTGCAGATGCTATTTATAGAGTTGACCCTAATTTAATAATATATGGTTTAAGTGGTAGTTATCTTATCAGCGAAGCGAAAGCTTTGGGATTAGGCACTTGTAGCGAAGTTTTTGCCGATAGAACGTACCAAGTGGATGGCAGTTTAACACCAAGAAATCAGCCCAATGCATTGATTGATTCAACTGAAGAATCTATTAAACAAGTATTACAAATGGTGCAGCAACAAACGGTAACTTGTATTGATGGAACTATTATTCCTATTGTTGCTGAAACTATTTGTTTACATGGTGATGGTGATCATGCAGTAGCCTTTGCACAACAGATTTATCATACTCTAAAACAACATAACATTGACATTAAAGCCCAGTAAATCATCAGCTATTTTAGGTGCCGCATTTTTAATGGCAACCTCAGCTATTGGCCCAGGATTTTTAACTCAAACCACCATTTTTACGCAGGAATTGGCTGCCAGTTTTGGCTTTGTAATTGTCCTGTCTATTTTACTAGATATAGGTGCGCAGTTAAATATTTGGAGGGTAATTACTATTAGTGAACTAAGAGCCCAAGACCTTGCTAACAAAGTGTTTCCTGGCCTTGGCTATTTTTTAGCAGCCTTAATTGTATTGGGTGGTTTAGCGTTTAATATTGGCAATATTGCAGGTAGTGGTTTGGGGTTAAATGTATTAACTGGGCTTGATACAAAATATGGAGCCATTATTAGTTGTGGTTTAGCCTTATTTATTTTTTGGATGAAAGAAGCAGGCAACTTATTAGATGCATTTACAAAAGTATTAGGTGTACTAATGATTCTACTAACTATGTACGTAGCCATCAGTTCTCACCCACCAATTGGTGATGCTATTACGCACAGTTTTTTACCTATAAAAATTGATGTACAAACTATTGTAACCTTGGTTGGTGGCACTGTTGGTGGCTATATTAGTTTTTCTGGTGCTCATAGATTGTTAGATGCGAATATTAAAGGTATACAACAGATTAAACAAGTAAATAAAAGTGCCGTTAGCGGTATTATCATTACTGGCATTATGCGTACGGTTTTATTTTTAGCAGCACTAGGCGTGGTAAGTAGTGGTGCAGTTATTGATGTTAGTAATCCGCCTGCTTCTGTTTTTAAAATTGCAGCAGGCAATATTGGTTATAAGTTTTTTGGTGTGGTAATGTGGTGTGCTGCTATTACGTCTGTGGTGGGTGCCGCTTATACATCTATTTCATTTTTAAAAACGTTTCATTCATTTTTTGATAAGTATCAAAAGCAACTCATTTCGGGGTTTATTGTGTTTTCAACTTTAGTATTTGTAATAATTGGTAAACCGATACAATTATTGGTGATGGCTGGTGCTTTAAACGGTCTGATATTGCCAATTGCTTTAGCGGTTATTTTAGTTGCGGCAAGAAACAAAAAGTTACTAAAAAATTATGTTCACCCGTTATGGATGCAATTAGCAGGTTGGCTCGTAGTGTTCGCTATGACTGTGTTGTGTAGTATGACAATTTATAAATGGATACTTGGTTAAGCTTTACCATTTATCTTCTTCGGCAATATTTATTGCTTGTTTAAATTGCTTTCTAGTTGCTAATTTTTCAACTTGCCTTGCAATAATCGCATCGGCAATTAATTCGCCAGCATTATTGTTTGATGGTAAGGCTAATAATTGTTTAATGGTGTTTTCGCTAATATCAATTCGGTATAATAAAAATACTACTTTCTCAAAGTCAGTGTTAATGAGCTCATTCATATGGGCAGCCAACTCAACTCTAAAATTGTTGGTTAAAATAAGTCCAGTTCTTTTTTCTAAATCTTGTTGTAATATCTCTTCTTCAACAATCATAGTCAATCATTTTTAACATAATTAATGAGCAGTTAAAACCTTTCCATAACCCCCAATCCAAATAATGCAAAATCATATTTAACAGGGTCGTTCGCATCTAAAGTTCGTAAAAAACTGGTTAGTTCTAAAGCAGCTTGCCAATCAATTAATTTTCTGTCCAATAAATTAAACCTTTTAGCCACCCTTGCTACATGTACATCAATAGGGCAAACGAGTTGCGACGGTTTAATTGTTTTCCATAAGCCAAAATCAACACCAGTATTATCGCTACGAACCATCCAACGCAAATACATATTTAGCCTTTTACAAGATGAGTTTTTATAAGGTGTGGCAATATGCTTTTTTGTTCGAGATGGATAATCTTCTAACGAAAAAAAGTATTGGTGAAAGCCAATTAGTCCTTGTTCTATTGTTGCATCATTTGGTGATAACATTTTTGTAAATGCACTTTCTAATGATGAGTTTTGCTTATAGTGATATTGTAGAAAATGGATAAAGTAAAGTAAGTCGGTTGTATTAAATGTTCTATGCTTAAAAGCTAGTAATTTCTGTAAATCTTGTGGTTGATGATTAATAATAAAGTCATGTGGTGCATCATCCATCAGCTTCAATAATTCATTACTTTTATTGATGATTGTGGTGCGAATACCCCAAGCAAAAATGGCTGCAAAAAAGCCTGCAATCTCAATGTCTTGCAGCTTAGTAAAGCGATGTGGTACACAAATAGGATCGTCTTTTATAAAAGCAGGCTGATTGTATTGGGCAACCTTAGCATTGAAGAAATCGGTTAGGTTGCTACGTGTAATAGTTGAAGTCGCCAAAATTTATTGCTTCTTTTTTGGCGAGTTAATCATTTTAATCCTTTCTATAATTTCTTTATCTGTAATATTTTCTTGCTCGCCTTTATCGTAGATACTTAATAAATAAACAGTGGTATTTATGACCTGAACGTAGCTTATAACCCGTGCACCACCTCGTTTTCCTTTGCCTTTCGAGCGGATTCCTAAACGAATTTTATAGCAATTATTCCCAAGTGAAGTACCTTGAGTTGGTTGTTCTTCTAACGAATCAATCAAATCTGCATATTCCTTTTTTATTGAAGGATACTTTTTAATTAGTAGTTTGATTTCTTTTTCAAAATCAACACTAATGATGATATTATAACTCATCTAAAAGCTGTTTAGCTGACTTTAATTTTATTTTTCCTTCGCTGTGAAGTATAGCTTGTTTATAACCTCTTGTAATACCTTCAAGAATTTCTTCTTTACGGTCTTTCTCTTTTTGGCTTATTGTGCCAGTTACTAATGAAACTGATGATTTAATATTTGCCCTTTTTAAAAACTCTGTTACAAATATTAGTTCTTCCTTATTTTTTGGTTGTATAATAATACTTTCCATAAGTTTTATTTTAAACACAATTTACAGAATATTTTTACATACAATTATCCTATCGCTTCATTCAAATCATTTATCAAATCTTCTGCATCTTCAATGCCTACACTCAAACGTATTAATGCATCACTCAAACCATTTTTTAAACGTTCTTCTCTCGGTATAGAAGCATGCGTCATAGTTGCAGGGTGATTAATTAGAGATTCAACGCCACCAAGACTTTCAGCTAATGAAAATAATTTTGTACTCATCAGCACTCGTCTTGTTTCAGCATCACTTGTATCTTTTAACTCAAAGCTCATCATGCCGCCAAAATCGTGCATTTGTTTTTTGGCAATTGCATAGTTTGGATGATCTGAAAAACCACACCACCAGACTTTACCTACTTTAGGGTGACTGCGTAAAAACTCAGCTACTTTTCTACCATTCTCACAATGGCGTTGCATACGTATATGTAAGGTTTTAATGCCTCGCAATACTAAAAAACAATCCATTGGGCCAGGTACTGCACCTGTACTTTTTTGTATAAAAAATAATTGGTCTCTTAATGTTTCATCGTTCATCATTAAGCAACCTTGTATTACATCGCTGTGGCCACCAAGGTACTTTGTAGCAGAATGCATTACAACATCTGCACCAAGGTCTAGTGGGTTTTGCAAATAAGGCGATGCAAACGTATTATCTACACACAGCAAGGCTTTTACACGTTTAGCTACAGTTGCAACTGCTGCAATATCTGTAATATTCATTAATGGATTGGTTGGCGTTTCAACCCAAATAAGCTTAGTATTGGCAGTAATGGCGGCTTCAATATTTGTAGTGTTAGTGGTATCTACAAAAATAAAGTTTATGCCAAATTTTTCAAAAATCTTAGTAAATAATCTGTACGTGCCACCATACATATCGTTGGCAGCAATTACTTCATCACCTGGACTTAATAGTTTTATCACAGCATCTGTAGCGGCAACACCACTACTAAATGCTAAGCCATATTTACCATTTTCTATAGCCGCATAGGCGGTTTCTAAAGCAGCACGTGTAGGATTGCCAGCTCTTGAATAATCGTAGCCTTTATGCTCGTTTGGTGCATCTTGCACATAGGTTGATGTTTGATAAATAGGCGTCATAATAGCACCAGTTGTTGGATCTGGTTCAGCACCTGCGTGAATAAATTTTGTACCGATACCTATACTTCTATTCTCTGATTTCATACTATTATTTTTTAGCTATGCAATATTACTGCTTTGTTTTTCAGCCATAACATCTTTGCTTTTGTAGCCCACAAACGATGCTTTGCAAGTTTCTTTAAGTAGATTATTGGGTATGGTTACAACACCAACACTATCCGTATAAAGTCCCCAATTTTTGGAGAAATATTCAATGGTTGCAAACGGTAATCCCTTGCCAGTAAGACTATCAACAATTTTAATTTGTATTTGACAACAATTTGATTGCTAATTATAAAACAAAAAAGTAACGTAATTAACTGTTTTATGGGTACGCATTTTCTCCAACTAACAATACTTGCCAACCTGCTTGTACATTGTTTTGGTCTAATAATTCTTTTGCATAAATATGTAATTCTTGCTCCATTTCTTTTGGGTCAATTGCATAATATTGGATTATGGTTTTTAACTTATCGTCTGTAAAATTTGCATCAACAATAGGACGTTCGTAGATATTGGCTAATTGTCCCAAATTATTACCTGTTAAGATTTTACTGTTACGGATGCTTATTGGTAAAGCATCAATACCGATAGCTATTTTATTTGTTGGTTTATCTACTTCAAATAAGTTTGTAGCATCAACTTTACAGTACCAATCGCCTCCAAGACGTGCTACCAAATTCAGCTTTTTTGGGTCAATCATATCACCCTGTTCATTTAAAATACTGTCATTAATGTGCATGCATATAATCTCTGCAATTACCAATTGGCCAGCCCCGCCATTATCACCTAAGCTTTTTACTTCAAGTACTTTACATTCTAATTTTATTTTAGCTTCTTTAACTATTGGTGGTTTTACTAACGTTGCAACTTGTTTTGTAAAGCCTGCTTTTACAAATTCATCAGTACCTCTTTCAAACTCACAACTGCTTAAACTCATTTGTTGTAACATATCATAATCACAAATATTTATCACTACTTCTGGCACTTCTAAAATGTTTTGTAAAGTATGTTTCGTGGTTGCATCTCTCATTTTTCTTACTGGCGAAAAAATAATAATCGGTGGTAGATACGAGAATAAATTAAAGAAACTAAACGGACTTAAATTTGCATTTCCACCTGCATCAATAGTGCTTGCAAAACAAATAGGCCGTGGTGCTATGGCATACTGTAACCATTGTTGATATTGGCTTGTAGGTGTTTCTTGTAAATTGATATGCATCAGTAAGTTTTAATTATAAGCTAATGTAATACTTGCCTTTTAATGGTAAAAACTTTTATTAGCAACTATTTAACAAAGTACTCTAGTGCATATTGTAAGGCAGCAAACTTACTTCCGTTTATAATTAAAATATATAGAAATGAAAATCTTAATCATTCCCTTTTTAGTAGCAATAGCAAGTATTGGTAGTTGTCAGCAACATGAGAACGTGGCAACTTCCAATACTTCACAAAAGCCTGTGGTTGTTGAATTATTTACATCTGAAGGTTGTTCATCTTGTCCATCTGCTGATAAATTATTGGCAGAAATGAGTGATAAAAATCCGAATATTTTACTCTTATCTTTTCACGTAGATTACTGGAACAGGTTGGGTTGGGTAGATAGTTTTAGTAAGGCTGCTTATACCGAAAGGCAATACAATTATGGTGCTGCTATGCATTTATCTGGTGTTTATACTCCACAAGCTGTAGTAAATGGGCAGAGTGAAACAGTTGGTAGCAACCGTACAAACATTACCAATTTTATACACGCTAATTACAAGTATTCTGCAATCATCAATTCAGCAAATGCTACCATTAATAATAAAATAGTTACAGTAGAAATTATGTCAAAAAATGTGCCTGTAAATTGTGAATTATTAGTCCTATTAGTACAGCCGCATGCAGCTACAAAAGTAAAAGGAGGCGAAAATGGTGGTAGCTATTTGCCCCATAAAAATGTTGTTAGAGATATGGTGGTCGTACAGCCAAACACAAACACAGCAAAACTTTCAGCACCTTTTGCTAGTAGTGATTGGAAGGTTGTGGTGCTTGCTCAGAACAAAACAAATAAGCATATTGAAGATGTTAGCTATACCGATGTGAAATAGTAATAAATGTAATTATTAAATACCTCTCAAGATACCTGAAATCTCCGCCCCCTATGACTAATCAGAGCGTTGTGAACTGTTTTAAGTTCCCGACGCTTTTTGCATTACAAATTCCTGCATAGTTATAAATTCACCTTCTTGTTTTAAATCAATAATTAATTGTTGCAGTCTGTTTAATAAAATACTGCCGCACCAACGTTTGGTATAGCTTGGTAAAGCCGTTGCATTAATGGCATTTGTAAACTCCCATGGGTGAAAATACAAGCATAAGTAACCATCTTTTTTCAGGGTTTGGGTGGCTAGTTTTTTAAACAAAAAATAAGGTAAGTTTTTGAACGATAACCAGAATAAAGGGATGCGAAAATTTGGTGAAACTGATGCTGGTATCCGTACAATACCCTCCTCTTTATATAATGTTCTTGGTAGGTGTAAATTATTGTAACGACCAGGCAAATAGGTGGGGTTAATAGATGAGTCGTAAGTATAGCCAGCTTTTAAAACTTCACCCATTGCTACCTTTCGCATACGCGGCATACGCAAGCCAGTAACGGGTTTTAACGAAATTTCTTCGAGTTTTAATTTTGATGATAACAAGTCTTCGTCTTTAAAATTGGAGTGGTAATAAGTATGTGAAGCAATCTCATGATGCTGTGCCAAGCTGCGTATTATATCTGGGAAATTGATGGCATAAGTTGCAGTTGTAAAAAGGGTTGCCGCCATATTTTTATCATCTAAAAATGGTGTAATAGCCTCAAGGCCAAGCCGTCCAATTTCTAACTGTTCTGCCAAGGTAATTTGTTGCTTATAATCAAGTGGCATATCAAATTCTTCCACATCAAAACTCAGTAAAATATAACGGCTCATTTACAGGTTGGTTTCTTTAATAATATAGTGTGGCCGCCCTTTGCTTTGCATAAATAATTTACCCAAGTACATGCCTATAATGCCCAAAATCATCAACTGCAAACCACCAAAAAATGCAACCGTTGCTATTAATGATGCCCAGCCAGAAACTGGATGTTCCCAAATAATACTAATGACTATGTAGGGGATGTACAACAAGGATAAAAATGAAAATGCAAACCCGAGATAAGCCGCAACATACAAAGGTTTGGTGCTAAATGCAGTAATGCCTTGAATGGCAAGTCTAGTCATTCTTTTAAACGAATATTTTGATTTGCCAGCCATTCTTAATGCTGATGTATATTGAATACCAACTTGATTGAATCCCATCCACTTTATTAAACCACGCATAAAAATATCGGCTTCGTTTAACGTGCGGAAAACTGTCACAACTTTTTTATCCATTAGCCTAAAATCTGCTGTGCCAGCCTCTAACTCTATATCTGAAAGGTTATTTATTATATCATAAAAAAGTTCGGATGTTTTCTTTTTAAATGAGCCAATATCCTGATGGTCGTTTCGGATGGTGTACACAATATCGTAGCCATTTTCCCATTGTTTAACCAGTTCGGGTAGCAACGATGGTGGATGTTGTAAGTCGCCATCCATCATTATTACTGCATCGCCGTCTGCCTTATCTAGTCCTGCTTTTAAAGCATTTTGGTGTCCGAAACTTTTGGTGAGCGATATATAGGAAATAAAGGTTGATTGGGCTGCCCTTCGTTTAATATATTCTAAAGTACCATCGGTGCTGCTATCTTCTACAAAAATTAGTTGGTAGCTATAGGGTAGTGGTTGTAACGCATCATCAATTTGTTGAATTAGTTGAGGTAAATTGCCACATTCGTTGCATACAGGCACAACAATAGAAATATTTTTCAAGATCAAAACTGGTTGCATAAATTGAACAAAAGTGAATAGCGAAAGTAGGGCTTTAGCATGGTGTTTCCAATATGCCTTACTGGATAAAATATCTAAAAAACCTTGCTATTTTTTTCAAGTTGCACTATTTGTAAAAGTCCAGCCTTCATACTCACAATTGGTTGCCAGTGCAGTATTTCAGCAGCTTTTATTATGCCTGCAACCGTATCCATAATTTCAGCAGGCCGTTTTGTACCGCTGCTAAAAACTTGGTAATCAGTACCACAAATCTCTTGTATCAAACCAATAATTTCTGCAACGGAATAGCTTGTTCCAGAGCCAATATTGATGATGTTGAAATTGGTTAATTGCAAAGCTTTTATAATAGCGTTTACTAAATCGGCGATGTAGATATAATCTCTTTTTGGCTCTAAATCCTTTACCTTAATTTCTTTATTGGTAAGCACTTGCTTAATTAACATTGGTATTAAAAACGATGTCGGTTGCCCAGGTCCATAAATATTAAAAGGCCTGATTATTACTGTAGATAAATGATAATTATCGGCATAAAATGTACAAAAGTCTTCAGCTATTTTTTTTGATAAAGCATAAGGGTTAGGGGTAAATATTGGTGAACTTTCATCAATTGGCAAGTTTGCAGGATTGCCATATAAATAAGAGCTGATAAATATCATTTTAGCCTTGTGCTTTCTGCAATACTCTAATGCCCTCAATGTACCATAGGCATTGGTTTCCATAAAAATTTGGGGTTGTTCCCAACTATCGGGTACATAGGTTTTCGCTGCCAAGTGAATAACAATATCTGTTGCAGGTATAGTAGCCCATGTAGTGGCTAAAGCAATATTGCCCATACCGCTGGTTAGTGCCACAACATCATGTCCCAAATCCACGAGGGCTTTTGTAAGATGTGTACCTACAAATCCGGTTGCACCTGTGACCAAAATTTTAGGCATATAAAATTTTATCTTTTAACTGATCAAACTTTTCAATAGCTTCTAAATAATCATCTGGGCGGCCAATATCTAACCATAACCCTTCGTAAGTATTCACTGCAACAGGATGGTTATTTTGTAATAGATTTAGCATCAAATTGTCAAAACCATAAGGCGCATTGTTAGGTATAAATGGTAGCACATTTTTGCTTACCATATAAATACCCATACTTACTTCGTATGTGTTTTTCGGTTTTTCTTTAAAGCCAGTTAACACACCATCGGCTGTTTCCAATACCCCATAATCAATCATCTCCTCACGTTTGTGCGAACAAATTGTAAATAATACGTTATTGCTAATATGGGTTTTATAAAATTCATCGTACGATAAATCAGTTAAAATATCGCCGTTCATTACTAAAAAATGTTCAGGTAAATTATCAATTAATTTTAATGGTCCCATAGTGCCTAACGGCTGATCTTCTAACGAGTAAGCGATTGCGATATCCCACTTACTGCCATCACCAAAAAAAGCCTTAATCAGCTCTGCTTGATGGTTTACTGCCAATGTAATATGTGTAAACCCTTGTATTGCCAATTGCCTAATGATGACTTCTAAAATTGGCCACTCGCCAATGGGCATCAGTGGTTTGGGTAATACCACGGTGTATGGCCTTAGCCTTTTTCCCTTTCCACCTGCTAGAATTACGGCGTGTTTTGTCATGCTACTCTTTTTACTATAACAAGCTTAAATATTGTATGTATCGGTTTTGTATCTAGCCAAATTTTCTGGCTTTACAAACCAATCAATTGTTTTTTGTAACCCTTGTTTAAAGCCTTCTAAGCCACCATAAGCAGGTTCCCAATTCATGGTTTGTTTTGCTTTGTCATAATTACAAAAAAGCCTTTCTACTTCACTTTTTTCAGGTCTTAGCCTTAATGGATCTAATTCAAACACAACGTCTTTATTCATTAATTCGGCAATTAATTCAGCCGTTTGTTGCATCGAAATTTCAAAGCCACTACCAATATTTGTAACAGTTCCATTCGTTGCATCGGTTTGCATGGCTTTAATAAAACCCGAAGAGGTATCCTCTACAAAAGAAAAATCTCTGGTAGGCGTTAATGCACCTAACATAATCTTCTTTTTGCCTGCGGCAATTTGTGAAATAATGGTAGGGATAATGGCACGTGCCGATTGTCGTGGGCCGTAAGTATTAAATGGCCGCAAAACGGCAACAGGTGTTTGAAAAGAATTGTAAAAGGATAATGCGATTTGGTCGGCACCAATTTTACTAGCCGAGTAAGGCGATTGCCCTTGCAATGGATGGCTTTCGGTGATGGGTACAAATTGAGCAGTGCCATACACTTCACTGGTAGAAGTATGCACCACTTTTTTTACGCTCAACTCTCTTGCAGCCTGCACTACATTTAGTGTACCTTTTATATTTGTATCAACATAAGTATCAGGCGAATGGTATGAATAGGGGATGGCAATTAATGCTGCTAAATGTAATACGGTATCGCAACCTTTCATGGCAGTTTTAACACCGTAGGGATCTCTAATATCGCCTGTAAATACTTCAAATTTTCCTTTTACGGCCGGATGGCAATAATCTAACCAACCCCATGTATTAAACGAGTTGTACAAAACAAAAGCCCTTACATCAAACCCTTGCTGTACTAGCATTTCAGTAAGGTGAGATCCTATAAAACCATCTGCACCAGTAACTAATATTTTCATTTTTATTTGGGTAAAAGGTGAATGTATTTTAAATGCAGATACAATAAGCAGCTATTATTATGAAAAGGGCTTTTTTAATAGCATATATATTAAATCTCTTTTATTAACCTTACTTAATTTTCAGCCACCATAATTATTACTATTGTTGTATAATCTTTTGCCCCGCAAAATAAAACTTAATTAAGCAATTTGAAAACTTAATACAAAACACATCAGCCCAATGTAAAAGCCCAGTAAAAAAACTATTTTCACCGCCTTAAATAAAACATAAGTTATGACCAAAGGCCCTGTTTCTCAATTTATAGAACATCACTACCGCCACTTTAATGCGGCC
>JAYVNQ010000230.1:0-3560 GCA_043758365.1 Chitinophagales bacterium
ACCATCTTTAAATTACACCTCTTTAACTATATCAGCATCAAACAACTACTGACAGAATACAAGAGAAAGAGGTCAGCAAAAACCAATCAAACTAATATGTCCAATTCTTCATAGCCCCCTGCTATAGAAAAATAAAATAGAATCCAGCAATATTAAATACTGTAGAAACTCTATTTAATCAAATCGTCCTTTTATCGGACAATAATGATTTAAAATGCAAATTTCTTACCACTCAACCAGGAAAGATTTATGTCATCTGGCACTTTCATGCGTTCTGCAATACGTTTATAACGGTTGGCCAATGTGCTTAAATAATCCTGTGCTTTTGCTGCACCATCTTTTAAACCAGTTAAACTATCAATCTTCCAAAGTGCTACCAAATGCTCAATAATGCTGGCATAATCCCAAGTAGTATAAACACCAATTTTTTGGGTAATGGCAGAAAATTCAACAAATAAATTAGGATTTTTACCGCCTTGATCCATCAATACCGCAGGCATAGTAATTTGTTTACGCATCATTTTATCAAAAGCAGCCAAAGCACCGTTAGGGTCAATTTCAAAAATTTTGCTCATGAAAGATTTATAGGCTTTTTCATGTCTAGCTTCATCACCAGCAATTTGTTTGCAAATTCTTGAAAGGTTATTATCGCCAGCTTTATCAGCCAATTTCCCAGTATTAACATGCGATATTTTAGTAGCTCTTTCTTGAAAAGATGTGTAAACGATTGCTTGATAAGGATCTTGATTTGTATTTGGGTCGAAGCCATTGTATATCAAACGGTGAATGGTTTGTTCCACTGCTTTCATATCGCAACGACCACTCAAATACAAATATTTATTCAGCAAATCGCCATGTCTATTTTCTTCGGCAGTCCAAGCTCTAGACCAACGTACCCAACCATTTTCACTCACCAAATCCCGCTCATCGTTCACTATTAAATTAAAATATGTTTGGTAGCTTGGCAAAGCTTCTTCGGTAATCATATTCCCCACCAAAGATGTAATGACGGAGTCAGGAATACCTGCACTTCTCTCTCTCAAATTTTTAATTTGATCAAATGCATCATCTTTTGTAAGGTCAGGTAAAAAATCAGTAGGCTGCCAGCAATCATCAGGATCTAGCAAGGTTTCATCAACAGCTTTGCCAACAAAGTCTTTCAACATACTGATAACTTCCATGTTCTTGCCTAATTCATTGGTTTCTGCAATACTCATCGCTTCTTTTTTATTGATAAAAATTAAGTTTGTAAAGATAATACTTGATAGTTTCTATAACGAATATTTAATTAAACAGTTCAATTTTTATGCTTACTTGCTAAATATTTATTGTGAATAATGGTTGCCATTGGCTTGTTATGCACTTTACTTTCTACCCAAGAAATGATGTCTAAGTATGCAAAGGCTCTAGTTTCGAAACGGCTTTTTTCATATTGCTTAATAGTGGCTAAAAAAGTAACAAATTCCGGCTGCATTTTTTTTGGTGATATGCTAAATGAACGGCGTAAAAACTTAAACATCTCTTCTTCAATAACCGTTAAATTTTGCATTTTAGCCATAAAACGGTACACCGATTTAATGAGGTATTCAATAATGCTATGGTTGCCAAGTTCGTAGTGTGCCATCAAGTGCATTAGTCTGGCGTAACATTGCAAATCGTTCCGTAAACCTACGTTATGATTAATGATTTTTTGTAAATAATCAATTGCAATACTGTAATTACCACTACCAAAATAAAGTGTTGCCACTTTGTAATTAAATACTAACACACGATGATAATCAATGTACAACTCGTACTCAGTAAGCTTTTCATTGATGTGTGGAATTAATTCCAGCCCTTCCTTAAACGTGCCAAGCATTAGGCACTGATTAATTTTTGCACTGCTTATGTAAACAAAAGTGTGAATCCTAAAATTATCGTGGTGGTTTGCTATTGTTGTTTTTGAAAATGCTTCAAATTCTTTTAGTATTACTTCAAATTTTGAAAAATTACGTAAATCAAAATGGGCGTTTAATAAATTGTGAAGCCCTTTTATGTAATGCCCTGTTTCGACTTCAATCATGGTTGGCTCGGCATTAAAAAGATCTATCCATTTTTGGCTGTAACGGTAATACATCAAAAAATCTTGCCTAATAAATGCGAACCAAACATAGCTTTGAAAAAGGTATAATTTCTCGTAAAAACCAGCTTCGGCCTCTAGTTTTGATGGCAAATTTTCTTTGAAAAATTTACGAACATCAACTTCATCTGCCTCGTTACGTGCATGACCATTTTTTACATACCAACCGTATAATTGCAATGCCAAATTAGAGAGTTTGGTAACCCTACTAATTCTATCACTAACCTCAACTGCTTCAATGGCTAAATAAGCCGTTTTTTCTAAAGTGCTTCTGGTAATATGAAGGGTTTCTATCTTTTTTTCCAGTGTAATTACTTGCGTTAAAAAACTGAATTTATTGTGTGACCGTGCTATTTCTTTTACCCGTTCTAATATTTTGAGGCTTTGTAATTTAAGCCCTTTATTGTAAAGAATACGGGCATAATCTAACTGCTCATTTAACTGCAAGTCAATATTCTCAGTGGATTTTAATAATCTTAAACTAGCTAATATCTGTTTGTAGAGGTGTGTTTTTAAATTAGCTAACTGCGGCTTTTCGATGGTGGGCAATTTTTTTAAAAGTAACTTCTCATCATAATCTCCCAACTTATCTAAGGCATCAAATAATTGAATAATTTTTAAATCTTCTTTAGCTGAACTACGTTTGATATAAAGCTTAAAGCTTCGTTTTTCGGCTTTTTCAAGAGACTTTATTAATAGGAATAATATATCTGTAATTCGATTAGACATCATTAACTTTTTTTTGTAAAACGCAATGCCAATAAAGGTTTCCGAAATATTTACAAACTTTGAGATAATTAAATCAACAAAAGGTTGTGTAAAATAGCCAATGAAGCTATTATATATTTGTTATAGAAACAGAAAGGTTAGAAAATGACAAGCAATCGTAGTAGCAAGTTTTGTTAGAGGTCGACATCTTTAAAAGATGATGATTTGTCGAGAACAAGTTTAAGCTGTGAATCAGCTATAAAAGAATTCTAAAAATTTTCATATGGCAAGCAATCGTTAGAGGTCGTTCTGTTTCTACGGAATGACCCTTTTTTTGATTAAGGCGTTGCGAATATATGTTACAGCTCCATCTATCCAACATTTTTTAACAATTTATTTTTATTGATTCTAAAAAGCTGTTTTTATAATTAATTGTAGTATCAATCCATTAAAAAAAATAGTAGGTAAGCTTCTTAGGATTAACCAAGTAAACAACGACTGTAAAATAAAAAAGGATTGATACTATTGCGTATCAATCCTCAAATAAAATTATCAAAAGTGTTTTTTAAAAATTCAACCGCTTCATATAGTCTGCATCAATTTTTAAACATTCTAATGGGTCTTCACGATCATTACAAGTATCCTGATCAACTATATAATATTTTATAGAAGATTGTTTGATTTGATCTAAAATATTTTGAAAATTTATTGTACCCGTACCTAATTCAACAAT
>JAYVNQ010000231.1:0-10960 GCA_043758365.1 Chitinophagales bacterium
TTAATAAGATTTGAGAAGCTGACCGTCACTTGGTGGAACATGCTATGGTTAAGCGTTATAGCCATCTTTCTCAAAAAAATAAAATGTTAAACAACTTCGTAATAAGAATGCCTTTATCCATACATACTTTTTGTTGAAATAAAATGGCAAATTTCACTTACCCACTTCACCTAATAAATCTTTCAAATCCAAGCGGTCTGTCACCATAGTTAGGTTACCATTAGCATCAATAGGCCATATTTCTTTTGGTTTATCCCAGTATAATTCCACACCATTTCCATCAGGGTCATTTAAATACAAAGCCTCAGAAACACCATGATCTGATGCGCCAGTTAAGGGATATTTAGCATCCATCAATCGCTGTAAAATGGTTGCTAAATCTATACGGGTAGGATAGAGGATAGCGGTATGGTACAAGCCCGGATATTTTTCTGGTGCATGCTCAGAACCCTTGCTATGCCAAGTGTTCAGCCCAATATGGTGATGGTAACCACCTGCTGAAATAAAAGCAGCTTGTGTACCGAATTTCTGCGTTATTTCAAAGCCTAAAATGCCTTGGTAAAAGGCTAAGGATTTATCAAGGTCAGATACTTTTAAATGCACGTGGCCAATGCGTGTATGTGGTGGAATAGTGTAAATCATACTAGGAAAATAAATACACGAATGTGGACGAATTACATGAATTAAATTATCGGGAAACAAAAAAGGTTGCTTCAATAAAGAAACAACCTCTCGGATATATTTTAAAAAAATGAACCTTAGCTAGTAGCGGTAAGGCTAGCAGTTAAATATTCTTGGTTTAAACGAGCTATATTAGTTAATGAGATTTCTTTAGGGCAAGTAGCTTCGCAAGCGCCAGTATTGGTACAGGCACCAAATCCTTCTTTATCCATTTGTGCTACCATATTTACAACACGGCTTTTACGTTCAGGATCGCCTTGGGGTAACAATGCTAGGTGTGATACTTTGGCACTTAAAAACAACATAGCACTACTGTTTTTACAAGCAGCCACACAAGCTCCGCAACCAATGCACATAGCAGCAGCAAAAGCCGCATCAGCTTTATCTTTTTTTATGGGTAATGAGTTGCCATCTACAGCGTTACCAGTATTTACACTAATATATCCACCTGCTTGTATAATGCGGTCAAAAGCACTTCTATCAACCATTAAATCTTTAACCACAGGAAAAGCGTTGGCACGCCAAGGTTCTATAGTAATGGTATCGCCATCTTTAAAAGCACGCATATGCAATTGACATGTAGTATTTGCTTGCCAAGGGCCATGTGGTTTACCGTCAATATACATACTGCACATACCACAAATACCCTCACGGCAATCGTGGTCAAAAGCAACAGGATCTGCGCCTTCGGTAATTAATTGCTCATTAAGTACATCAATCATTTCTAAAAAAGACATTTCATGCGAAATATTTGTTACTTGATAAGTCGCAAAATTACCTTTTGCTTTTGTGTTTTGTTGACGCCAAACTTTTAAAGTAAGGTTCATGCCTTGATGTTCCATAAGCCCCTGACCCCTAAAGGGGAATATTTAGTGTTATAAAAATTAAATTTAAGAACTTGTTATAAAAACCACCTTTTTAAAAGCCTCCCCTTCAGGGGTTAGGGGTTTCCTATTTATAATTCCTCTGACTTGGTTTAATCACATCATAATCTAATGCTTCTTTGTGCAAATTCCAGTTACTCTCACCTGCATATTCCCAAGCGGCTACATACATAAAATTAGCATCATCACGTAAAGCTTCACCTTCGGGTGTTTGATATTCTTCTCTAAAATGGCCACCACAACTTTCATTACGGTTTAAGGCATCTTTACACATCAATTCGCCAAGCTCAATAAAGTCTGCAACACGATTAGCTTTATCTAATTCTGGGTTCATTTCGTTAATACTTCCTGGAATTCTTACATCGCTCCAAAATTCTTTTTTCAACGCTTGAACATCGGCAATAGCTTGTTTTAAACCTTCTTCGTTACGTGCCATACCACATTTATCCCAAATAATTTTACCCAAACGTTTGTGGAAGCTTTCAACGCTTTGTGTACCTTTTATAGACATTAACGTATTAATACGATCTGCTACTGCATTCTCTGCTTCTGCAAATGCCGGATGATCGATAGAAATGGCTTTTGCATAAATTTCATCTGCTAAATAATTACCCAATGTATAGGGCACTACAAAATAACCATCCGCTAAACCTTGCATTAATGCACTTGCGCCTAAACGGTTTGCACCATGATCGCTAAAGTTGGCTTCGCCCATTGCAAAAACACCTGGTAATGATGTTTGTAATTCATAATCAACCCACAAACCACCCATGGTATAATGCACCGCAGGATAAATGCGCATTGGCACTTCGTATGGATTTTCGCCTGTTATTTTTGCATACATATCAAACAGGTTACCATATTTTTCCTTAACCACTTGTTTGCCTAGTGCTATAATTTCTTCTTGAGAAGCATGGTCGTTACCATGCTTGTTCACTTCTATTTTACCATAACGTTCTATGGCTGCCGCATAATCTAAATAAACAGCTTGCTTACTAGTGCCTACACCAAAGCCAGCATCGCAACGCTCTTTAGCAGCCCTACTAGCTACATCTCGTGGTACAAGATTACCAAAAGCTGGGTATCTTCTCTCTAAATAATAATCTCTTTCTTCTTCTGGAATATCATTTGCTTTTCTGGTATCGCCTTGTTTTAATGGCACCCAAATTCTACCGTCGTTACGTAATGACTCTGACATCAAAGTTAATTTACTTTGATGATCACCACTTACAGGTATACAAGTTGGGTGAATTTGTGTAAAACAAGGATTGGCAAATGTGGCACCTTTTTTATGAGCTTTCCATGTTGCAGACACATTGCTACCCATAGCATTAGTTGATAAGTAAAATACATTGCCATAACCACCTGTACACAACAACACTGCATGGCCAAAGTGGCGTTCTAATTCTCCGTTAACTAAATTGCGTGCAATAATCCCTTGTGCTTTACCATCAATCATTACCACATCTAACATCTCGTGGCGAGCCATCATTTTCACATTACCCAATGCTACTTGGCGCTCTAATGCTTGGTAAGCACCAATAAGCAATTGCTGACCAGTTTGTCCCGCCGCATAAAACGTACGTTGTACTTGTGTACCACCGAAGCTACGGTTGCTAAGCAAGCCACCATATTCACGGGCAAAAGGCACTCCTTGCGCCACACATTGATCTATAATATTGGTACTAACTTCGGCTAAGCGATGCACGTTTGCCTCACGAGAGCGATAATCACCACCTTTAATGGTATCGTAAAATAAGCGAAACACACTATCACCATCGTTTTGGTAATTTTTTGCAGCATTAATACCACCTTGCGCTGCTATTGAGTGTGCACGACGTGGACTATCTTGAAAACAAAATGCTTTTACTTTATAGCCCATTTCGCCCAATGAAGCCGCTGCAGAAGCACCTGCCAAACCAGTACCCACAACAATTATTTCTAGCTTGCGTTTGTTGGCAGGATTAACCAATTTGCAATGACCTTTGTAATCTGTCCATTTATCGTCTAATGGTCCTGCAGGAATTTTTGCGTTTAACATCTTATTCAATTAAGAATTAATAATTTAAAATGAATCATCAATAGCAGTATAAACTTCGCTACTATAATTATTACATTATCCAATTATCAAATTGGTTCTAAATCCAACCGAAATAAAAACTAATTGGCATCATAGCAAATACTAATGGAATAATGATTGAATAACCATAACCAATAGTGCTTAACATAAGTTGGTAGCGTTTGTTGTGTATACCAAAAGTTTTAAAGGCACTTTGAAAACCATGTGCTAAATGATACCCTAAACTACCACAAGCCAATACATATAACACTACAATTATTGGATTTTGAAACACATTTTTCATTTCTAAAAACAAATTATGCTTTAGTTTTCCATCAAGTTCAATTTCTTCTAACGGTTTAATATTCCACATACCACCAAAGCGACTTGGGGTCCAAAAATGATAGAAATGCATGATAAGAAATATCAATAGCAAGCTGCCTAAAATGGCCATACTGCGGCTGTACCATTTACTGCCTTTGTTACCATAATCTATAGCATAGCCCACATTACGCTTGGCCTTGTTGTACAGGGTTAACGAGTAGCCTTGTGCAATATGCAAAATGAAGAATAAAATTAACCCAACTTCTAGTAAACGCGGAATGATATTGCTACCCATAAAATGAGCCGCTCTGTTAAACATTTCGCCCCCATCATTAGCCCAAATACAAGCATTTAAACCAGCATGTACTATTAAAAATAAAATAAGTGAAATGCCGGTAAGACCCATTGTGAGCTTTTTACCAACCGATGTAGTGAAGACTTGTTTCCAGGTCATAAAGCAAGATTATGTTTTTATTAAAATCGATGCAAATGTAACGCTACAACAAATGCTAAAATGTATTCAAAAAATATTTCTACGGCATCGTTTGCTTTAATAACAATATAGGGATTATTTGGTTTAAATAAAACCTCTTTTAGCATATTTATTTATCTGTAAAATAAATTTCCATCCATCAAATAGATAAGTTTTACTTTCATTTTCTAAATACAAAACGATATGCAACATTTGAAGATTTACAATAAGCAAGATGTTTTGAACCATACCAAAATACGCCGCTTTGAAACCAAGCTTGGCGAACGGTTACAGATAATTACCAACCCTAAAAACATTGAGGAAAGCTTGCAGCATACAACCGCACGCTATATAGTTTTTGGTGTGCCAGAAGATATTGGGGTAAAGGCAAACCTTGGTGTAGGCGGCACTGATACTGCTTGGTTACCTTTTTTACAGGCATTTCTGAATATACAGAGTAACGACTTTTTACAAGGTGAAGAAATATTGTTATTGGGTCATTTTGACTTTAGTGAAGTTTCTAAAGTAATAGAACAATCTGCCCAAAGTTTTGATGAAAAAGTAGATGCTTATAGACATGCTGTAAATATGATTGATGACGAGGTGGAGCAACTGGTACATATCATTACCCAAAACAGAAAACTGCCCATTGTAATTGGTGGCGGGCATAACAACGCTTACCCTTGTATAAAAGGCGCAGCTAAGGGTTGGCACAAAGCAGAGGTAGTTCCGTTTGCACAAATAAATGCGATTAATTTAGATGCACATGCAGATTACAGACCAATGGAAGGCCGGCACAGTGGCAATGCTTTTAGGTATGCCGAAGAGGATGGTTATTTAGAAAAATATTGTGTGATTGGCTTGCACGAAAATTATATTCAGCAAAATGTTTGGATGGAGATGGTGAATAATCCGTTTGTTGACTGTATTACATTTGAAGACATTTTTATACATGAAAAACGCAATTTTACACAAGCATTAAAAGATGCTACTGAGTTTACAGATGATACGTTGAGCGGTATAGAATTAGATCTTGATTGCATTGAACATACTTTGAGCAGTGCCGCTACACCTGTTGGTATTACTGCAACACACGCAAGGCAATACTTAAATTATGTTGTGTTAGATGCTCAACCTGCGTACCTACATATTTGCGAAGGTGCTACTAACTTAAGCGATGGTAGAACCGATGGTGCAACTGGTAAATTAATAAGCTATTTGGTAAGCGATTTTGTAAAAGGAATGCAACAAGTTTATTAATACTTAAAAGGGCAATATATTTTTTGTAGTAAAGTATAGATGAGATTGGTAAGATGGATTTAGTTGGTAAATATTACGAAATTGTATCAATGTAAATAAATATCCAATTAATAACTGCCACGTGTGTATTATTTTTTTGAATCAGGATACGCATACAGCCGTTTTTTTATGTAGATTTACGTATCTTAATACATAAGTCAAACCATCACCATCTGATAAAACTTTACATGAAAAAGATAATAGGCATATTCTTTTTTTCCTGTTATTGCTGTCATATTTCTGCCCAAGGCTTTATTATTGATTTTCCTAAAAAGCCTGATGAATTTACTGCCAATTTTCTATCTGTTATAAACGATGCTGGGGTAAATTTTATTCATATAAAAGGTAAGCTAGTTACTACAAAAGATACAATTCATCTAGCATCTAAAATTTTTCAAGCCAAGATTAAACTACCTGGAAGCACCAATGCTCGTTTGGTTACAGATAGTACGCTTTATTTAGAATATTTTTTTGGCGATTATGAAGCTATGGAAGATGCTTTTGCCGCCTTTGATAAGCTGAATGATAAAGTATCGAAAGCACTTTACAAACGTACTTTTTTAAAAGACTACCATTTAGATACAACAGGTACGGTTGTTAGGTTGCAGAAGCTAGCGTATTGTATTAACAGGGGGTTTTATCACTATAATATTTCCATGCAGATTATACGATTGCTGCACAATGGAAAGTTTAGGGTAATGCTTCAAGTGTATAATGGTAAACCGCAGTTTTACTACCGCATTTTGCGTAACGAGCCAATTGGTAGTTTTATAATGATAAATAGCCTAAAAGCCAATTTAGCAACTATACAAAATGAATATGTCAGTGGATGCCCCGCAACTTTGCCCCCTTTTAATTGCTTAGGTAAAAAAGTTGTAAACGATACCACAATTGTTAGCTATCAAAAAACAGGTTTTGATGATTATCCAAATGCAAGAACTGAGTTTGATGTGTATATGTCTAACATTAGAGTAAGTTTGGGTAGTGAATATGTTTTTTATAGTTTGCCTTGCCCTGCAAAAGGTCCAGTTTTTAAACGGTGGGCTTTTGTAAATATTAAGGATATAGAAAGCCATAAACGTAAAACTGTTATATTAAATTTATTGCAATTGCCAACTTTAATCCCCACTTCTACAGGTTATAGTAAATCGTACGCTATACAATTAGATTTCGCTTATTAGCTGTAATTAGAAAACCGAATTTATATTAATTAATGCTTGCAAATTCTTAACAAAATCTATCAGGGTTTTTTATGCAGCATAAACTATCCCACTTTTAAGTCCTCATAAATTATTTTAGAGAGAATAATTTTTCATATAAAAGTTTCTATTAACCCAAGGCTTCAGCCTTGGGCTTAACACAAAAGTTTCATGGCTTTAGCCAAAATACTTTTCATCTATTTAACCTTTGGCTAAAGCCTTTACAATTCCGTCTAATTAACCCAAGGTTAAAACCTTGGGTTAATTAGTTATGCCTCAAATCAAGATAGCATTTACTAGACCTCTTCGACAATTAAATCGTACTATTATTTTCAGCGTTCGTCTTTGCGAGGAACGAAGCAATCTAAATAACAAAAACAGATTGCTTTGTTGGGCACGAACCCAATCTCGCAAAGACAGTCCGATTGTCGAAGCGGTTTACTATATTATTTTATTTGCTTTGTTTCTTTGCCAAAAATTACAACCGCTACATTTGCAGTAAATAAATGATAGTTTATGTGGTTAAATAATGTGCTGGAAACAATTGGCAATACGCCTTTAATTAAGCTTAATAAAATAACAAAAGGTATTCCTGCAACGGTGCTTGCAAAAGTTGACTATTTTAACCCTGGCAACTCTATTAAAGACCGTATGGCTTTAAAAATGGTGGAAGTTGCAGAGGCAGAAGGTAAGCTAAAACTAGGAAGTACTATTATTGAAGGCACAAGCGGCAACACTGGTATGGGCTTGGCTTTGGCTGCTTGTGTAAAAGGCTATAAATGTATTTTTGTTACCACTGAAAAACAGAGCAAAGAGAAGGTCGATATATTAAAAGCAGTTGGTGCAGAAGTAATTGTTTGCCCAACCAATGTTTTACCAGAAGATCCTAAAAGTTATTACAGTGTTGCAAAGCGTTTGGCTAAAGAAGTACCAAATAGTATTTACATGAATCAGTACGATAATTTGGCAAATCGTCAGGCACATTACGAAAGCACTGGCCCTGAAATTTGGGAACAAACCGAAGGTAAAATTACCCACTTAGTTTGCACTGCAGGAACTGGTGGTACCATTACAGGAACTGCTATGTATTTAAAAGAAAAAAATCCCAATATTAAAATTTGGGCAGTTGATGTGTATGGTTCGTTATTAACCAATTATTTTAAAACTGGCAATGTTGATATGAGCTTTGTTCACCCATATATTTCTGAAGGTTTTGGGGAAGATTTTGTGCCACAAAACTATGATATGAGCATGATTGATGATTTTGTACAAGTAACAGATAAAGATGGTGCAGTAATGGCCAGAAGAATTGCCAAAGAGGAAGGCTTGTTTTGTGGATACAGTGCTGGTAGCTGCATACAAGGGTTAATGCAGTTAAAAGATAGCTTAACAAAAGATGATGTGGTGGTATGTATTTTTCACGACCATGGCAGCCGTTATGTTGGTAAAATTTATAACGATCAATGGATGATGGAACGGGGTTTTTTAGAAGTAAAAACCTTTAAGGATATTGTTAGTGGAAGAATTGGTAAAAAATTAGTTACAGTATCACCAACTAACACAGTAGCAGATGCTGTAGGACTAATGAAACAATATGATATTGAGCAAATACCTGTTCTAGAAAATAATCTATTAGTTGGGTCGCTGAGTGAGGGTGGCTTATTTCAAAAAATATTTAGTAACCCCGAAATTAAAAATGCCACCGTTGCAAGTGTAATGGAAGCCGCACCACCAACGGTTGATTTTTTAACTCCAGTAGAAAAATTGGGAAGCCTAATTACCAAAGAAAATGGTTCAGTTTTAGCCAAGGATGATAGCGGTAATTACCACATTGTTACCAAGTACGATGTGATACAGAGTTTGGCGAAATAGTTACAAGCAAGTATATGTTTAAAAGTATCGATCAACTTGGCAGAGAAATATATTTTACAAATCCACCCAAACGTATCGTTTCGTTAGTGCCTTCTCAAACAGAATTATTACATTATTTAGGATTAGAAAATGAAGTAGTTGGCATCACAAAATTTTGTGTGCACCCAAACAATTGGTTTAAAAATAAAACAAGAATTGGTGGAACTAAAAATGTAAATATTGAAGCAATAAAAATCTTAAACCCAGACTTAATTATTGCCAATAAAGAAGAAAACGTAAAGGAGCAAATAGAGGAACTGGCAAAATATTATCCAGTTTGGATAAGTGATGTAAATAATTTAGATGATGCGTTACAAATGATTGAAGCTGTTGGTTTATTAACGGCAACAACTAAAAAAGCCAATAATCTTTCACTAACAATCAGAAACAAATTCATTCAATTTAAAACTCAAAACTTAGAACTTAAAACTTGTTATTTAATTTGGCGTAACCCTTACATGACTATAGGTGGCAATACTTACATCAACAATATGTTACAATA
The DNA here is from genome assembly GCA_043758365.1 of Chitinophagales bacterium. GTDB lineage: Bacteria > Bacteroidota > Bacteroidia > Chitinophagales > Chitinophagaceae > Parasediminibacterium. Next base: position 9,332 of record JAYVNQ010000231.1, read on the forward strand.
TATTGGGGTTAAAAATGTGTTTGAAAATACAACTCGTTACCCAGAAATAACACTACAACAAATAGCAGCTACCAATTGCAACTTTGTATTATTATCCTCTGAGCCCTACCCTTTTAAGCAAGTACATATTGATGAAATAAGAGCCATTATGCCTAATGTAAAAGTGTTGCTAGTTGATGGTGAAATGTTCAGTTGGTATGGCAACAGACTATTACAAGCAGCAGAATATTTCAAACAATTGAGAGATAATATTTCATAAGTCAAAAATTCCACACAAAGCTAGTTGCGTTAATTACAAAATCGTTGTTGCTTGGTATTCTTGGTGTTCTTTGTGTGAAACCTACTTTTCAGACAACTTCTTTTAATTACGCTCACATTTCGCAATTAGAAATTTTATCCCTTTATCACAAACATCAAGTTGCATTTTGAACCCAACTGTTGTTTCTTTGTTCCTCACTGTTAAAACATCTAAATTATGATAGCAACAAATGCTTACGCAGCACAATCTGCAACTACACCACTAGCCCCTTTTAATTTTGAAAGACGTGAACCTGGGGCTCACGATGTACAAATAGGGATTCTTTTTTGTGGTGTTTGCCACTCCGATTTACACCAAATTCGTGACGAATGGGGCGGGTCTATTTTCCCAATGGTACCTGGTCATGAAATCGTTGGTCGTATTACAAAAATTGGCGACCATGTTACTAATTTTAAAGTAGGCGATTTAGCTGGCGTAGGCTGTTTTGTTGACAGTTGCCGTGTTTGCGATAATTGTAAAGAGGGTATTGAGCAATACTGCGAAGAAGGCATGGTTGGCACATATAATGGTAGAGAAAGAGGCACCGGCACACCAACTTATGGTGGCTATAGTACCACTATTGTTGTTGATGAAAAGTACACATTGCATGTATCTGACAAATTACCTCTGGCTGGTGTTGCTCCCTTGCTCTGTGCAGGCATTACCACTTACTCCCCGTTACGCCATGTTGGTGTAAAAAAAGGAGATAAAGTTGCTGTATTAGGTTTGGGTGGTTTGGGACACATGGCTGTAAAATTTGCCGTGGCTTTTGGTGCAGATGTTACCATGCTTAGCTCATCTCCATCTAAACAAGCAGATGCCGAAAAGTTGGGTGCACATCATTTCGCACTAACATCCGATGCTGAAACAATGAAAGGTTTAGCCAACAGTTTCGACTTTATTTTAAACACCGTTTCTGCACCGCACGACTATAATACTTACCTTAATTTATTGCGTACAAACGGCACTATGATTGTTGTTGGCGCACCACCAGCACCAGCAGAAATACCAGCTTTTAACTTAATTATGAAACGTAGAAGTATTATTGGTTCGTTAATTGGCGGTATAAAAGAAACACAAGAAATGCTAGATTTTTGTGCCGAACACAATATTGTAAGTGATGTAGAAGTAATAGATATTGCTACAATAAATGAAAGCTACGAGCGTATGTTAAAAGGCGATGTACGTTACCGTTTTGTAATAGATATTGCTAGTTTGAAGAAATGATTATAAATTATGCGAATCAAGAGTTAAAAGTTAGTCAACAGCATTAGTGCTACTGCTATTTTGCCATATAGGTGTAATTTCAGTCCATTTTCCGACCTCACTTT
>JAYVNQ010000232.1:0-3470 GCA_043758365.1 Chitinophagales bacterium
GTACGAATCACAATTAAGAGAACCGTTAGTAACGGGCGACAAAAATTACCATCAGGTAACTGAAGATATTTTAGCCCCTATTGAAGGCAAACCAACAAAACTTTGGTATGTAGGTTTTTACATTGCTGTTGCTTTGTTACTATTTGGAGTGTATAGCATTTATAGAGATGTTACTTACGGTATTGGTCAGTGGAATTTGAATAAAACCATTGGTTGGGGTTGGGATATTACCAACTTCGTTTGGTGGGTTGGTATTGGTCATGCTGGTACGTTAATTTCTGCGATATTATTATTGTTTAGACAAGGTTGGAGAACTGGTGTAAATCGTGCTGCTGAAGCGATGACCATTTTTGCGGTTATGTGTGCTGGTCAGTTTCCTATTTGGCATATGGGTCGTGTTTGGATGGCGTTTTTCGTATTGCCTTATCCAAATAGTCGTGGGCCTTTGTGGGTAAACTTCAATTCACCATTGTTGTGGGACGTATTTGCAATTTCAACATATTTTACTGTATCATTATTATTCTGGTACAGCGGTTTACTACCCGATTTAGCAACCGTACGTGATAGAGCAAAAACAAAATTGCGTAAACATTTATATGGTATATCTGCTTTCGGTTGGACAGGTTCTACTAAGCACTGGCAACGTCACGAAAGTTTGTCATTGGTATTAGCAGGTTTATCTACTCCATTGGTATTATCGGTTCACACTATTGTATCTTTTGACTTTGCTACATCAGTAATTCCAGGTTGGCACACAACCATTTTTCCACCCTATTTCGTGGCTGGTGCGGTATTCTCAGGTTTTGCAATGGTGCAATCGTTAATGATTATCGTTCGTAAAGTTTTTAATCTGCAAGACTATATTACCCTTGGTCATATAGAAGCAATGAATAAAGTAATTGTAACAACTGGTTCAATAGTAGGTGTTGCTTACTTAACCGAATTATTTATGGGTTGGTATAGCCAGAATAAATACGAAGGTTATACTTTCTGGTATAGTCGTGCCAACTTGTTTAGCCCTTACGGTTGGAGTTATTGGGGTATGATGGCTTGTAACGTATTAAGTCCGCAGATTTTCTGGTTTAAGAAAATGAGACGTAATTTATTTGTTACTTTCTTCATGAGTATTATTGTGAATATTGGTATGTGGTTTGAGCGTTTTGTAATTATTGTAACGTCTCTTTATCGTGATTATTTACCCTCTTCTTGGAGTGTTTATTATAGCCCATCAATCTGGGAAATTGGTTTTTACCTTGGTACGTTTGGGTTGTTCTTCACCTGTTTCTTCTTATTTGCTAAATACTTTCCTGTTATTGCTGTTGCGGAAATTAAATATGTATTGAAAACAACGGGTAATAATTATAAAAATGATATGGCAGTAGTAGAAAAACAAAAGACAGAAGAGTTTGCACACGACTATGCTCATTAACCCCCAACCCCAAAAGGGGAGTTTGGAAAAGTTAGTAGATTGAAATAATTGTGTTATATAATATTAATCACTTTTAAATTTTCCCTTCAGGGGGACAAAGGGATATGGCAAAAAAGAAATTTGTTGTTGGTTGTTTTGATGACGAAGCCGTTTTGTTTCCTGCGGTGAAGAAGGTTCGTACTGCTGGTTACAAAATACAAGACGTATATACACCATTTGCTGTTCATGGTTTAGACCATGCTTTGGGAATGCGTGAAACAAGTTTACACACAGCTGGTTTTATTTATGGTGTTGCGGGAACAACAACAGCTTTAAGTACTATTAGCTGGATTTTTACAAAAGATTGGCCATTGAACATTGGTGGAAAGCCGCATTTTGCATTGCCAGCTTGGATACCAATTATGTTTGAATTAACCGTACTTTTTGCAGCAGTTGGTATGGTATTGACTTTTTGTTACTTGTGCCAATTAGCACCATTTTTAAAGAAGCACCATTTTCATCCAAGGGCAACTGACGATTTGTTTGTAATGGTAATAGAGTGTACTGATAAAACAAATACGGATGATTTAAAAGCATTTTTAGTAAATGCAGGAGCTGTAGAAACTGACTTGCAAATTGCAGAAGATGGTTGGTGGCTTGGTAGATATGACCAAAATGAAATGCCATTTGAAAAATCGCAAATAGCTGTTGCTTAATAATAATAACAATGAAGAAATTATCTATAATAGCTTTTTTATGTGCTGGTGCAATAATTGTGAGTTGTAGCGATGTAAAACGTAAGCCTGGTAGTATTTATATGCCAGATATGGCTTATAGCCGTGCATACGAAACTTATGCAGACCATAGTAACTTGGCCGAGAAAGGCATTAATTACAACAATCGTCCGGTTGAAGGTTCAGTTGCACGTGGTGAAGAAATGCCTTTCCATGTTGTAAAAGATGTAGCTGGTGATACAACTAATTATTTTGCCTCAAAAGCTGTTAAAAACCCAATTGATACCTTGGATAAAAAACAATTGGTAGAAGCTGAAAGATTGTATTTAATTAATTGCGGCATTTGTCATGGGACAAAACTAGATGGTAATGGACCGCTGTACAAAGGTGGCGAAGGACCTTATCCTGCAAAACCAGCCACATTGGTTGGTGATGCTAAATATGAGGCAATGCCAGAAGGACAAATGTTTTACTCAGTTGCGTATGGTAAAAATTTAATGGGGAGTTATGCCTCCCAACTAAGTCGTACCCAACGTTGGATGGTGATTAAATACATTAAAGGCAAGCAAGCAGCTGGTAAAGCAACAGCTGCACCTGTGGCTACGGCAACAGCAGCCAAATAAGTAGCAGAGCAGAACGGAACTCATAATTCATAATTCATAATTCATAATTCACGATGGCATCTATAAAAGAACAATTTGAAATTCCTTCCAAACTAAAAACATGGTCACTGGCCTTAATTGGTGTGGGTTTAATGGCCTTGATAATCGGGTTTATTACCAAGGGAATGGGTACTGAGGAACAGCAAGTAGAGTTTATTGGTACTATTATGTACAACACAATCTTCTGGACATTAATTTGTAATGGCTGTATGTTTTTTATTTGTGTTTGTACGTTAGCAATGGGTGGTTGGTACCAAGCTTTTCGCCGCATACCAGAAGCTATTTCTACATTAGTGCCAATATTTGGTTCCATAACTTTAGTGGTGTTATTGTTTGTAGGATTTTCAGGTAATCATCATATTTATCATTGGTTAGATACAAAAGCTGTTGCCGAAGATGAAATTTTAAAAGGTAAATCTGGATTTTTGAATATTAAATTTTTTACTATTTGGACTGTCCTAGCAATTGGATTGTGGAGTTTATTAGGTTGGAGAATGCGACAAATAAGCAATGAAGCCGACCAGGAAGAGTTTGATGCTGAAACTGGTGCTTCTTACATTTGGCGAAATACTGTTAGAGCTGCTTTATTTATTGTATGGTTTGCATTAACGGTTGGCTCTACAGTGCCATGGTTGTGGATGATGAGTATTGATGCACATTGGTACA
>JAYVNQ010000233.1:0-3467 GCA_043758365.1 Chitinophagales bacterium
CCACTCATCATTCTAGCACCCATTGGACTAGCCAAACCAAATTCTTTTGCGGCATCAGCATCAATTTTTCTAATTTCTGGGTGATTTGCCAAGCCTAAATAATTGTTCAAACTCCACACAATCATTTCCTGCCCACGAAACTTCATTCTGCTACCAATTTCGCCTTCTAACTTAGGAAACGCAAAATAACCATGTGCCCTTTCACGGTGCATACCAATGGGCCCGTAATTCTTTACTAATTTTTCAAAAATGTCTGCCATATTTTAAATTTCAGATTTATAATTTATGATTTTACCACAAAGAACACAAAGGGTTTCACAAAGTTCACAAAAAAGTAATAGTGTGCATTATGGTTCTCCTTTTGTGCATTATGATTAAATAAACCAAAGTGAGCAAATTTAAGGTTATCGGCTATTTATCCCAACCAAAATATTAACGCTTGTTAGTTCATCATTTTATAACCCATTTACTTATTACCAACAATTACATTTGTAGCACAAGTTAACAATATGAAGAAAGCTAGTTTTTTGTTATTGGCAGTGTTACTGATACATGCAAGTTTTGCTCAAAATCTCAAATCCCTAAATCAGAAGCCGAAAGCTATCGGCTCAGAAATTTCTAAACCAAAGTTGGTAGTAGGTATTGTGGTAGATCAAATGCGTTGGGATTTTTTATATCGCTATTCAGCCCGTTACTCAGCTAATGGTTTTAAGCGTTTACTTGGTGAAGGGTTTACTTGCGAAAATGCATTTATCCCATATACACCAACGGTTACAGCGGCTGGCCATACCAGTATTTATACAGGCTCGGTACCAGCCATAGATGGTATTGTTGGTAATAATTGGTGGGACAGAACTGAGCAACGTAGCGTGTATTGTAGTGAAGATAAAACCGTAAAAACAGTGGGCGGCCCAGATGGTGGCAACGGCAAGCAAAGCCCAAAAAATATGTTAGTTACCACCATTGGTGATGAAATAAGACTGGCTAATAATTTTCGTAGTAAAGTTATAGGTGTAGCGTTAAAAGATAGAGGCTCAATTTTACCCGCAGGGCACAGCGCAAATGCCGCCTACTGGTACGATGTAAATAGTGGCAATTGGATTACGAGTACTTACTATATGAACGAACTACCTAAATGGGCTACGGATTTTAATGCAAGCAAACCAGTAGATAAATATTACCAAGGTGGTTGGAACACTTTGTACCCCATTAACACATACACCCAAAGCACTACCGATGAAAAAGATTATGAAAATAAACCTTTTGATACCGAGCAAAAAGGATTTCCATACAGCTTAAAGCAGTTTGCTGGCAAAATTTATAGTTCCATTGCCACCACACCTTTTGGAAATAGTATGACGTTTGACATGGCAAAAGCCGCTTTAGATAATGAGCAATTAGGCAAAGGAACAGCAACCGATATGCTTTGTGTAAGCTTATCATCTACCGATTATGTTGGCCATAGTTTTGGACCAAATTCTATAGAAACAGAAGATACTTATTTACGATTAGATAAAGATTTGGGCGACTTTTTAACCTATTTAGATGTAAAGGTTGGTAAAGGCAATTACACAGTATTTTTATCTGCCGACCATGGTGTGGCACATGTACCAGGTTTTATGAAAGAAAACAAATTACCAGGTGGTACATTTAACGAAACCGATGCTTTAAAACAATTGAATAGCTTATTAAACGAAAAATTCGGTATAGATAAATTGATTGTAAGCATGGTAAACTATCAAGTGCACTTAAATCATTTAGCAATAGACACTACTAAAACAGATGAATCAGCTATTACTAAAACTATTATTAATTATTTACAAAAGCAAGAAGCCATTGCACAAGTATTTACAATAAATAATATGATGGAGACACCCTTACCAGCAAAAATTAAAGACATGTTGGTGAATGGTTATTACCCAAGCCGCAGTGGCGATATACAAATTATTTTAAAATCTGGCTATATAGATGGTGGCAAAACTGGCACTACACATGGTTTATGGGCCCCTTACGATAGCCATATACCCATGGTATTTTATGGTTGGGGTGTAAAACATGGTCATACAAACCGTGAAACCTACATGACAGATATTGCTGCTACAATAACTGCTTTACTGCATGTACAAATGCCTAGTGGTTGCGTGGGGCATGTGGTAGAAGAAGCATTGAAATAAGTAATACGTTGTTTTTGTTAATTAATATCATTAATAAAAGAGGTTTGTAGGTGACAACTACAAACCTCTTTTGCTTTTGAGTGAATATTTTAAAATAAATAATAGTATGTTCATTTTTAGATTGTTTTAGTTAATAGAAAAATATGACAAGTAATAAATTGGCAGGTATTATTTTGATAGTAGTTATAAGTACATCATCTTGTAACAATAAGGATGGTTATAATTATGCTATAAAAGATTTTAGAAAGCCGCTTCAGCCATTTTTAACTGAAATAGTTTCAAGGGGGATTATTAAGCATTATGATAGTGTACTAAGATTTATGGCTACAGATAAAGAACTGTTACAACTAAGCCAATCAGAGCATCCAGCTTTAAGAGCGGCGGCTTTTAGAGAGCTTTTTGAAAAGAAATCTTTTAACCATTTTGAACTATTAATGAATCATTTAGAAGATAAGGCAATGGTTATTGAAGACATGGGTGAATTCGGATATAAATTTCTTACTGTCTCTGATTATATCCTCCTTAAAGCCACATGGAAAAATGAACAAGAAAAAAATAAAACCATTGATGCAGTAATTACAAAGCATAATTATTTAGCAGCCGCTTATGAGATATTAGAACAAATAGAACCACAGGAAAAATATTATCCATTTATAAAAAAAATGGCAGAACGTAAATATGAATATTATGAGGTTGGTGGTTTTGTACACAACACAGAAAATATTGCGTATGCATTGTATGGGTTAGCCAAGTTTAAAAAAAAAGAAGACATAAAACTAATAAAGGAACAGTTACTATATTATTATCCTGAACTAAATGAAAACTGTTTTAGACTAATGAAAGAATTTCCAGATACCGCCTATATGCAGGTTTACGAAGCCTATTATCCTCGTAGATTTTATAAAACTATCTGTAGGGAAAAAGATGTTGATAAGGCAACTGATTTTATTAATTCAATAGCGGGTTACAAAAATGAAAGAAGTGCAAACATTTTAGACTCAATACTAAATAGAAAACCTTTTATCAATTGTGAAGGTGATGTAAGTAGACTAAAAAAGGCGGTTAATTGGGCAATATGGAATAATGACTGTAAAGCCTATAACAAATTGAGAAAGCAAATTGAAAAAAAAATTAGCGAGTACAAAAAGTACATAACTGAATTTGAAGTTGACACGTCCCATTTAATTCCAAAAGACACTTCAACACAACCATTACGTTGGCGATAAGCCTAAAAGCTTTGTGTCTTTGTATGCTTAGCTACTTTGTGTGAAGCCTAAAACCACCCCCTACACT
>JAYVNQ010000234.1:0-10661 GCA_043758365.1 Chitinophagales bacterium
TTTAGTGAAACGACTTTCACTAAACTTCTTTCTAATTCAATGCTGTATTATATTACAGAAGATTTTACCAACTATTTTTCAGTATTATACCACTAATAACTTTATGCTTTCTTTGGTGGTAATGCAAAAGCAACTGCTTCATGCTCAAAATGCCCACGGTGTGCTCCATCGCAAAAAGGTTTGTTTTTAGATAAACCGCATCTGCAAATAGATACAATTTCTCTACCACCCAAATCGTAGTTATTGCCTTGCATATCTACAATTTCAAAGTCGCCATCTATTTTTACTGACCCATTATTGTTGATAGTAAGCTTAGTTATTGCCATAATATTTGTTTTATTTTCTTATTTGGTTAAGGTTAAAATACAAGTTGATTTGCAATTTGCTTCAAGTTTATTTCAGCAGCTTTTGCTGCATAACTTAAGTTAATTAATCGGTAGCCTTCGTTCTCAAAGCTTTGCTGGGCTTGCTTTACATCAATGATAGTTGCTTGCCCCAGTTGAAAGCGTTGTAGCACCAAGTATAATAATTTTATAGATAGTTGGTAATTTTCTTGCTCGGTTTTTAGCTGTTGCAAAGTACTTGTAAATGATTGATAATTACGAACAGTACTCGCTTCAAAGTCTAACAATAAAATATCGCGTCTAGCAGTGGCACTTTTTGTATTGATATTGGCTATTTTTTCTTGCCGTTTTACTACTCCCCCATTGTACAACGGGATAGCTAAATTTAAACCAATAAAAGGTCCATAGCTTTGGTTTAATAAGGTAAAGCCACCTTCGGTTTTGTTGTTATTGAAGTTATACCCAGTATTAGCTCTAACGGTTGGGTAACGCAATGCAGCCGTTTCTTTTTCAAGTAAACTATTAATTTTTATTTGCTGCTCTGCAGCAATAATTTGTGGATTATTTTTTATGGATGCTTTAATCTCATCCAAACTAATATTATTATTTACAATAATTGTATCGTTTATAACAATTGTAGAGTCAGATTTTACAGACATTAAATCAAGCAAATCTGTTTTTGCCAATGTAATTATTAACTGCTGTTGCTGTTGCTGTTGAAATAAAACATTCACATCTAACTGTGCTTGAAATAAATCTGCATTATTAGATAAACCAATATCTTTTCTAGTTTGTAAAATGCTTAAACGTTGTTTAGAAACTTCAATAGACTGAGCAATTGTTTTTAAATAACCCTGCTGCCTTACCACATCATAATACTTAGTCATCACCGAAGCAATAGCACTTTGTATTTGCAAGTTTAGTAGTGTTTGACTTTGTAATTGTAACTGCTCTAACCTACTTTTTGTAGCCACTACACGGTAACCATTAAACAACAATAAAGATCCTGTAACGTTTGCTGTTAGTACGTTTGAGGCAACATTGCTTTGCTTAGCATTTCTTGTAGCGTCAGAAAATTTCTGATTAATATTTGTCAGTTGTTCGTTATCGTTTGCTGTAGCAGTAATAGTTGGTAATCCCCCTGCAATACCAATATTGTTATTAATAGTTGTAATGTCAACGTTATTCTTAGCTAACTGTATATCGTAACTGTTTTTTAGTGCAATATTTATAGCATCTTGAAGTGTTAGCTTCGACTGACAGAACGTATTTGCCACCAAAATCAGTCCCAATAAAATTAAATATAGCTTCTTCATATGGTGAAGTTATCTAGGCAATCAACAGCTGCCAATGGTAATTACATCAACGGTTACTTAGCTTACTAGTGTACCAACATCTTTACCTTCAACAACTTGTAGCAAATTGCCAGGGCGGTTCATATCAAACACAATAATTGGCATTTTATTTTCCATGCACAATGTAAAGGCAGTCATATCCATCACCTTTAAATTTTTACTGATGCAGTCTTGAAAACTAAGTTTCTCAAATCTAGTAGCAGTAGGATTTTTTTCAGGATCGGCATTATAAATACCATCTACCCTTGTGCCTTTTAAAATCACATCTGCCTTCATTTCTATGGCACGTAGACTACCTGCTGTGTCGGTTGTAAAATATGGGTTACCAGTGCCTGCACCAAATATTACCACACGTCCTTTTTCTAAGTGTCGTAATGCTTTACGACGAATGTATGGCTCTGCAACTTGTTCCATGTTTATAGCACTTTGAAGCCTCGTATAAACTCCAATTTTTTCAAGCATCGCTTGCATTGCCATAGCATTTATTACAGTTGCCAACATGCCCATATAATCGCCATGTGCTCGTTCAATACCACTTTCAGCTTCGTTCATACCACGGTAAATATTACCACCCCCAATTACTATTGCTACCTGAACACCCATGTCGGTAACCATTTTAATATCTTGGGCATATTGTTCAATAATTTTTGGGTTAAATGGATCGCCATTTCGTTGATCACCCAATAAGGCCTCGCCAGATAATTTTAAAAGGATACGTTTGTACTTTGGGAGCATGTAGTAAATTTTTATTGATGCAAATAACCCCTTTTTTAACCGATGTTCCAAGCCTTTATTTTTTGTAATTGTAAATGACTATAAGCCTTGTTCCAGCCTAGTTATTACATATCTCCTAAAAGAAAAAGTACATAACGCGATATGTTGGTAATAAAATGCTAACAATCATTAGTTTTGATTGATTAAACAATGCCACTATGAATAAATTAGAAAACTATGTTTCTGGTAAATGGATTACAGGTGATGGGGACGGGCAATTATTATACAACGCAGTAACGGGAAATCCGATAGCAGTAGCTACTTCAAAGGGTTTAGACTTTATAGAAGTATTGAACTATGCAAGAACGAAAGGCAATCCTGCTTTACGAAAAATGAATTTTCAGCAACGTGGTTTAATGTTAAAAGCGTTGGCGTTTCATTTGCAAAAACACCTGGATAAATTTTATACAATTAGTTATCAAACTGGCGCTACAAAAGCCGATAGTTGGGTAGATATTGAAGGCGGAATTGGCAACTTATTTTCTTACGCATCATTGCGTAAAAAGTTTGGTGATGAGCCTTACTGTTTGGATGGCGAAAGCCTTAATCTTGGCAAGAATAATACATTCATGGGTCATCATTTATTATTACCAAAAGAAGGTGTAGCAGTGCATATTAATGCGTTCAATTTTCCTGTTTGGGGTATGTTAGAAAAAATAGCTGTGAACCTTTTAGCAGGTGTGCCAGCAGTGGTAAAACCTGCAACTATTACATCCTATTTAACCGAAGCGGTGGTAAAAGAAATTATAGCCAGCAATATATTACCTGAAGGTGCATTGCAACTAGTTTGTGGTAATGCTGGCAATATGCTGGATCATGTAACAAACCAAGATGTTATAACATTTACAGGCTCGGCAACAACAGGTTTATTACTTAAAAATAATAAACGAATTATTGAAGAGAACGTGCCTTTTACCATGGAGGCCGACTCATTAAACTGTATGATTTTGGGAGATGATGTAACACCAAATATGCCTGAGTGGGATATTTTTATAAAAGAACTGCGTAAAGAAATGACCCTAAAATGCGGCCAACGTTGTACTGGTGTTCGTCGCATTTTTGTGCCAGAAAATAAGTTAGAAGATGTACAAAAATCATTAACAAAAGCATTGGCACAAACCATCATTGGTAATCCGTTAAACGAGAAAGTTCGTATGGGTTCTTTGGCGGGACAACAACAACGTGAGGAAGTAAAATCGCAAGTACAAAAACTATTAGCTGCTTCGCAAATTATTTATGGAAGCCTTGACAGTGTTGCCGTTGAGGATGCTGATGCTAATAAAGGAGCATTTATTAGCCCGATATTATTACTTAACCAAAACCCTTTTACAACACAGGCTTCGCATGAGGTGGAAGCCTTTGGTCCGGTATCAACTTTAATGCCTTATAATGGCATTGATGAAGCGATTACTTTATCTAAATTGGGTAAGGGTTCGCTAGTGTCATCTATTGTTACAAATAGTCAATCTATAGCAAAACAATATGTGTTAGGTGCAGGAACGTACCATGGTAGAATTTTGATATTGAATAATGAATGTGCTAAAGAAAATACTGGTCATGGAAGCCCACTACCAATGTTGGTGCATGGCGGACCTGGTCGTGCTGGTGGTAGTGAGGAAATGGGCGGAGTGCGTGGTGTAAAACATTATATGCAACGTGTGGCTATTCAGGGTTCGCCCAACATGATTACAGCAGTAAGTAATGTATACCAGCCAAACGCAAGTGGCCAAATTTCAGAGGTTCACCCATTTAGAAAACATTTTGAAGAAATACAAATTGGCGACCAAATTATTACTGGTAAAAGAACCATAACAGATACCGATATTAGCAATTTTGCGAACCTCAGTTGGGATCATTTTTATGCCCATACAGATGCGACTGCTTTGCAAGGAACGTTGTTTGAAAAGCCTGTTGCACATGGATACTTTATACTTAGTGCAGCTGCTGGTTTATTTGTAGATGGCAGCAAAAAAAGCCCTGTTTTATTGAACTATGGCATTGATGAATTAAGGTTTACAAAACCCGTTTATCCTGGTGCTACTATTCAGGTTAATTTTACCTGCAGAGAAAAAATTAGCCAAGCCAAACGAGAGGAAACCGATATAGAAAAGGGTATAGTAAAATGGTTTGTTGAGGTAAAAGACGAGACCGATGAATTGGTTGCTATTGCCACAATATTAACAATGGTAAAATGCTTGGAATAATTGTTACAAAATAAAAAACTTAAATAAGATTTGTTATGATTAATACAGTTGAAGCCGGCTACGTAACTACGCATCGAGAACATGGTATTGCCACCATAGAATTTTACCATCCGCAAAGCAATTCATTACCAAGCAATATTTTAGAGGCACTTGCAAAAGCAATAAAAGATGAGTCGATAGACATAAGTACCAAGGTTATTGTACTACGTTCTTTAGGCGAAAAAGTGTTTTGTAGCGGGGCATCTTTCGATGAATTATCCGCCATTACAACGGAGGAAGAAGGTACCCGTTTTTTTAGTGGTTTTGCTAACGTAATAAATGCCATGCGTAAAGCCCCACAATTAATTATTGCAAGAGTACATGGTAAATGTATTGGGGGTGGCGTTGGCTTGGTAGCTGCGGCTGATTATGCCATTGCTTTAGAAGCAGCCGATGTTAAATTAAGTGAGCTGGCTTTAGGCATTGGGCCTTTTGTTGTTGGTGTCGCTGTTGAAAGAAAGATCGGCTTATCTGCTTATACACAATTAGCAATTGATGCTGCTTTGTGGCGGCCTGCCGATTGGGCTAGACGAAAAGGATTATTTGCAGAATTACATACAGATGTTGCTACTATGGATGAAAGCATTACACGCTTATCTAACATTTTAGCGCATTATAGTAGCAATGCTATGAAGGAGTTGAAACACACTTTTTGGCATGGTACTGAACAATGGGATACTTTGTTAAAAGAACGTGCTGGTATTAGCGGTAAATTAATTATTAGCGACTACAGTAAAGACTTTATCAGAAAGTTTAAAGAAAAAGTAGCTGCAAAAGCTTAGAAGGCATCAAAGTAAAACTTCTCTTTTTCAAAATAGAAAAGCCATCAATAGCGATATTGGAGGCTTTTAATTAGTTGGGTAAATGAGTACTATAAAAATTGAAATAACAACTCTTTATCCCTTCTCACTTTGGGTAAATTTGCTAAGTAATCATCAGGTGAGCGGTAGCCTAATGCACAGATTACTGCTGACTTTAATCCTTTTTCTTTTAGGCCTAAAATATCGTCAAATTGTGCAGCATCAAAGCCTTCCATTGGTGTTGCATCAACCTCTTCAGATGCAGCAGCTACAAGGGTTGTACCTAAAGCAATATAAGCTTGTTTAGTAGCCCAAGCTACTTTTTGCTCAACATTCAACCCGCTAATTGTGCCATTAATCATTGCTTTGTACCCATCCAAAGCGTCTTCTGGCATATTGCGTTTTGTAGTAGTATCTTTTATAAAAGTAGCGACTTCTTTTTCAGTAATATCTACCCAAGCACAGAAAACGAGTAAGTGAGACGATTCGATAATTTGTGGTTGGTTATACGCTGCAGGCGACAGTTGCTTTTTTAAATCTGCATCTTCAATAACCAAGATTGTATATGGTTGCAAACCATACGATGATGCTGCTAATTGTGTAGCATGTAAAATGGTGTCTAATTTCTCTTTAGAAACTTTTTCACCATTCATTTTTTTCGTGGCATAACGCCACTCTAAATTTTGTATTAAGTTCATGATTTTTACTTTTTTGTTATTTAAACATCAAATATATACTACAAAATTATATGTTAGTTAATTTATATATTATTTACTGAAATCGAAATTTAGGTGAGGTGTAAAAAAATAAGTTTTGAAATCTTACAATTTCAAAACTTATTGGTAAAGTCGTGGGCTTAATAGTGATTAATTTTTATTGCAAATGAATACAAAAGGCTTGTGACTTTTCTCACGAATGGCCTGTTGAATTAAATGTGGCTTTTGGATGATTTTGTATTTATTTACATCAATTACTTCATTGGCAATGCAAAAGCTGTGTAAACTTTCAACACTGTAAAGCAATGTGTTCAATAAATCAACCTCATGTTCCATAGCTTCATTGTTAATAGAATCATCTTTCATTAAGACAAGCAAATCTCTGTTTCCTGTTTTCATAACAAAGGGGGGTAACTTTGTTTTAATTTAATTATCCAACAATTTTCCTTTCAGGGCACATGCATTGTTTCTTTGACGATGATTTTGAAAAAACCTTGCACGAAGCCATGGTTATAATCATTATTAACAATAAAAAAACAATTTTGTTTATCATGATTTTCATAAATGGCAACTTAAAATTAACATAAACTATTGTTCCAACTTTAATTTTAGCAATATTTAATTGTGATTATATCAAATTTTAACACACCTAGAATTCTTATAGCTCCACTCGACTGGGGTTTGGGTCATACAACACGCTGTATTCCTATCATCAAAGCCTTTCTGGCAAACAATTGTAGAGTTTTAGTAGCCTGTAACGCACAACAGCAAACTTTGTTGCATCAAGAGTTTAATAACATTGAATTTTTATTTTTAGAAGGCTACAATATCAAATATGCGAGTAACCCAAAGTTGTTGTTTATAAGTATTTTAAGGCAATTGCCAACAATACGAAAAGCAATACAACTAGAACATCAATGGCTAGACGAAACGATTACTAACTATAATATTGACTTGGTAATTAGCGATAACCGTTATGGGCTTTGCAGTGGTAAAATACCTTGCATTTTTATTACACATCAACTGAGCATTAAAGCACCTTTTTTATTTATTGAAAGGTGGTTGCAGAAAATAAATTACCAGTTTATAAACCGTTACAAAGCTTGTTGGGTGCCTGATTTTAGTGGCTATGATAATATTGCTGGAATATTATCTCATCCCACAAAAAAACCAGCGATTCCTGTACATTATATTGGGCCTTTGGCAAGGTTTAATAAAAGTCAATCGTCAATCGTTAATGGTAAATCAAAAGTGAATAATGAAGAGTTTATGATTACAGTAACCAAAAATTCCAAATCTCAAAATCTAAATTTCAAATATGATTACTGCATTTTATTAAGTGGTCCAGAACCGCAAAGAACTGTTTTAGAAAAGATGATTTTAACCAATATAAATAATATAAAAGCCAAAATATTATTGGTACGGGGTAAGCCTGGAAGTGTAGAAAAACTAGAAGGTTATGATGGCATCAACATTAAAAATCATTTGGTTGGACATGAGTTGCAGCAGGCTATTCAGCAGAGCGAATTTATAATTAGCAGAAGTGGGTACACAACTATTATGGAATTATTAGTGCTACAAAAAAAAGCTATTTTAATACCAACACCTGGCCAAACCGAACAAGAATATCTTGGTAAAAGATTAATGAACCAAAGCTGGTGCTACAGTGTTCCTCAGCAGAATTTTAATTTACAAAATGCTATCAGTAAAGTAAAAGAATTCAATTACGAATTACCAAGTCTGTCACATAATTCTTTACAAAATTTTATTGCCAATTTTTTGCAAAGCATTTTTAAATAAAACAGCTACAACTACATTTGCGGCTTAATGAACAATAAATACAAAGCACATTTTGCAGTACTAATAGCCAACTTTTTTTTTGGTGCAGGCGTAGCGGCAGTTAAGCATATTACCCCTAGTATGATGCCGCCATTTGCCGTAAACGTATCTCGAGTTTGTGTTGCTTTGGCTTTATTTTGGCTATTGCTTTTGCTAAAGCCATCTAGGGCTGGTATTGATAAAAAAGATATTCCTAGGTTTTTAATTTGTGGCCTTTGCGGAGTTGGTATTAACCAGATTTTTTTTATTAAAGGAGCCTCGTTAACAAGCCCAATTAATGTGTCGCTATTAGCATTAAGTACCCCCATTGCCATTACCATTATAGCTGCTTGGTTATTAAAAGAACGCTTGACACTTAATAAAATATTGGGGTTATTATTGGGCATTAGCGGTGCGGCAACATTAATATTTTCACGAGCTTCAAATGCCACAGGCAACGATATGTTATTAGGTGATGTATTTATAATTTTAAATGCCATTTCATATGCTTTTTACTTAGTTCTAGTAAGGCCATTAATGGCACGTTACAGCCCAATACATGTAACACGTTGGGTATTTTTATTTGGGGCTTTAATAATTGTACCAATTGGGCTTAAAGATTTTATGAATACCAATTGGTCAGCTTTTCAGCTTAGCCATTGGTTTAGTTTGGCTTTTGTAGTTTTTGGTGCCACGTTTATTGCTTATTTATTTGTAGTGTACGGCATTTCAAAGTTGGGTGCAAGTACTACTGGCACTTATGTTTATACGCAACCAGTTTTTGCCACATTAACGGCTATGGTATTCTTTAACGAGGAACTAAATTTTATTAAAATTATTGCGGCGATACTAATTTTCAGCGGTGTGTTTTTGGCAAATAAGAAACGTGCAATTGATACAGTGGTTGAGTAATAAGGTTAACTACTCTTTGGATAATCGAAGAACCAAAAATCTTTTTTTGAGGATTTAAAATCATTCCAATTTTTGCAATGCGCCTTTATCGCAAACACAGCACAGGTGGGCATATTGTCAATTTTAGTTGCTGTTAAATCATTAACAAAATCGGTGATACCTGGATTATGAGAAAAGATGGCAACAGTATTTAAAGTATCATGAATTTTATTGATTACGTCGTAAAAAACAGATGAGTCAGCATGATATAATTCTGGCAAACCCACTATACTTTTTTCTTTTTGCTGATAGGTTTCGACAAAGTAGGTTGCAGTTGTAAAAGCACGTTTTGCAGTGCTAGAAATAAAGGCATCAATAACAATTTTTTTATCAAATAAACGCTTTGCCATTGCTTGTGCATCTTTGTGGCCACGGTCGTTTAAAGGGCGGTCAAAATCGTTTAGGGCAGAAAAATCCCAACTACTTTTTGCATGTCGGATAACTAAAAGTTGCTTCATAAATAGAAGATTAAAGTATACAATTTAAACCTCTTGTTTGTACAATTGGCTTCTTTGAAAATTGGTAATGCTGAAACGGATTAACGCTATAAAGCTTCTAAGGTTTTAAAAAACTCTAACTTCTAAACCAAGGTTTTGATAGAAAAGCTCAAGGAAGTATCAAACTGTTGCAGTATGCGACGCAACGAAATTTCATAAGGATTACAAAAGCTTGTAAACAAAGATTATATCTACTTAACACTTATCAAAGTCATGTCAAAATATAGCGGTGAATTTGACGGAATACTGCTACCTGCACCTACACAACCATAGGCGTAAGCAGATGGTATTAGCATTTTGATACGGCCACCGGCTTTTATTTTAGGAATAGCGATTTGCCAACCAAGTATTAATTGATTAAGGGTAAAAGTTGCTGTTTTTCCAGCAGCTGTTGCATCGAAAACGGTGCCGTTAAGCAAAGTGCCTTGATAGGTAACTTCAACCAAAGAAGTACCTGTTGCAGTTGCACCTGTACCCTGTGTAATTATTTGATAATATAAACCTGTAACATCTTTTGTTGGGGTGATGCTATTGGCAGTTGCGAAATCAAGTAAGGCCGTAGAATCTTTTTGAACTGGGGTATCAGTGCAGCCAACAGCATTATTATCGGTTTTTTTGCCACAACTTATGATAAATAAAAAGCTGATAGAAATAGCGGTAATAAAAAATAATTTTTTCATTGTGTGTTTAGTTTTTAGGGCTTAATTAACTTAATATCCCCTCACGTTTTTTCCTTCCATATAATTTAAAAAGGCCTTGTTACAAACTCTATTGCCACCAGGCGTAGGATAATTTCCTGTAAAATACCAGTCACCAGTGTTTGTTGGGCAACTGTCGTGTAAGTCTTCTATGGTTTGGTAAATGACTTGAGTAGGAAACGTAATATCTTCTGGTGTAATTAGTTGTGCAATTTTTATAGAAATTTCTTCGGTAGTAAATGGTTTATAAACATGACGAACTACATTTTCTACATGCAATTGATTGGTGCGTTGTAGCTCTATAATTTTTTCTTTAGCGTCTGTTAAAACGTGTTCCATGTTACGTTCTTTCAACAAAGCAATTGCTGCTTTAAAAGCAATAAAATCGCCTAGTTTGCTCATGTCTATACCATAACAATCTGGGTAGCGAATTTGCGGTGCAGATGATACCACAATAATTTTTTT
>JAYVNQ010000235.1:0-10587 GCA_043758365.1 Chitinophagales bacterium
GTTTGTATATCAGCTAAGGCAGTGAGAAAAATAAAAGGAATGTTACCATCTTTTTTCAGCAGCGCTGCTAGTTCAATACCAGTCATTTCTCCGGCTAAGTCAATATCCAAAATTACCAAGTCGGGCATCAACAATTTTACCTTGTTGTAAGCTTCTTCACCATTATCAAAACAGCCTGCTACTTCAAATCCCATATCATGCAGATTATAAGAAATCTCTTTTGCAATAATCCAGTCATCTTCTACCAATAATACTTTAATGCCAGGCATGATAGTTTTTTACTTGATATAAATTTATAAAACCGGCTAAATTTACAAAATCATCATGTCATCTTATCATAAGAAATATTTTTCACCGATTATTGCTTTTATTGTATTGTCAACGGCGGCAATAAAATTACAGGCACAGGTTACCATTAAAGTAAACCAGCTTATTAGCCCTATTTTACAAAATGAAGTCAAGTGGTTTTTTGATTACACTGGCAACTTATCTTTTGATAAAATAATTGATACCCCTTTTGTTTCTTATAATAAAAATAATTTTTCAGTAGCAAATAAAAACAGCAGTATTTGGGCAAGACTGGAATTGATAAACGAATCGGGGCTAGATCAGGAATATATTTTACAAACATCTAAGTGGGGGTATTATGAAGTATTTATAACTCATACTGATAAACTGACAGAACATCTAATAAGCGGCAGCCTTGTATCATTAAATATCCGCTCTCAACCGTCCAATATTAATGCTATAAAAATTTTAATAGGTAGAGATGAAAAGAAAATTATTTTTTTAAAATTTAAAGCTGTTTACAGTATCTACACACATGACTACATTAACCTGCAATTGGTAAAACAAACCTACTTTGAGAAAACAGACAGGCAGCGATTATTATGGCAAGGATTATTTTTTGGGATAATTTTTGTAATGGCATTTTATAATCTCTTTATACTTTTTGCAGTAAAAGATATCAGCTATCTGTATTATGTGCTGAGCATTATAAGCATTGGTTTGTATTTCGCTTTTTACTATGGGTTTGGTATTGAATATTTGTGGCCACGTTCTCCGCTATGGGATACTTTTTGTTTCGCCATTATTAACCCTTTTACTGGGCTAACCAGAATTCTTTTTACGAGAACTTACTTGCATACACACCATCATTTACCCAGAATAAACAAAATATTAAATGCGCTGGCGGTTGCCTGCATTACAACATTAATCACTGGTTTGGTTTGTTACTATGCAAAGATAGATCTGCTGAAACCCCTCGTTACCATCATCGGTGTTTTGGGTGCATTGGTTTTAATAATGATGCTGGTGGCAGGTATTGTATCTTACTATATTGATAAATATGACCCGGCAAAATATTTTATAGCTGCCAATATATTACTGGTAATCGGCGCTATTGCTTTTATTTTCAGGGAAACAGGATTGATGGGAGATAATTTTTTCACCCGCTACCTTGTTCAATATGGCGTGCTGATACAGGCTGTTGTTTTATCATTAGGGCTAGGCAGCAGGCTTAACAAAATGCGGTTGCAATTAGCAACTGACACATTAGAGAGAGAACAACTGGCATTGGAAAAAGAAAAGGAAAAAAAAGAATTGATAGAACAGCAAAGAACCGAACTGCAGCAACAGGTAAAAGAAAAAACTACCGACCTGCAACTGAAGAATACCATGCTGGAAGAAACGGTGGATCAGTTAAAAGAATCTGAAAACAAACTAAGCCAGCTTAACCAGGTAAAAGATAAATTATTCTCTGTTGTTTCTCACGACCTCAGAAATCCTCTGGCCACTATGCAATCGTTTCTGAAACTCATTACTGAGCATCATGAAAAAATGAGTGATGAAGAAAGGGAGAAATTATTTTCAGAAGCACAACAATCGCTCGACAACCTGAATGAATTATTATACAACCTGCTGCAATGGTCAAAATCGCAAATGAATTTGTTGCAGTTCAGACCCGATAAATTAAACATCAGATTTATAGTTGATAGCGCAGCAAGGCTGGTGCAACTGCATGCTCACATGAAACAGGTATTAATAAAAACATCGGTGGAAGCAGGGTTGACGGCTTGGGCCGATAAAGACATGATCGAATTCATTATCCGTAACCTGTTGAGCAATGCTATCAAATTCAGCCAGCGTAATAGCGAAGTAGAAATAAAAGCATTTACAGCTGAGGGGCATATTACCGTTGAAATAATTGACTATGGTGTAGGCCTAAATGAAGCAAAAATAAAAAAGCTGATGGAAAAACATACTACCATCAGCCGACGTGGTACGGAAAAAGAAAAAGGCACAGGCCTGGGTTTGCTTATCAGTAAAGAGTTTATTGAAAAGAATGGAGGTCATTTACAGATTAGGAGCGAACCCGGAAAGGGATCAGTTTTTAGTTTTACGTTACCGGATGAAAATAAAAGAAAGAATTTAAATTTCCGGTAATAAGTAAACAAAAAAGACATGAACAAAAAATCCTGCCGAAGCAGGATTAAGTTTTGTGGTGTGAGCCGGGATCGAACCGGCGACACAAGGATTTTCAGTCCTTTGCTCTACCGACTGAGCTACCGCACCATCCATAAAGGGCTGCAAATATAATGGCAAGATTCACAATTCAGAAATTATCCACAATTTTTTTTAATTAATTTATTAGTACTATTTGTTTGAGTAGTGCAAAACTTTAAACCACTTGCGGCTTATCAACCAATTTATTAGCTATTGCATCCCATAATAATTTGCGTTTTTCTAATGCTGTAATTGACGCCTCAGTAGCTTGCTGCCACTTAACAGCATCATTACCACACAATTCGGCTACCATTTGGGTAGCTAAATGGCTATGATGACCACCATCTACCTCAATATGCCTTTCTAAATAATATTTTAGGGTGCTTATTTGCTCAGGATGACTTGCAGATAAATCGCTCACCAAACCAATAAACATATCAGGTATTAAATCTTCTCGGCCAAACGTAAACACGGCAGCCTGCACATGTACGGGTTGGTTTTGAATAATATCAAATGTAAAACCTACAAATTCCTTAATAGCTTCGGGCATATTTAGCTTATTCATAGCTGTAATTACATCTACACCATTGGCTATATAAGCTAGTAATTGCTCAATTATAGTAGCATCTGACCCTAACTGTTGCATGGCTTTTAAATACAACTCAAAGTGGCTAGTTCTATTGCCAAACTCATCTACATCGCTTTCTTCGCCTAGCACTATTTCGTTTATTAAATAGCGGGTATTTGCTGTGCCTACGGGCATCCAAGGTGTGACGGTACAGGTTAAATTTTGTTGTAATGATTTAAGTAAACTCATAAAATCCCAAACCGCAAAAACGTGGTAACAGGTAAATAATTTTATTTGTTTGAGGGTTTGTAACTGATTGTACAAAGGATGCTTTACAAGCTGATTTCTGGTTGATGCAATTGCTGCTTGTAACTGTGTGATAGATTGATTTGCCATAGCAATAAATACGGTTCAAAAATAAATTTGGATGATTAAATAACAAAAAGAGACCTGCTAAAGTTTATTTCAGCAGGTCTCTTTTAAAAATATTTTACATTTTGAAGATATACTCCAATTCGTGTATAGAAATAGCTATTGGGGTCTGTAATTTATAATTTTAGAACTCACAATTCTTCGGCGTCCTCGCAAAAGGAATCACATCTCTAATATTTGTCATGCCAGTTACAAACAATACCATCCTTTCAAAACCTAAACCAAAGCCAGCATGTGGTACGGTACCAAATCTGCGAGTATCTAAATACCAACTCATTTCCTCAGCAGGAATTTGCATTTCTGCCATACGGGCTTCTAATTTATCCAAACGTTCTTCTCTTTGGCTGCCACCAACAATCTCACCAATGCCAGGTGCCAAAATATCCATGGCAGCAACGGTTTGTTTGCCGGGTTCGCAACCATCATTCAAACGCATATAAAAAGATTTAATATGAGCTGGATAATTGGTAACTATTACTGGTTTTTTAAAATGCTTTTCTACCAAGTAACGCTCATGTTCGCTTTGCATATCAATGCCCCAACCCACTTCATATTTAAACTTTTTCTTTTTGTAATGTGGCGAGTCCAGCAAAATTTTAATGGCTTCGGTATAAGTAATACGTTCAAATTTATTCTCTAAAACAGAACGCAATTTATCTAACAAACCTAATTCGCTTCGTTCTGCAACAGGTTTTTGTTTTTCTTCCTCAGCCAAACGTTGGTCTAAAAATTCAAGATCTTCTTTGTTATTATCAATGGCATATTTTATTAAATATTGGATAAATTCTTCTGCCAAATTCATATTGTCTTCAATATCGTGAAATGCCATTTCGGGTTCAATCATCCAGAACTCAGCTAAGTGTCGTGTTGTGTTTGAATTCTCGGCCCTAAACGTTGGTCCAAATGTGTAAATTTCACTAAAAGCCATTGCACCTAATTCGCCTTCTAACTGGCCACTTACTGTAAGGTTGGTGCTTTTGCCAAAAAAATCTTCTTTAAAATCAATTGAACCATCATTGGCACGAGGAGCTGTACCATCAATTGGCAAGGTTGTAACTCTAAACATTTCACCTGCACCTTCAGCATCGCTGGCGGTAATAATTGGTGTATTTAAATATACAAAACCCTTGTTATTAAAAAACTGATGCACTGCAAATGCTAATGAATGCCGCACCCGAAAAATAGCACCAAATGTGTTGGTTCTAAAACGCAAATGTGCTTTTTCACGCAAAAATTCAAGGCTGTGTTTTTTGGGTTGCAATGGATATTTTTCAGCATCACTATCACCCAAAATTTCTAAAGTTTTAGCTTTAACTTCCACCGTTTGTCCTTTACCAACACTTGCAACAACAATACCTATAACTTTTATAGAAGCCCCTGTGGTAAGGCGTTTCAGCATATCATCATCTACCAAGCCAAGCTCAATAACAACCTGCAAATTACTATTGGTGCTACCATCGTTTAAGGCTATAAACTGGTTATTTCTAAACGTTCGCACCCAGCCCATTACAATCACTTCGTGGCCTGTTTGTTCACTTGTAAGCAGTGCTTTAATTTTTATTCTATTGTTAAACATGCTATTATTTTTTGTAACCAGTAATTATGATTTGTGTTGATTTTGATGATGAAATGTTCATTGAAAAATTTCGGAAATACTTATTTTCAACTCAATCATAAAACCAGTATTCTATTTTAATTTAAACACTTTATTCTGCTGGTATTTTTTAAACTCCGCTGCTTCCTTGTCGTGTGTGTTTAGCCAAATTTGGTAAACTGCAGGACTTGCGGCAACACCAAATAACCATTCGTTGTACGCATTAAACATCCCCTCTTGTATTAAATATTGGTGGTGCTGAAACAGTTGGTTTGGCTGCTTAGCATAGTTATCTGTATTAAACCAGTCTAGTATAAAACGGGTTCGTATAGCCGTGATATTTTCAGGAATAATACCTGTGGCTACAAGGCTTTTACTTTTGTTCAGGTTTTCATAAATAGCCCTTTCAAAAACGGTTAATTTAACATCGGTACTTAGCGCCTCAAAGTCAAATTCAGTGTATAATTTTTTATAGCCATCTAACAATAAGCCCTTTACTTCTGCCGTCCGTTGTGTAAAACTTTCAAGGTTTACAAACAGTTCGCCATACAATAATTGCCACAATAAATTTTTATCAAACTTTCCGAAATACATAATGGCATTGTAGTAATTGTTGGCATAATTGGGATCTTTTAAAATACCAGTTTCCCACGCTTGGATGGATACGGAAAAGTTGCCCGACATGGCTAAGAGTTCGCCATAATCGTTATACAAAACACCACTATTTGGGTATTTTTTTAAAGCATTTTGATAAAGTTTAGTGCAACTTTCATAATCCTTATTGCCTTTGTAAGCAATGCCTAAAATTTGAAAAGATTGTACGTCTGCATCTGGCTTATCAGTTAAAAATTTACCAATAGCAATGGCTTTCGGATATTCTCTTTTTAAGCAGCTTAAATAGGCATAATCTTTTAAAATATCAATGTTTTCAGGATCTTGTTTTAGCACATTATTAAATACCAAAGTAGCATTATCATAATCGCCTTGCTGCATAAAATTTTTAGCTGTCTGGTACAACTCCTTTACGGTTGGCTGCTGTGCAAAAACGTGGCTGCAACTATTTATTAATAAAGCGAAGGCTAGAAAATACTTCATGTGTTACTATTTAGTTATACCCGTCAGGTCTTTAAAACCTGACGGATTTTAGAGTACGAATTAATAAATTAAATGCGTTAACAAACCATCACGCAATTTTGGTTCAAACCAAGTGCTTTTTGGTGGCATTACGTTACCGCTATCTGCAATGTCAAACAGTTGTTCTATGGTTACTGCGTATAAACTAAAAGCTACAGCCATACCGCCATTATCAACACGTTTTTCAAGCTCTTGTAAACCACGAATGCCGCCAACAAAATCAATTCTCGTATCGGTACGAGGATCGTTAATATTTAAAATTTTGCTCAGCA
The DNA here is from genome assembly GCA_043758365.1 of Chitinophagales bacterium. Lineage (GTDB taxonomy): Bacteria > Bacteroidota > Bacteroidia > Chitinophagales > Chitinophagaceae > Parasediminibacterium. Next base: position 6,506 of record JAYVNQ010000235.1, read on the forward strand.
AATTATTTTGTAAAATAGTCACATCTAAAATGCCAATAGGGTCAGTGGTGTAAGTGTTTTCTTTAGCAACTAGTTTATACCAACAGCCTTCTAAATACATTCCAAACTCATGTAAAGCGGTTGGCTTATATGCCTCTTTAGCTAGTTTAGTAACCGTAAAATCCTTTTCAACCGCAGCAATAAAACCCTCTACAGATAAGCCATTCAAGTCTTTTGCCATACGGTTGTAATCCATTATAAACAACTGGTTTGAGGGAAACAAAGTGGTTAAAAAATAATCACTTTCTGGCTTGGCTTCTTTACCCAAAGCTTTGCGAACTTTTGCCGCAGAAGCAGCTCTGTGATGACCATCGGCTATATAAGTACAAGGCACTTTTTGGGCAAATAAACTGGTTATTTTTTCACAAACATTACCATCGCTTACAATCCAAATAGTATGTTGTATGCCATCGTCTGCTACAAAATCGTACTGTGGGCTTTTGGTTGTTTTCCAAGTATCAATCAAGCTATCTACATCAGCCACGTTTCTATAAGCTAAAAAAACATTACCCGTTTGTGCACCTGTTGTTTTAATATGATTGATACGATCTAATTCTTTTTCTGGCCTTGTAAATTCGTGCTTTTTAATAATGTCATTTTCATAATCATTAACACTACTTACACACACTAAACCTGTTTGGCTACGTCCATCCATTACCAACTGATAGATATAGTAGCAGGTTTTATTTTCTCTAAATAAAGTATCCCGTTGTATAAATGCTGTTAGGTTTTCTTTGGCTTTATTATATACTTCTTGGCTGTGACTATCAATACTATCTGGTAAGCTTATTTCACTTTTGGTAATGTTTAAAAAACTATACGGGTTGCCTTGAACTTCTACTTTGGCTTCGGCACTATTTAACACATCGTAAGGGCGGCTAGCAACCTGCTTAGCAAACTGTGGTTGCGGACGTAGTGCTTTAAAAGGTTTAATATCTGACATGCGGCAAATATCAGTAAATAATAGTTACATGTGTTTAACTAATAGATGCTAGTTGCATTACTTTTTTATTATGTAATAGCGTATTTAAAAATTAAAATTAAAGCGAGTACGGATACCCCATTGCGATACGTTTGGGTTATCTAAATAGCTAAATCTTTTTACAAGATCTACCCTTAAGAATTTAAAAATATTGCCAATGCCCACACTGCCCTCTATATATGGTTGCTTGCTTAACGAAAAGGTGGTGGGTACACCATTTAAGGTTGGGTATTTTATTAAATCGGGGTTCAAGTCTGGGTTATTTTCCGACCGTACACCACCTGCCAACATTTTAAAAGAAATCAATTCCCGAAGTTTTAGTTTTTTTAATAATGGGATTCGGTTAAAAATAAGCCCGTTAAAATGATGATCGATGGTGAGGCCAACATAATGATCACTTACAAACTCTAAAAAGTTCATTAAATTATATGCATTTAACTGGTAGGCATAGGTTTGGTTAGCACGATGAATTGTTTGTAGCGGATATGGCAATTGCCCAAACATAACGCCACCTTCAAGCACCACATCGCTAAAGCCAAACTGCGAAAAATAAGCCCTTTTTTCAACTCTTAAGTTTAAACTCTGGTAGTTGTAGCCACTGTTTAAAATACCTTTTGCTGCTACCGCAGCACGGAATGTAAAAATGGGGTATTTATTTACAATAGGTATGCGGTAAACCTTACCTTGATAAAATGATTCGTGTGGTGCCCAACGTACTTCTGCCGAAAATTCGGTGGTAGTCAAGTTGTCTATTACAAAAGAATTATTATTTACGATTTTAATATATACCAAACTATCGGCAGCTTGTTGTTCCCAATTTTTTACACCAAGTGTGTACGATAAATGATTTGGTAATTCATGCACATATTCCAGCTTGTAAGTATTGTTATACAACCATTTATTGTTGTTGCCACGCTTAAACGATAATAGAAAATTATCTTCTTGCACAAATTCCAATTCCTGCCCAGGAATTTTGGTATCCCGTTGTACACTTGCCCTAATATAATTGAAAGGGTAAACGTAAATTGAACTTTTGTTAAGAGAATAGGAACTGCCAAAATAATATTTCCATTTTTCATCTTTAAAACCATAGGCAGCATAGGTTTCAAAGTACAGGTGTTTGTTTAATATTGGCGTAGTTCTGCCACCAAGCCGCAACCTAAGCCCTTCTAGCGGGTTAAAGCTATAAAAAGTATTTACTGGGCCAACTTCAAAAGGGCCGCCAGTTGTATAGCCTGCAAACAAAAATGTTACAAAAGACACCGTTTTTTTAAACGATGCCATATTTTGAAGGCTATCAATATTAGTGTAAACCTTGGCCTCGGCCTTAGTTAAGGCTAATGGACGTTTTTGTACCCAAAAGCTATCAGACAAGCTGTTGCTTTTAGTAGCTTTTACAAGGTTTTCGCCACTGTAAACACTATCGTTTAGTGGTTGGTTAATGGCAAAATTATTATACAGCACGGTACGCTCACCAAAAATGCCACCCTTGGTTTTGCTGGTGCCAGCATCGGCAGCTACCATACTTTTTGCAAGGTGGTAACGGCTGTCGCTACTCTTCTCAAACTCAAGGTCAATACGCATTTCCTTTAACCAGTTTACATTGGCATTTTTGCTGGTAAACATGTTCAGTTTCTCAACCGCGTAGTTACCATCTAGCGTAATGTAAATATTGCCACGGAACAGTAAATCGTTGGTATTGCGTGGTGTGAAATAAAGATGCACTACCTTTTGTCCATTTGTATTAGTAATGGTATCCTTAATATAAAACAGGTAAAAAGTTGGAGCCAAATTAGCGATTGGACTTAAAAATTCATACGTGAATAGTGGTATATTCTCATCATAAATCTCAACATTTTCGTACAGCCTGTTTAAATAACTGCTTACTCCATCCTTATCAATAAACTCCCCAAAATCCAATTTCTTTTCGCCAATTACAACTGTTTTAGTTTTTTCTGGGGCTTTGCGATAATATACTTTCGATAAGGTCTCTTCTAAGTAAATGGGTAGTAAAGCCTTGCCTTCAACTTTGGTGGTATCTACATTATCAAACAAAAATTTGTAACTTTTTAGCACTTTACCACTTGCAACTTTTTCAGGCACTTTATTTAATGACAATTGCAACTTCTCATATTGGTCGTACTGCAAATAGTCGTAAGCCTGTGCTCGGTTTTTGCTTTTATTGTCTATTACTTTTCTTATCAAATCAACCGCAGGTTTTTTTTTGTTGCTGTATTTTGCTTTGGTGCTTGAGTTTACAGTTACGTTTGAGAATGAAACATCGGGAGCCAGTTGCGTGTTTATTTGTTGTGTTTTGCCTTTTAAAATAGGTACCGAAACTTTTTTAAAACCTACATAAGCAAACTGGATTGTTGTAACTGGGTAAATGGTTTGTAGCTGATAATTACCATTAGAATCTGTAACAGTGCCGTTGCGGCCTTTAAAGTAAACACTCACGTTTTGTAATGGCAACTTGGTAACAGAATCTACTACAGTGCCTGTAATTATTGTGTTTTGGGCAAACGATGTAGCGGTTGCCAGTAAAAAAGTTATCCATAAAAATATCTTGATAACTATACAATTCTGCGTCATTGAAAAATAATTAGCTGTAAACAAATTTTCTAAGTAAGCAATAGCTATGACTTACGCAAATTGTTAGGTTTTATTATTATTGTCTTATATGCTAGATACGCAATTTGCAGCGATTGCTTTTTTAAACAATCACAAACTTTTGTTACTTACGGTGTTGCATATTTTATGATACAAACTGCCATTCTCAAATTTAACTTACAGAATTAGAAAATTCTTTCATTAAATCACAAAATATTTGCACACTCTCTAGCGGCAAAGCATTGTACATGCTCACTCTTACGCCACCAACAGTGCGGTAGCCTTTTACGCCAACCATACCTCTTTGCTTACATAATTCTAAAAAAGGTGCTTCGTGTTCTGGATTGGTTAGCACAAACACAGCGTTCATGTGGCTGCGGTCTGCCTTTGCAACAGTTGGGGTAAAAATTGGTAAACTATCAATGGTGGTGTACAGTAAATTGGATTTTTC
>JAYVNQ010000236.1:0-28447 GCA_043758365.1 Chitinophagales bacterium
CAACAACAAGCAATAACATTACGAGGTTCTAATTAATGTTATTGCTTCCTGTTGTTGTACTATTTGTTCTTGTAATCAAAGGGTTTAGTAGAGAGCAAAATACAACAAATATTTAATTTGGAGTTCATTAAGCTCTTAGTGTTGTCCGATATTTTTAAGCGTCTGAGTGGCTCTGTAATACATGCTTTTATTGAATAAATTTAGTACGATAGCACGTGGCAGCATTACGAGATGATATTTCATCCTCTGTGTTAAGAATGAAAACGGATAAGCTAAACAGTAGTTAATTCTACTTTTAGACACTACAAATAATGGAAAATTTAAATAGAAAAGGTTCTATAAATTAAAGAGGTAAAATTTGGTGAGATGAGTTGGATTTTTTACTAATAGTATTACATCTGCACCCTAAAAAAAGCCTAATAAATAAAAAAGCGTCGCAGTGTGCGACGCAACAATGGTTAGAAATGTTATGCAGTTGGCTCAAAAAAAAAACTTAGCACATTAATTTAATTACTTAGAATTTGGGCCCAGATTATTACGATTACCCGGGCATTCTTGAAATATATTTTTCTATCTCTTTAATTTGATCCAGCACTTGTTTAGTTTTTGGCTTGCACTCTTTTGCCTTACGGAAAAAATCTTTAGCAGCTTTAAACTGACGTTTATTCATAAAAATCTGAGTCATGCTTAAGTAAGCAACGGCCGAGCTTTCTTTATCTGTAATACCCAAACGTATGGCTGCACGAATGTAAGTTTCACCCTGCTTCATATCGCCTTTTTGCATACACATCATGCCCAGTTGTAGTTTATTGGCACCTTCGGCTTCAGGCATTGGGCTGCCAATTTCATTGCTTTGTTTTAAATATTTTTCGGCACTATCAAAGTCCTGTTTCATCATGGCCATATTACCTTTTATGGTGTAATAGGTGCTACGAACAGGTTTGTACAATAATTGCGGGTACCAAATGGTACCAATAATACGTTCAACTTCTTCAACATTGCCAGCTTCCATAGGCTCCTGTATTAACCGCATTGGGCCAATTACAAAATTGCTTACCAAGCCAATTACCCCAATAAAATATAAAGGAAACACAGGCCAAAAACTTGAAACGCCAGTAATTTCCAATAAAGCAGCACCAACGATAGCTACAATACTTAACCAAAAACGGTACTTAATAAGAAGATTATAAAATTGCATAGATGAACCTTTTTAAAAGGTTGGCAAATATAACAGGATTGTATGAACGATGATTTGGAATGATTAAAGCGGCGAAATGGATCGTTGATTTGTAAAGCGATCCTTAAAATTTATCATCATTAACTTCTATCCAAAATCCCTCTGGGTCTTTCAGGTAAATTTGGTGAACACCATCGGGTCTGGTAGTTACGGTATTTTGTTGGCCAGCCCAGTTCTCGTAACTAATATTTACTTTTTTAAGACTTTGTAAAAAAATGGTAATGGAGGGTACGCTAAAGCAGATGTGGGTATTTTTATCATGAAGCGTGGTTGCTGCCGCACCCATAATAAGATGCAACTGGCTGTGCTCACCAATTCTAAACCAATTGTGTTTACCATCGTGAAAGGGTTCGGCAATTGTATCTAACCTAATAATATCTCGGTAAAATGCTGCCGATTTTTCAAGATTAAATACGTACAGTGCAATATGGTTAAGGCTTACCCTTGGCTTGTTAGTGGTTTGGGCTTGACTTGGCGTAGTTAAACACAATAAATAAAAAGTAACAAATACAACAGAAAAAAATTTCATTTTAGATAGCTTGAAAGTGTAAAATAAGCATTAGAAAGATTTACTGTGCAAATGTGTTAATCTATTATTTTTACAGGCTAGAAAATGGTTTTGTAGTTCAACGGATAGAATAGGAGTTTCCTAAACTCTAGATCCAAGTTCGATTCTTGGCAAGACCACCCGGCCTTAACAGAAAATCTGTTGAGGTTTTTTATTGTCTCCATTTAAATGTGTTTATTAAATGCCGCATATCATCTACCAGAAAGCTATTTACAATATTTAACGAATCTGCATTTGGGGTGACATTAAAATATAGAGAACCACGTAAAAAATGAGCTGTACTATCCGTTAAAAAAAACTGATTTGCCGTGGCAACATCACCGCCAACATTAAAAAATAATCCGTGGATATTGTTCGGGGTTGCAATAAGCAAATCCTCAATAGAAGCGGCTTTAGTACTGTGCTTGTTGGTCATTTTAAAAGCATCGTTCAGTAAATCATCAAACTTATTTTTGCCTATTTGCTTATAGCTTATGTAAATGCGACCTTGGAATTGCGGAAAATCAATATTAATCCACCAAGGATTTTCGGTTACATCTCCAAAAAAGGTAGAATCTTTTAACACATTGGCATACACAGGATATTCAAATGTGTACGGGTAACCCGATTTATCGAAAACTTGGTACTTTTTTTCAGGGAAATCTATTTTAAAATAGCCTCTAGGTTTTGGAACATAATTGCTGTTGCAAGCGGCAAAAAGGAGATAGAAAATAGGAGTTAGTATTGCCAAAATTATCTTTTGTTTTAACTCATCATTCATAACTCATCATTTATAACTAACCCAATTTCTCACCCTCCAATTTGTGGCTTGATGGTTACCTTAATTTTTTGAATACGGTTCTTTACTATTTCCAAAACTGTAAACTCAAAATTGCCGTAAGGCACCACCTGTAATGCCGTAGGAATTTCGCCAGCCAATTCTAAAACAAGTCCTGCTAGCGAGTCACTTTCGCCTTTTGCGTCATCAAAAATATCAACCACCAAATCCATGGCTTTGCACACATCATTAATCATAGTGCGCCCTTCAAAAATATAATTGTTGTTATCTAGCTTTTTAAAGTCACCTTCTTCATCGTCAAATTCATCTTTAATATCGCCAATAACCTCCTCTAAAATATCTTCTAAAGTAACAATGCCACTTGTGCCCCCAAACTCATCTACTACCACTGCAAAATGGGTTCGTTTTGTTTGAAACTCTTTCAATAAATCTTCAATCATTTTTTGCTCATGTACAAAAAAGGGTTGACGGATTATTGTGTGCCAATCAAAATTATCGTGCTGCTCTAAGTGTGGTATCAAATCTTTTGTATGTATCATGCCAACTACCTTATCAAGGTCTTCTTCATACACGGGTAATCGGCTGTAATGCAGGTCACCAGCAAGTTTTAATAAGTCGGGAAAAGATGTTTCTTTATTAATACCATTTACATCCACCCTTGTTTTCATTACTTGTTTTACGGTAATATTGCCAAATTTTATAATGCCTTTCAGTATGTTTTTTTCCTTAACTGTAGCATCCGTACTTGAGGTAATATCAATGGCGTGGTCAAGCTCTTCTAAGCTATAGGCACTGCTTTTTTTGGATAGTTTTTTCTCAATGGCATCACTATAAGTTACCAACCATGTGCTCATTCTTTTACACATATAAAACACCACTTCAACCAACGGACCAGATTCTTTTGCAAAGCGGATATTGTTTTGCGTGGCTAATACTTTAGGCATCACTTCGCCAAATAATAACAATAGAAATGTAACAGATACCACTTTAATTAAAAACTCTATCCAAACAGCATTTATTTTCTCGAAATTAAAAATATCGCCTATTAAAATATTGGAAATAGTGATGATGGCAATATTAATGAAGCTATTGGCTATCAGTAATGCACCCAATAAAATTTTTGGTTGTTCCAGTAAATCAATGATACGCTTGTAAGCCCCTTGCTGCTTGGTTTTTAGCAGATTAATATCTTTATAAGTGAGCGAGAAAAAAGCAATTTCGGAGCCGCTTAACACAAATGAAAAAAATAATAAACACAACAAGATGATAATTAATACCGTGGTTCCCTGCATGTTAATAGCAGCCAGGTTAGAGATTTGCAAAACAGTAAAATGTAAGATGGGATGATCCAAGGCCAATGGTTTAGTTACAAAATGGTAATCATAAAATATCAGTAAAAATAAATAGGGTGCTTATTAAAAAGGTAAACTATCACTAGGGTCGGTTAGGGGCGGCATATTATCGCCTCCAAAATGGTCTAATCCATCACCATGCGATCCTCCATCACCTCTTTTATCAAGCATAATTAAATTATCACCCACAATTTCTGTAGCAAATTTTTTATTACCTTCTTTGTCTTCCCAACTACGGGTTCGCAATCTGCCTTCTACAAAAATCAAACTGCCTTTATGCAGATATTTTTGCGCTAATTCTGCTAAGCCACGCCATAAAACCACCGTGTGCCACTCGGTTTGGGAGATGGATTTTCCGCTACGATCTTTATAGGTTTCGGTAGTTGCTAAAGGAAATTTTGCCACACCAATATTGCCTTCCAGATAAGTCATTTCAGGGTCTTTACCCAAATTACCAATCAATGTTACCTTATTAATGCCTCTCATACGGTAAAATTTAAGCTCCTTATAAAATAATGTTTGTTTAAAAATAACTTTTTTTAGATAATAAAATAACAGGTACTGAAAAAATGTGGGAAAGATGGTTGCAGCTACCGATATTTTGTTCCTGATTGTGCCTTAAAACAAAAAAGCACACTAAAAAGTGTGCTTCAAAGTATGCATCTTTTAAATACCCCTATTGAAAAGATATTGGTTAGATGCGTAAATTTTTTCATGTGCTGCTTGAGGATTTAATTAATTTATATTTTCTCAAAAAGCCACCAAAGCCGTTTACGAGGTTTTACGATATAATTGGCAGTAACGTAGGTGGTAATATGCTGCATAGCCTCATTTATGTCATCTGTAAGTAACAATAATTTAATATCGGCTTCATTAATTGTGCCTTCTTCACTCATAAATTTTATATAATCTATTAAAGGTTGATAATAGGCTCTACCAAACAAAACAATCGGAAAATTATTAATAGTTTTTGTTTGTACAAGTGTTAGAGTTTCAAAAAATTCATCCATTGTACCAAAACCGCCGGGCATAATTATAAATGCGTAGGAATATTTTACTAGCAATACTTTTCTAATAAAGAAATAGTCGAACGTGATGCTTTTATTAACGTAAGGGTTTGGCTTTTGCTCAAATGGCAATTTAATGTTGCACCCAATTGATGTGCCTCCATTTTCAAATGCTCCTTTATTAGCGGCTTGCATAGTACCAGGGCCACCTCCTGTAATGGTTGTAAATCCCAACTCTGCAATTCGTTTACCAAACTCTTGTGCGGCTTTGTAATACGTATGATTTTCGGTAAATCTGGCACTACCAAAAACAGTTATACAAGGGCCTACAAAATGGAGCAGTCTAAAGCCTTTAATAAATTCTGTAAAAATTTCGCAAGCAAAGCCAAGCTCATAAATACGTGGCTTTGGACCTTCTAAATACACCATTTCTTTTGCAGGGATAATCCGTTCTGTTGTGTCCATAAATTTTAATTTCTCTATTGGTAAAGCTATCTATAAAGCCGCAGTTTTATCACAGCAGCAAGCTATTATCTTTGCCCCTTAATTATATTTTTCAGTAAATTTTTTGTAGCAATGCGTATAGTTTTAAGAATAATAGTGCTATTGGTTACAAATTTTTTTTTACTAAATAATTTACAGGCTCAAAGCAAGAAAAAAGAACGAAAAGGCGAGTTTTATTTTAGTTGGGGTTACAATAAAGAATGGTACACAAAAAGTACTATTAGGGTAATGCAACCAAGCCTTGGAAACGACTATAAATTTACAAGCATTAGTGGTCACGATCACCCAGGTTGGGACGAAGGCAGTATATTTAAAATACCTCTTTCAATACCACAGTATAACTATCGTTTAGGTTATTTTTTTAACAAGAAAAAAGGCTTGGCTGTCGAGATAAATTTTGACCATACCAAGTTTATTTTTGCCGATCAAAATGCCCGTGTTGTTGGCAAACTCAATAATCGTCAAGTTGATACTACAGTGGCTTTTAATCCTACAAATGGCTATTATTATTACTTAAATAATGGTGCTAATTTTCTATTATTCAATATTGTAAAACGTTGGCCTATTTACCAAACAAAAAACAAAAATTTTAAAATAGATTTTTTGTGTAAAGCAGGCGTTGGTCCTGTTATTCCACACGTAGAAAATAAGTTTGGCAGTTTGGGGGGCGATAAAGGTAACGACCCCGGTTTTCAACTAGGTGGCTGGAATATTGGCGCCGAAGGAACTATTAAAACAACCTTTTTCAATACTGTATTTTTAGAGTATTGTAACAAGTTAGATTATGCTAGTTATAGTGGCTTAAAAGTATATCAAGGTACAGCAAGGCACAGCTTTGGCACCTACGAAATGATATTAAATTTAGGCGTAACAATCCCAATGGGTAAGCATATAGAAAAGAAATAAAGAGATGATATTACCGGCTTAAAACCCTTTATCAGCTTATGTTGCGTCGCACACTTGTACGTTTAAAACTTTATTCAACTTTTATCGTAGCGTAAATAAACCCCTCAATTATCACCAATAATTTTAACCATTATGCGTATCATTTCTTACAATGTAAATGGCATACGTGCCGCCATAAAAAAAGGGTTTATAGATTGGTTGGCAACAAGGCCTGCCGATGTTATTTGCCTACAAGAAACCAAGGCCAATAAAGAAGATATTGATGTGGCACAATTTGAAGCGTTGGGGTATCATTCCTACACTTTCTCGGCACAAAAAAAAGGCTACAGTGGTGTTGCCATTTTAACCAAAATAAAGCCCGAAAATATTGTGTACGGCAGCACTATTGAACAAAGCGATTTTGAAGGCAGGGTGATACGTGCAGACTTTGGCGACATTACATTAGTGAATGCTTATTTCCCCAGTGGTACTAGTGGCGATGAACGACAAACTTATAAATACCAATGGCTACAAGAGTTTGATGAACACTTGGAACATTTACGCAAAAAACGCCCACAATTAATAGTAACAGGTGATTATAATATTGCTCACAACCCAATTGACATTCACGACCCAAAAGGCAACAAAAATTCATCGGGCTTTTTACCAAAAGAAAGAGATTGGATGGATAAATTTTTAGCTAAAGATTGGGTAGATTCTTTTCGTATAATTCATCCTAATAAGCCACATTGTTACAGCTGGTGGAGCCAACGTTTTCCATCAGTTCGGTTGCAAAATAAAGGTTGGCGTATTGATTATATCAGCGTTACTTCAAACCTTAAAGAGCGTGTTGTTGATGCAGACATTTATCCCGATGTAAAACATAGTGATCACTGCCCTATTTATTTAGAGTTGAAAGGTTAGGCTATGTGATTTCGGAGTACGAGACATCTCGTTAACGGGTTATTAAATAATAGTGTTGTACTAAAAAAATTACAATGTTCATTTATAATGTTACCACCCAAATTTCCCATCAAATTCATGAATCTTGGATCGTTTGGATGCGAGAAAAACATATACCCCAAGTAATGGCAACAGGCTGTTTTGCTCGGTTTCAGTTTGTCCGTTTGTTAGATGTAGATGAAAGCGAAACCGTAACATATGCTACACAATATTATGCCAATAGCAAAGCAGATTATAACCGATATATTGCGTTGCATGCCACAGTATTAAGGGATGATGCTCAAAAAGCTTGGGGTACAAATACCATTGGTTTTAGAAGTTTAATGGAAGTTGTGTTGTAGATTTTTATATTTAGAATGTAAGGTTTATTTATTTAAATAAATGAATAGGTAAATTTGAAATGCTTGTATAACAAATGCTTCAGCCAATAATTAAATTCAAACACAGTAAGGTAAAGGCTTGCAGTTAATGTAAATAAATTTTAAGCAATTAAGAGATTTTAAAGTTAATGCTAAAACCCTTTGTAGATAAGGGTTTACAGCGAAACTAAAAAATTAAGATTATAATAAAATTATTTTGCTGATAAGTAAAAGCCAATAAATTTGTTATCTCTACAATAAAACTAAAAATATATACACATGAACAAAGCAGAATTAATTGCCGTACTTTCTGAAGATGCTGGCATTACAAAAACACAAGCAAACGATGTTTTAAATTCTTTTACCACTACAGTTACCAAAACGCTTAAGAAAGGTGATAAAGTTACTTTGGTTGGTTTCGGTACGTTCTCAGTATCTAAACGTGCTGCAAGAACTGGTAGAAACCCTCAAACTGGTGCTACTATTAAAATTAAAGCTAAAAAAGTAGCTAAATTCAAAGCAGGTAAAGAGTTAAGTGCTAAAATCTAACACCTAATTTGTGCCAACAAAATTTAAAAGTCCTGCCGTATTGCAGGATTTTTTATTTTTACAGCTCACGACAAAAAAATAAAATACAATTATCATGGGTAGAGGAGACAAAAAAACTGCAAAAGGCAAACGTTTTAAAGGATCATTTGGCAATAGTCGTCCTGCGAATGCACTTAAAAAAGCGGTTGCAAAACCAGTAGCGGTAGCAACAAAAGCATCTTAATAAACTAGGTATTAATAGCTTTTTATAACGGTTGCAATTTCTTGCAGCCGTTTTTTTATTTAACCACATATTAATTATAAAAAATCTCTACCCTGCTACTTTTGTAAAACACCCCTGTACAAAATGGACATCGTTAACAAGCAGATAAAAATTTATAAATACTACATCTCCTTTCCCACTGTTTTGTGGTTTTTGTTAGCCGCAATTGCTGTAACGCTTGAACTTAGTAGGGGTATAGATTCTGTAAACAATTACCTCATTTATAAAGGTGTTTTTCAGCATACATTTCAGCAAAAAAATTTGTATTTAACATACCCAGCTGAGTATGGTGATGCCAACCATTATGGGCCTTTGTTTAGTATGGTAATTGCTCCCTTTGCTTTTTTTAATAATTATGTTGGTTGTTTTTTATGGTGTATTGCCAACTCTGCTTTTTTGTATTTTGCCATTAAAAAATTACCAATTAATGAGCATCAAAAAAATGTTGTGTTGTTAATTACGGCTGTAGAAATGATGACTTCAACACACAGCGTTCAATTCAATCCAATGCTTACCAGTTGGATGTTGCTATCCTTCATTTTAATAGAAAAAGAACAAGATATTTGGGCTACACTTTTTATTGTAGCTGGCTTCTATGTTAAGTTGTACGGTATTGTTGGCTTAGCTTTTTTCTTCTTCTCAAAACATAAAATACAATTTATTTGGTCGTTTATTTTTTGGTTAATTGTATTGTTTTGCTTACCAATGCTTATTTCTTCGCCATCGTTTATTGTACAGTCATACCAAGATTGGTTTCAATCGTTAGTAGCAAAAAATGTTCAAAATACAGATAGTACAATTGCCATGAACTTACAAGACTTATCGGTGCTAGGTATGGTTAGACGTATGTTTAAAATAGAAAATTTACGCAACTATTTCATAACCATTCCCGCCGCCATAATGTTGTTGCTACCATACATTAGAATAAAGCAATACAAGCATTTGTACTACCGCTTATCCTACTTGGCAGTGTTATTAATTAGCGTCGTTATTTTTAGCACATCGGCAGAATCTCCAACTTATGTTATTGCCGTAACTGGTGTTGCATTGTGGTTTATTGTACAGAATTTACCAACCCAAAAATGGGTGTATGCATTACTTGTTTTCGCTATGATTGTAACTACTTTTTCTGTTACAGATGTGTTTCCACATACAATTCGTGTCAACTTTTTTATTGCTTACGCACTAAAAGCCTTGCCTTGCTTTTGCGTTTGGCTAGTGCTATTGTATCAATTATTGTTTAAAAATATGGTGTCGGAAATAATATTTTGGTTGCCAGCTAATTAATGCTATTTGGCATCCTTGCGTCGCACACTACAACGGTTAGTTACTTTATTCAGCTTTAATTATGTAGTAGTAATTGTTCAACCAGTTGACCTTAATTATTAGGATTAAAATTTTCACTTGCCATAACTTCTTTCTCTTTTTTCCACCATCTAAACCCAATAAAACCCATAATAGCTAATGGTGCAAACATTAGGTACAAAATGCCCGTATTAAGCGATTTTGCAGGTCCTTCACCCAATTGCTGTGCTGTTTTAGTACAAATGGAACATTGAGCAGAAATATTGTTAATGCTAACGGCAAAAACAATCACAATTAATAAAAAAATCAACCACCACCTTTTCATCCCTATGAATTTTATTTACAAAGATAGAACTACTAATAGATGTAATGGTTCATTTAGAAGCTTAAAATAATTTGTAAAAAATATTTCCCTGTCGTTTCCAACCTTTTGTACAACTTGTACTCTTATATACAGCAACACTTTATTGGAAACGGCAAACCACATACTAACTAACCTTGTAACTAAGGCTCGCAAAGGCAATGCTGATGCACAAAGTGGCTTGTACCAACAATTTAGTAAGGCCATGTTTAATATTTGTATTCGCATGGCTGGCAATCATAACGATGCTGAAGATATTTTGCAAGAAGCGTTTATAATGGCCTTCAAAAACCTGCACCAACTGAAAGAAGATGTGCAGTTTGGAGGATGGCTACGACGCATAGTGGTGAATGAAAGTATTAGGTACAGTAAAAAAAGTTTTTATTGGAACGAATGGGAAGATGCTCACGACGAAAACCGAACGGAAGATCCTGCCGAATGGTGGCACGAAATAGATATGGCAATGGTGCATCAACAAATAAAAACATTGCCCGATGGCTGTAGACAAGTATTTAATTTATACGTAGTTGAAGACTTTAGCCATAGGCAAATTGCCGATAATTTAGGCATTAGCGAAAGCACTAGCAAAAGCCAATATTTTAGGGCAAAACAATTATTAAAAGAGCGTATTACAAAATATATTTAAGTATATGGATGAATTAAAAAAATATATAAACCAACGTGCAGAACAGCTTGATATTGATGTACCAAAAGAAAAGGTATGGCTAGCTATTAAACAAGACTTACAACCTGTAAAACGCAATGCCACATTAGTTTACATGAAATGGGCTGTTGCTGCTTGCGTAATTGCTTTGGCTGGTTTTGGATTGTATAAATTTCAAGATAAAAGTGAGTTGCAAGTTGCCAGTTACAAGTTGCCAGTTACCAAGGATCAAGAGCCAAGAACCAAAAGCCAAGAGACAATAATCAGCAATCAGCAGGCAACAACTAGCAACGAGTTACAAGTCGCTAGTAACCAGCAACCGAAAACTAACAACCGAAAACCAGCAACTAGTAACCAATTATCAACTAGCAACAATCAACTTGCTTTACAACAAGTAGAAAACACATTTACACAGATTATCAATCTGCAAAAAGCAAAGGTTAACACAACGCCCTTAAATGCTGAAAACCCAAGATATTTTAATGATTTTACCATTGAAATGAAACGGATGGAAAAGGATGAGCAAGGCATTAAAAAAGATATTCGTAAAAGTGGGTTAACGGACGAGTTGTTAGACCAATTAATAAACGTTTACCAGCAAAAATTAAATGTGCTGAAACAATTACAAAACGAAATTCATAAAACAAATAATCGCTTTAAACAAAATAGAATCCCATCGGACACAACCACAACTTACTTCTTAAACATTTAAAAAAAAATAATGAAAATTAATACAATGCTTACTGTTGCTGTATTTGCTGCAATAATTACCTCTAACGCACAACAAATTCAAACAGAAACAAAAACAGTTAATTTAAACGGTAGGGTTTCTACCACTAATTCGGCACATTCATCAAATGCAAATTTGCCAACACCGCCTTTGCCACCGCAAAATCTATCAACTAATGTTGATGATAATATGCCACAACGTGATTTTAAAGACCTTAAAAGTAAAGAGGTAAGTATAGAAATATCAGCTTCTAAAACAGCGGATATTTATTTAGAAAATACCCAACGCAGCATCCAAATTAAAACTTGGGATCAACCAAAAGTAAAAGTGGTAACTACTGTTTATTACGAAGGCGAAGGCACCAAAGTTTCTGATGAAGAATGGTTTGAGAAACTAAATATTAGCGTTAAAACCTTGGGCAGTTCTATCCGCATAAAATCTGGCACTGTTAGTGGTAATGGTAGCTATACGGTTGGTGGTAATAGTTGGGCTTGGAGCAGTGGCACAAGCAGTGTTGCAGTCTTTAACAGCAATGGAGAAAATATTGGTACAAAAAGCAATATCAAACGCTACGTAACCATTTATATGCCTGTAGCCAATAAGTTGGATATTGAAAGTAAATATGCCGATGTAACTGTTGCAAACAATGTTGGTAAATTAAACGCTGATATTACTAATGGTAACCTTGAATTGCAAGATGCTACTACGTTGACACTACGGTCTAAATACGCTAACGTAAGTGCTGGTAATATTAAAAATGCAGAGATAGAATTTATCAACGGTCGCTTTATTGCCAAAGATGTTGAGGACTTAGATATTGATACAAAATACTCAACTATTGAAATTGCATCTGCACAAAAAGTGAACTTAATAAGCACTAATGATGACTACGAATTTGATGAAGTTGGCACTTTGCAAGGCCGCAAAAATTATGGCAACTTGCGTATTACCAAGCTAACAAAAAGTATAGATATGGATGGAACAAATGCCGACGTAAAAGTGCGTAATATTCTAGCAGGTGTAGATGTCATTAAGTTTAATAACAAATATGCCGACATCCGTTTGCCATTGCGTAACCTTAAAAATTATACGGTAAATTATGCTGGTGCTTACAGTAATGTTTATGCCAATTTTGAAAAGAAACCTTGGGCTGGCAAAGTTGAAAAAGCTGATAAGAGCGACAAGGATGATGCTATCACAAAAGAAGTTGATAAGGCTGTAAAAAGTGCCATGAGAATTGCTGAAAGATATGGTGACCAAAGCCAAACCGACTCGAAATTTTCTGCATCAGTTGGTGATGGTAAAGGCACTAAAATTGATATGAGATGTCAAAACTGCACGGTAGATTTTAAATGATTTTCCTGGTTTAACATTTCAATTCCCCTCTTCGTATGTATCTAAAATGGGCAGAAGACTAATACTGTCCATTTAGCCTTTAAAATTTCAACTCTTTTTTTTTAGCTATCCGTTTGGCCATAAAAAAAGTATAAAAAACGAATATGGTTTTTGAAAAAAATAACATCGCTGATGATGCTAAAAAGTATACGACAAATGCAAGCCGGTAAATGTTTTAGTTAAAGAACCGATAACCGTTTTCTCATGTTGCATATCGGATTTACGTGCTGGGTTTCTACTCGGCACCTTTTTATTAAATAACATCTGGCTTGTCAAGTATTTGCCTGTTAGCTATAAAAATTATTCAGCTCAAGCTTCAATGCTTACATTTGTTTTTAAGATGAGATCTACAATGATGCAATACAATACCGAGCGTAACCATTTGGGGTTGCGAGAATATGGTCGTCATATTCAACGGATGGTGGAATATGTTTTAACTATTGAGGATAGAGAAAAACGAAACCAACAAGCAAAAGCAGTTATAGAATTAATGGGGTTTTTAAACCCGCATTTGCGTAATGTAGATGATTTTAGGCATATGCTTTGGGATCATTTATTTGCCATTAGCGACTTTACTTTAGACGTTGATAGTCCATACCCAATTCCACAAAAAGAAACCTATAAAATGAAGGGCGAACCGATGAAATATCCTCGTCGTCACCCTAAATACGCACACCTTGGTAAAAACCTAGAAATGGTTATTGACAAGGCTTTGAAGGAAGAAGATGCAGAAAAGAAAGTAGGTTTTGCCAACTCAATTGCTTACTACATGAAGCTAACTTACAGCAACTGGCATAAAGAGTTGGTGCATGATGATACCATTAGAACTGAGCTAAATATTATAACTGACGGCGCCCTTGAATTTAGTGCCACACCATTCATTAAACATCGTACTGGCTTTGAACGAGAAGAGTTTGCAGGCAACGGTAGGAACAATAACAACCGTAAGCAGAATTTTAATGGCAGGAATAACACAAATAACCGTCCGCAAAATACCGGTAACCGAGATAGAATGAGTGGTGGTAATAGAGACGCACGAAATGCAGGGCCACAACGAGAAGGTGGCAACAGACAACCAAGTGTCAACACTGGCAATGCAGCACCAGGACGGCAGAATAATAACAGAAATTTTAAAAAAAGATATTGAGGTATAAGTTGAATTGTTGAAGAATAAAAAAGCATCGAATTTTCGGTGCTTTTTTATTTTACTAATTTCATTATTCAACTTTATCAACCAACACAACCCATTAATTTTACACAACAACTTTCAACCAAAATACATGGCATCTTTTAAAGTAATAGGCGGCAATAAACTACATGGTAACATCACACCGCAAGGTGCAAAAAACGAAGCCTTACAAATTTTGAGTGCCATTGTGTTAAGTTCAGAAACTATTACTATCCATAATATTCCCGACATAGTTGATGTGAATTTATTGATTGAATTACTGCAGGATATGGGCGTAAAAGTTGATAGGCAAAACCGCCATACTTGTACTTTTAAAGCCGATACAATTGATGTTGATTATTTGGCTTCGCCAGAATTTAGAAGTAAAGGTGGCAAGCTTCGTGGCTCTGTAATGCTTGCTGGGCCTATGTTAGCTAGGTTTAAAAAGGCTTATATCCCCAAACCCGGTGGCGATAAAATTGGTAGAAGACGATTAGATACACATATCATTGGCTTCGAAAAACTAGGTGCCAAATTTGAATACGATGAGGAGCTATATTTTTTTAAATTAACCGCACCTCAATTACATGGAGCTTATATGTTGCTAGATGAGCCATCGGTAACAGGTACAGCAAACATTGTAATGGCGGCAGTTTTGGCTGAGGGCATCACCACTATTTACAATGCAGCTTGTGAACCATACTTGCAACAATTATGTAAAATGCTTAACCGTATGGGAGCAAAAATTACAGGCATTGGTAGTAATTTATTGGTAATTGAAGGGGTTGAAATATTGTATGGCACCGAGCATACTATGTTGCCTGATATGATTGAGGTGGGCAGTTTTATTGGCCTTGCAGCTATGACACAGAGTAACATTACCATTAAAAATGCTGGTGTGGCACACTTGGGTGTAATACCAGATAAGTTTTTACAAATGGGTATTAAATTTTCAATTGAGGGTGATGATATTATTGTGCCAGAGCAAGATAAATACGAAGTAGCTACTTTTTTAGATGGTGGTATTTTAACCATCTACGATCATCCTTGGCCTGGCTTTACGCCAGATTTAATTAGTATTATGTTGGTAGTAGCTACACAGGCTGTTGGTAGTGTACTTATCCATCAAAAAATGTTTGAGAGCCGATTATTTTTTGTAGATAAATTGATAGATATGGGTGCCCAAATAATTCTCTGCGATCCGCACAGGGCAACAGTTATAGGTTTGGGAAGAAGCCATCCGTTGCGAGGTATTACTATGAGTAGCCCAGATATTAGAGCAGGACAAGCCTTATTAATTGCAGCTTTAAGTGCCGAAGGAAAAAGTGCCATCCAAAACATTGAGCAGATAGACCGTGGTTACCAATATATTGATGAACGATTAAAGAATTTAGGTGCTGATATTATGAGGATTGAGTAAGGCTTTATCTCTTAATAGTAACTTTTGTACCCACTGGCAATACGCTGAATAATTTATCGATGAATTCGTTTTTGGTGCTTACACAACCCATTGTCCAGTTTTGGTATAAATCAACCGCAAACTCTTCGTGAGGCCATGTGCCATGAATACCAATTGAGCCACCAATTTTTGCATTTTGTGGAATAATACCTTGGGCTTTACGCTCATTAAATTTTTGGTAACTTTCTTCTGTTGGGTAATCTAATGCCATAAAACGATCCCACTTTGCATGTGGCCTTTTGGCAACTATATGAAATGTTCCTTCTGGTGTTTTTCTATCGCCTTCTACCAATTTATCACCCATGTCTTTACTGCCAAAAACAACGGGATACGTTACCAACCAATTATCGGTAGCATCAAAAACTTGCAACTCATAATCGCTTTTATCAACTATAACATAGTAATCATCTTTACCTGCACCAAACCTTTTAAACGAGGTAGTTGCTGCTAAAAGAATAATTAATAAAATGTAATTACGGATTGACTTCATTGACAATGATTTTTTAAATAGTAACGTGAATTTCGGGAAAAGATTATTGTAAGTATGTTAATTAATAAAATTAATTTTTTCATTATCGAATTATAAGGTTTTGGGTTGATTAATACCTAATAAAACTTATTGTTTTAAACTTAATAAACTGACGGAGTTAATCGTAATGACAAATACGCTTGCCGAATAGTGTGCTAGGATTTGGAATGAAAAGCCCGACCCGCCCAAGCGGGAACGCCATACGAAGTAAAAAATGGAAAGTGTATAATACAAAAAGAGTGATAAAAATAAAAATGGTGAGTAGGATTTACCCACTAACCATTTACAAATAACCTCTCACCATTAACGATTGGCAAGCAATAATTTCCGCGTTGTAACCTGCATTTATTTTACCAATTACTGAACCTAATACCTACCGAATAAGGGTATTGTTCAATCTGTGTTGCATCTTTATGTAACCTGTTGAAACTGTATGAACCGAAGAGGCGTACTGGGCCCAAGCCAATCTCTCCAACGGCCGCCAAACGCCAAGGGTTGAGGTTAAAATCACCTTGCGATTTTTGCTTGCCACGCTCTGCACTAATCTGCTTATTTCGGCTGCTTATTAAGTAGCCGGCACTAACGCCTGCACTAAGGCTAAAGCTGCGTTTTTTATCGGGGTTTGAATTGAAATTTAACATGAAAGGCACGGTTAAATATTCAACAAATAATTTGTTTTTGCTGAAGCCAATGGTATCTGTGTAGGCGTAAGGATTTGGATCTTTTCGGTAGCTTAAACTACGGTCGTAACGGAAGTTATACATCTCTAAACCAATGCCATATTTTAGGTTAAGTTTATGCTGGGATATGTTGAGCTTTTGCATAAAAAACCATAGGTTAAAATTGCTTGATTTGCCCGTGTTGAGTGTATTGGTATTAGCATCTACTTTGGCACTAGAACCGACTTGTTTTAAGTAGCCACTTGCTTGCGCCAATGGGTAGTTTGTTTGGTCTCTAAAGTTGGCAAAACCAAGGTCAAAAATCCACCAGTTGGTACTTATATTTTTCGAGTTTTTATTGTTGTTGCCCTCGCCAATATTTATATTGATGGATGTTTTATTATTTTTAAAAGTGCTATCGGCATTGCCAGCTTTATTTTTTTTAATGATAATAAAATTGCCAACCCTAATTGTATCTGGGGCATCGGTTTTTTTAGTGGTATCGGTTTGGGAAAAGCCAATTGTTGTAACTAATAGCATTGCCACCAATAGGTTAAAATGTTTCATAAATGTTATGATTTTAATGGTTATTTATTTGAAGCAATAGCTAGTTGTGTTGATTTGTCGTCGTCTAATTTTTTCTTATTGCCAAACAAGTTAGAAGCCTTTCGTAGCAAGCCTCGTAGCTTATCTTTATTAATTTCTATAGAGCCAACAAGTAAGCTTTTTTGCTCATCATTGCTGGTATCTAATTCTTTATAAACCACTTGTTGTGCAGTGTTGTTTGCAAGGGTTGCAACACTAGATGGCTTATCTACAATTTCGTTTTCTAACCTACTATTTGTTGTACGATCTGGTAAATTATTTGTTACAGCCACGTCAATATTTTTTTGAACAATTTTCGTTATTGGTTCAACTAAATTTTCTAAGGCCGATGGTTTAAAAGTCTTAGTTGTAGCTTCAATTGTTGAAGCGATAACTGTAGCAGCTATAGGTTTTACAACCTTTGTGTTTTTTACTACTTGTGTATTGTTACCTGCTAAATTTTTAGGCGCTACTTTTTCAATTTTTGCTTTTTCAATTTGTGGTGTTGCTGCTTGTTTAGTAACACTTGTTTTAGGCAATATTTGCAAGCTTGGCATGGTACTATTCTTTACTATACTTTTTTCTGTGATTTTATTGTAAGGAACTATAAAATATAACATAGTAATTAACCCAATTACTACAGCGGCGGTAGCAATTTTATACCAACGCATATAAACCACACGACGTTCTTTTTCTTCTTTATAAAGCAACTCTTTGTTTGGGCAAACCATTAACTCGGCCGATAATTTGGTTTCTTGTAACAAGGTAAAATCAGCTTGTAATTGCGGGTGTTGCAACACAAAAGTTTCTACATCTGTTTTGTCTTTTGCAGCTAGTTCGTCATCTATATACAATAAAAATTTATCTTCGTAATTGGTGGTGGTTATTTCGTAACCAATACGTTTAAGCAAGTCAGATTTATTAGTAAATTTCAATTCTGGTTCGGGTAATAAAACGGCTTGTTGTAGCATCGTCAACTCCTCCTTTAAATCAGGATTTTGATGTACAAATGCCTCAACCATTTCTTTATCTGTAGCAGACAATTCATTGTCAACGTACATCAAAAAAAACTCCTCGTAATTATCTCTGTTTATCATTTTATTTTATTACATGAATTCTAAAACAATTGCACGAATTCAATTTTTTAATTATTCTCAACAACGGTCTTTCAGTCTTCCTAACTCTCGGACTTTCTTAATTATCACATTACGTTCTCACGGCTCACTAAATAATTCCTTAAAGCCAACCTAGCCCTATGCAAATACACTTTTACTTGGCTTTCTGTCAGGTCCATTATTTTACTAATTTCCTCGTAACTATATCCTTCATAATCTTTCAAAAGCACCAAACTTTTTTGCGTTTCATTCAGGCGGTTTAAGGCAGCCATCAATACTTGTTTAGTATTATTATTGGTACTCTGATGCCCCACTTTTGTTTCCTCGGCAAAATCTTCTTTTAAGGTAATGCGTTTATTTTTACGTATATGATCAATCATTTGGTTATAAGCCACCGTAAATAAATAGCTCTTGCATTTTTCGTTATCAACCGCTTCTCTATTACGCCACAATTTTTCAAAAGCCGTTTGCACCACATCTCTTGCATCCTCTTCATGTCGTAAATTTTTTACAATGAAGCGAAACACATTATCTGCGTACAAATTAACACTTTGATTATAATCTTTTTCTGTCATAGCAGCAGGAAGCGGTGAGGGAAATGTTGCTTAGTAACGCTTATACGAAGTTCAACAAATAAAGTTACAGCCATTGCAAAAAAAGTTTCACCCAAAGACGTAGATAATGAGAAAGGGATAAGGAATTTTTTTGTACCCAACTATTGTAGCAATATTTGGTAAACAAACGATTAAAAATATACTTGTTTCTCGCCTTGCATTCCTTTGTTTCTTTGCGTGAAATTTTGTAGCAATTTTTATGCAACTACCCTCTACTTTACTTGAAAATGCTGTGGCACAATTTGCCAAACTGCCTGGTATTGGCAAAAAAACTGCCTTGCGTTTGGTGCTCCACCTGCTAAAACAAGATGTAAATGATGTGCAGTATTTTGGTGAAACAATTGCGAAAATGCGGCGTGATATTCAATTTTGCCAACGCTGTTTTAATGTGAGCGATGGTAAAATTTGCAGCATTTGCACCAACGCTGGTCGCAAACAAAACATGATTTGTGTAGTAGAAAATATTCGTGATGTAATTGCCATTGAAAGTACCCAACAATACAACGGTACGTACCATGTTTTAGGTGGTATTATTTCACCGCTAGATGGTATTGGGCCAGATCAATTGACCATTGAAGCATTGGTAAAACGGCTTGAATCCGAGCAATCTGAAGAACTATTATTTGCACTAAACCCAAACATACAAGGAGATACTACTATTTATTATATCCAACGGAAGATGGGACATTTACAATGTAAAGTTACCACCATTGCCCGTGGTATTGCCTTTGGTGGCGAGCTAGAATATGCCGATGAAATGACGCTTGCAAGAAGTATTGCCAATAGATTACCTGTTGGTCAATATGTGAAATAAACTATCAATTAATGTTTAGCTTAAACTAGGCTCTATCCAAGCATCGCTTTCTTTCAATAAGATAATCAGTTCAGCAACTGCAATATCGCTGTCAATATTTTTCTTTACTACTTCCTTGCCACGGTATAAGGTTATTTTTCCTACACCGCTACCTACATACCCAAAATCGGCATCGGCCATTTCGCCAGGACCATTAACAATGCAGCCCATAATAGCAATTTTTACACCTTTTAAATGATTGGTAACATTACGAATTTTAGCAGTGGTTTCTTGTAAGTCAAATAGGGTTCTACCACAACTTGGGCAAGAAATATATTCTGTTTTAGAAATTCTTGTACGTGTGGCTTGCAAAATAGAAAATGCAGTAGAGTTAATAAACTGCTCTACTGAAGTATTATTACTATAATTTCTTCCAGTTGTATCTTGATTACTTGACTGCTTGTAGCTTTCTAACGTCATCCCAAAGCAAACCCCATCGCCAAAGCCATCTAATAATAACGCCCCAGCTTCAGTAGAATAATGAATTAAATGTTCGTCTGGTGTTTGCCAATTACTATCTGTAGTAATGATAACCGGGTTTTCTATTTTACGATTCATTAATTCAATAAACATACTTCGTATGCTTTGCATGGCATTTTTTCTTGTTGATGATAAGCATAGAACTACCGTTTTATCATTAGCCAGTTCATCTAAAAAAGTAAAATTATTAATGGTTGTTTCATCGCTAAAACAATCCATCATTACGAAATTTAAGAGGGGGTTTTTTGTTTCAGATGCTACAAAACCCTTAGCATCGTAAATGGGTAAATACTTTTCTTTATCATTTGCCACTTCGCTAAAATTTGGCCAGGTAATAACTTTTAAAGTACCAGGCAGGGCAAAATTTAACGCTGGTTTTCCTATAAAAATATAGTCTGCAGCCCCGTCGCCTATGTTCCATTTATCTGTATTTGCATCGTATTTATACCCAATACTTTCTAGCGACGTTGGTGTAATTATTTCAAGTTTGCTCAAATCTGCAATTACAACAGGCACATGGTTTTCGCCAATATTACTTACGGAAAAGGTTTTGCGCCGTGCATAAGTAAAAGGAGAGTAAGGAAAGCGGGAAGTCTGTGAGTTCGCTAGTCCGTTTGTTAAGTCTTCAAACGCTTTATCTTTTGGCCTTTCGGTTTTACCAGCTTCATATCTTTTCACCAAATCTTTACAAACAGGAATCTCAAATTCTGGGTCTTCGGTTAATGATACGCGTATCGTATCGCCAATACCATCTTCTAACAAAGTGCCAATACCTGCAGCACTTTTTACCCTGCCATCTTCACCATCTCCAGCTTCTGTAACGCCTAAATGCAATGGATAAATCTCACCAAATTCATTCTCCATTTGTTGTATCAGTAACCTATAAGCTTGCACCATTACTTTCGGGTTGCTAGCCTTCATACTAAGGATGATATTGTGGTAGCTTTCGCCTCGGGCAATGCGTAAAAACTCCATCGCACTTTCTACCATACCCATCGGAGTATCACCGTAGCGGCTCATAATCCTATCGCTTAAACTACCATGATTTGTACCAATACGCATGGCCGTGCCATAATTTTTACAAATTTTAACCAGTGGTGTAAAACGTTCGGTGATGCGGTCTATCTCCTCGGCATATTCGAGATCTGTATAATCTATTTGTTCAAACTTTTTCTTATCAACATAATTACCCGGATTGACTCTTACTTTCTCAATAATTCTAGCAGCAATTTCGGCTGCATTTGGTGTAAAATGAATATCGGCAATCAACGGTGTATTGTAACCACGCTTGCGTAATTCATTTTTAATATTCAGTAAGTTTTCTGCTTCTTTTTTGCTTGGTGCGGTAATACGAACCAACTCAGCACCCGCTTCTATGCAACGAATAGTCTGTTCTACTGTTGCCATCGTGTCCATGGTATCAGTAGTAGTCATGGTTTGTAAACGTATTGGGTGATTGTTGCCTAATAATAAGTCGCCAACTTTAACTTCTTTGGTTATTAAACGGCTATAGTGGGTAAGTGAATTACAATAAAGTTGCATGATACAATTGCTGATTAAATAATGTGCTAATGTAGATGCAAAATTAACAAAGAAGTTTTACTAAAAGCTGAAGCGTAAAGCAAACGAAACGATTACCAATCTTTTTCCTGCTTAGATGGCTTTATTTTTTGCTGTTGAATTTCTTTTTGTAACCGTTTTTCCTCGTTGCGTAACATATCTAATTGTTGTTCTGCCTGCTCTTTGCTCATTGGCTTTTCCTGCGGTTTCTCTTTTTTATCCTGTAACGGTTTTTGTGGTTGATTTTGCTTTTGTTGCTTGTTTATTTCGGTTAATAATTTTTGTAAATTCTCTTTAGATTCTTCATCGCTATTATTCAGTTTTAGCGATTTTTTTAAAGATTGTACCGCTTGCTGAAACTGCTGTTGTTTTATTTCTGCTACTGCTTTATTGTAGTATGCTTTAGCCTGTAACTCTGTATTGGTAGTAGTTTCGGCGGTTACTTGGTATTGTTTGCCAGCGTCGGCAAATTGATTTTGCTTAAATAAACTATTGCCTTTATTAAATAAGGCGGTAGTATTTTTATTGTCGTATTTCAAGGCCTCGTTGTAAGCAGTTTCTGCATTTTTCAGTTCCCCTTTTTTGTAAAACTCGTTGCCTTTTACAATGCTGTTATTAGCCTTTTGGGCAAATGAAACATCATAGATATTAAGGATTAATATGGTTAAGATTACTTTCAACTTTGTTGTAATTTTTTCTCGCTAATAAATGTTTCAACTAATAACAAAACAATACCTACCGCTAAAAATAGCATGTAAAAACTACTGTAATCTGTAAAGCCACCAGCATCGCCAATTGGTTTTGTTTCCATCGCATTTAAAGTGTTAGTTAACTGGTTTGAAACCTCGGCGGTGTTAGTTAAGTGGTGGTATGTGCCACCAGTTGCCGATGATAATTGTTGCAACAAATCTTGGTTCAGTTTGGTAATAATAGTTTGACCATTAATGTCCCTTTTATAATCGTTTGTACCGCGTTCCATTATGGGTGTGCCATCAACCGACCCAACACCAATTGTATGCAAAACCACACCGTCTTCAGCTAATGTTTTTACTGTTTCTAAAGCCATATCATCGTGGTCTTCCCCATCTGTGATCAGTATGGCAGCTTTATGTTTTTTTTCTTGGGTATCTAAGCTAGTGTTGCAAAGTTTTAAAGCATCGCTAATAACAGTTCCCTGCACATTTATAACATCGGTTGAGGCATTACTGACAAACATTTTTGTAGCGGCAGCATCCGCTGTTAATGGCATTTGTAAATATGCTTGTCCAGCAAAAAGAATTAGCCCAATCCTATTGCCTTGCAACTGATTAGAAAGCTGGTAAATCAACTGTTTTGCTTTGTCTAGCCTTGTGGGTTTTTCATCTTGGCTTAACATGCTTTTACTTACATCTAGCAGTATCATTATATCAATACCTTTTGCGCCAGAATCCTTTGCTGTCAATGGTTTACGGAGATTAGCCGCACTAATAATCAATAAGCCAATGGCTACGATGATAGCTATATTTTTTAGCTTATATTTTTTATGGGAATAGTTAATGGTTAGTTGATTAATTAGCCTAGAATCTCCTAATAATAACCGCTTTTTTTGCTTCCACTTTAGCACATAAATAAACAAGCCAATTAGCAGGATCAGTATTGCCAAACCATATAGAAATTGTATGTATTGAAATTGCAGCATAAATATGAAGTAGCAAGTTAAAAGTTTACAGTTTTTTGAATTAATTACGTTATTGTTTTTTTGTAAAAATTAACAAGCCGCAAAACATTTTGCGGCTTGTTAATAAATAAGTTCTGGTAGCACCATTTATGGTTAAATTATTATTTTTTACCTTCAAAAAATCCGTAGCCTTTTAAAATTTTCTTTAGCATTTCTATCCGAGGTTTTACCATGTCCAAATCAGGTTTTCCTTCAATGTTCAACACAAAAAAGTATGGGTGCCTGTTCTCTTCAATCCAGCCAACAACCCATCCTAATCCGTTACCATTTTCGGTATTGCCTAAGCCTGTTTTGTAGGCTAAAATATAGTTAGTATTGTTTTCTCTAATCATCATTTTTCTAACAATTTCTTGTGTTCGTCGTTGAAAAGGTAATTGGTAGAAGTAAAGTTTTTTTATCAGGCCAAGTTGCTCGTCGGCAGTGATTTTTAAAGAATTGTTCAACCAAAAAGAATCAATCGCATTGCCAATTTTTTTATTACCATAGTGCACACTATCTAGCCATTGTTGCATGGTATCTCTTCCAATTCTACGGGCAACCTCTTGGTAATAAGGCACAGCCGAGTACTCAAACGCTTGCGCCATTGTCAAATCTTGATTCCAGTTTTTGGCGGTATCTCCATTGCTAAATTTTCTCACAACACCATCCCATTTAATCATCATTTTTTCGTTTACCACCCGGCCTGTTTCCACGCCGATCAGGCTATTAAGAATTTTGAAGGTTGAGGCGGGTAAATAAGCAGAATCTTTAAACCGGCTAAGGTTATAAACTGTGAATTTGCCCGTTCCATTATCGAACATACCAAAACTACCAGCAACTTTATTGCTATCAAAAATTGGTTTTAACGAGGTATCGATGATAACACTATTGGGGCTGCAGGCAGCAAAAAAAATGATAGTTGATGACAGTAAACAGATGATAGAAGGTGTGATAAATTTTTTCATTTGTAATTATGTTCTTAGCTCAATTAATTTTTTGTTTTTGGTTAGTTACTCCTATTTAAGCACAGGGGATATTACACCCAACTCCTTCCCAATTTTTACAAAGGCAGCAATGGCTTTATCTAAATGGTGTAGCTCGTGAGCAGCACTTAGTTGTACCCTTATACGTGCCAAACCCTTTGCCACAACGGGGTAGAAGAAACCAATAACATAAATATCTTCTTCTAATAACTTGGCTGCAAAATTTTGTGCCATTTCTGCCTCGTACAACATAATTGGTACAATTGGATGGTCACCAACCTTTATATCAAAACCGGCTTCTGTCATTTTTGTTCTAAAATAATGGGTATTGTAGGCAAGCTTATCTCTAAGTTCGGTTGTTTCTGTTAGCATATCCAGCACAGCTATTGAAGCACCTACAATGCTGGGTGCCACTGTATTTGAGAATAAATAAGGCCTTGAACGTTGGCGTAAAATTTCAATAATTTCTTTTCTGCCACTTGTAAAACCACCGCTTGCACCACCCAATGCTTTGCCCAATGTTCCAGTAATAATATCAATTCTTCCCATTACGTTTCTATACTCGTGTGAGCCACGGCCGGTTTTGCCCAAAAATCCGGAAGAATGACATTCATCAATCATTACAATGGCATCGTATTTATCGGCCAGGTCGCAAATTTTATCTAGTTGGGCTATCGTTCCATCCATACTAAAACTACCATCTGTAACAATAATTCTGCTACGTAAATGCTTGCTATCATTCAGTTTCGTCTCTAAATCTTCCATATTATTATGCTCGTAACGGTAGCGTTGTGCCTTACACAATCTTACACCATCAATAATACTGGCATGGTTTAAACTATCGCTAATTATTGCGTCGGCCTCATTAAATAATGGTTCAAAAACACCTCCATTAGCATCAAATGCGGCAGCGTATAAAATGGTGTCTTCTGTCCCTAAAAAGGCGGCCAATTTTTCTTCCAATTCTTTGTGAATATCCTGCGTACCGCAAATGAAACGCACGCTGCTCATGCCGTAACCGTGGGTATCGATGGTTTTGTGTGCCGCTTCAATAACTTTTGGGTGCGATGATAAACCCAGGTAATTATTAGCACAGAAATTTAAAACTTTTTTGCCATTAACCACTATTTCTGCACCTTGTTCGCTTGTAATAATCCGTTCTTTTTTTAATAAGCCAGCATGTTCAATATCATGTAGCTCTTGCGTTATCCGTGCAACAAAATTTTCGTTCATAAATACATTTAAGTGTGTAAAGTTAATCGTGACAATTAATAACAAGGATGCTGATTTGTGGTTTTACAACGGTTAAACTTTGTAACATTGTTATGTTTTGAAGTTTTGTTTTGAAATGTTATTTTTACCACCCTGTAAAGATTAAATAAAGGAGAGTTGTCCGAGTGGTTGAAGGAGCACGCCTGGAAAGTGTGTATATGGGAAACTGTATCAAGAGTTCGAATCTCTTACTCTCCGCAAAAAGCCTGTAAAAACCATTTTTTACAGGCTTTTTTAATTACTTGGCAATAGCAATATCTTTCACGTTACCCGTTCTTTTTAATACGCCCCAAAGCTGTAACTCACCCTTAATAGCTCGCCTAAATGATCTAAACAATACAACCATCATTAACCAACGGTAAATAATACGCTGTGGAAATAACCATATAAGTTTTGCAGGGTTTTCTTTATCAAATAAAAATGATAAGGCAGCAATGCTTGCATCTACTAAGGTGAATATAATATAATAAAAACCTATTTGTCCTGCATTATCTGTTATTAAGCCAATTAACATTAAAATATCCGCCAAAGGCGTAAAAAAAGGTATTATATATTTAAATAACAGTATGTCTGGCATTGCAATAAATCCAAGTGATTTATGGTTTGTATTCAACAGTAAATCTCTGTTTTTGTAGAAAGTTTGCATAACCCCAAAACTCCAACGATAACGCTGCTTCATAAACTCTTTTACAGTTTCTGGAGCTTCTGTGTAAGCAACGGCTTTAGGCTCGTTGGCTACAACATAACCAGCCCTTAAAATACGGATTGTAAGATCACAATCTTCGGCCAAGGTATCCGTGGTAAAACCGCCTGCATCTATTAATGCTTGCTTTCTAAAAGCACCAATTGCGCCAGGAACAACTGTTATTGCATTTACATAAGCAAATCCTTTTCTATCAAAATTTTGGCTAGTGATATACTCAATGCTTTGCCATTTTGTAAGCAAATTAACCTCGTTACCAACCTTGACCGTTCCTGCAACAGCACCTACTATTTTCTCATTTGGCAGTTGTTGAGAGAAGAAATTATCCATCAATCTACTCACTGCGTTAGCCGCCAATTTGGTGTCGGCATCAATACAAATCACATAATCTGCTGTTGTTTTTTCAATACCGAAATTTAGGGTAGAAGCCTTGCCACCATTGACTTTGTTAAATAATTTTATAGTGGGATGATTGGCGAAAACCTCTGTAACCTTTACCCATGTGGCATCTTTGCTACCATCATCTATAAACACAATTTCAAAGTTGGGATAATCGCATTTTAATAAATTATTTAGAGACGCGATAACATTAATCTCTTCATTATAAGCTGGAACAATGATTGAAACCAAAGGATAATTTACAAGAACAATTGGTACAAGATTTTGCTCTTTTTTCTTTTGAAAAATTGCCAAAATACCCAGCGTTATAAGCCTAATAGCACTTGTTAACATAAAAACTAAAAACAATGCGAAGAAAATATAACTACTTAAATAACCAAATTCTGCCAGTACGTAGTTTAATTGTAGCAAGTAGTAGCCATTACCTTGAGATACAGGTGGCATCATATCTGTTGGTTTTTTGCCAAGTAAATTTGCTACTGTTGTAAACTCGTAACCCTTTGCTTTAAAATACCGTATTAACATACCTGTTGCTAACACAGTTTGGCTTCTATCACCACCGGCATCATGCAATAAAACAATATTTACACTGTCGCCAGCATCAATATGGCTATTGTAAGACCTTATAACTCTATTAAATATCGTATCTGCAGTAAAATTTTTATAAAGCCCACGCTGCCAATCTTCTGGGTCAATACCTTCACCCACGGTAATATAATTTCTAGTTCTGCTGAGTGCTACTGGTACGATCTCTTCATGTTTTTCAGGCTCGTAATCAGCATTAAATGGCGCTCTAAACATTATTGTACTGTGGCCAGTAATACACTCAATTAATAGCCTTGTTGCATCCATTTCTAATAAAGCACGTTTGGTACTTACGGCACTCATATCTGGATGGGTAAATGTATGGTTGCCAATTTCGTGACCCTCTCTAAAAATCCTTTTTATCAAAGGAATATTTTTTTCTGCCTCTATGCCCACAACAAAAAATGATGCTGGTACATGATAATATGCCAACGTATCTAAAATTTCTTTTGTGTATTTCGAGTCTGGTCCATCATCGTACGTTAATACAATTTTTTTCTTAGCGGTATAGCCCCATTTTTTTATTACGTAGCTAGATGGAAGACTCTCATATTTTTCTTCTGAAATTAGCATGTCTGCCGTATCAACTTCAGTTGTAATTCTACCGTCTTTTGGTGTTGAAACAACATCTAAAATCTCGCCTTTGCCCATAAAATCAACCTCCGTTAGCCCTTGTACCTTATTGAATTCTTGGAAGTTGAATTTTTTTAAAGGCTGTTTTGTCATGGGTAAATTGTAGAAATCCCAAAGTCTATTGTCCTCGGCACCCAAACGCCATATAGCTGTACCCGCTAAACCATATTCTGTTGCAAAACGAATGGCATTAAAATTTGTGGCCGCATCTGTAAAGTGTACTTCATGCAAAATG